>JBBSDO010000216.1:0-4864 GCA_038241515.1 Elusimicrobiota bacterium | reverse complement strand
GGGAGTTCCACGGCGAGAGTCCGACCGACCGTAGCCTCATCATCGATCAAGTGATGCAAATAGATCTGGTCGAGAGCGTCCCATAGCCGTTGGCTAATCATCTGCCAAACAGGCCGAATACTGCAATCGCTTAGATGGCCGCAGTTGTTCTTCTTGTTGAAATTGTCACAGGTGTGCTGGAAAGGAATTCCTTCCAAATCCCGCAGGATTGCGCCGATGCTAATTTCGGCAGCGGGCTTAGCCAGAGAAAAGCCCCCTTGGGTTCCCCGAATACTCTTTACCAGCCCGGCACGCCGCAAGCGCATCAGGATCTGTTGAACATACTGCTTAGGGAGCCGCTCACGGGCCGCAATCTGCGTAATCGATAGGGCTTCATGTCCCACTTCTTGCTTTGCCAAGAGTAATAAACAGCGCAAACCGTACTCCGTTTTTGTGCTCACCTTCATCATAATTGTACTCTAGGATACCATAGATGACTATTTTAGTCAACAATACGAATTCATCTAGATTTAAGACCGTTTTGCCTTACTATGAATAACCAAGAGGCCTCGCGCCACGCGTGCGGAGCCAGGCGGTCACGAGCCATCAGACTGACAAAATAGTAGCCCCGTTTCGTCGTTTTCGGTACGGGAAACTTCATGAGTCCGGAGGTTGCATCAATGGAAGCGGGCATCCAGTGACGGCTGACTTTGTCCACCATAATCCGCGCGCTTTCGGGCAGTATTTGTTGTACATTGGCGATTCGCGCCTCAATCTGTTGGGGTGGACCCACAAGGCGTTCGCCATCTCGAGGGCTAGTTTCCGAAACGACGAGCGGCTTGTCGCGGAAATAGTCGGAAAATACTTTAAGAGAAGTACTGTGGAAGACCAAACGGCGATTCAAGTGCCACGGGTCGGTTTGGCCAGTTACCTCCCCGTCATCGCACGTGAGCGCTAGCGTATAACCGGCCCCCTTGACCCTTTCCACCACGCGCTCATCGTACCCGCCGTAGGGATAGGCCAGTGCAAAGATGGGCTTGTTCAGACGCCTTTCGATTTCCTTTTTAGAATCCACCAGCTCATGATCGATCCAATTGACATAGGAAGACGGGTCCATTGCGTGACTAGGATGGGTTAAAAGAGGGTGGGTGTAGGAATGAGATTCCACATCGACACCCGCTGCCGCCATTTCACGCAGATTCCCCCAGCTCAGAGCCGCACCATGGCGACCGATCGCCTGGGGATAAACAAATACCGAGAAGGGAAAGCCGAAGCGTCGAAAAATAGGCCAGGCCTTCGTTCGAGCGGTTTTGTACCCATCGTCAATCGTGATGACCACCGACCGTGAAGGCAGTGCTCCTTTCCCCTGCATATAAAAGACGAGCTGCTCTAGAGGAATCACGGGAATGTGCTGTACAGCCAAAAAACGCATTTGCTCGTTCAACTGCCGGCTGTCGACGGTATAGGGATTGATCTTCCGATTATCGAAGGTGTGGTAGCACAGAATCGTGACGGCAGGAGGTTCCGCAGGAACTACTTCTTTCTGAGAAAGGCCCAGGGCTGCCCAAGCAGCCACGGCGGCCGAGAAAAACTTAATCGCGATGATTGCGGACAAAGCGCTTAATAGCGGCAATATCCTTGGACGAGGTGTGGGAGAATTTAAAGCCGATGGCGCAGCGCGTGGGCTTAAGCGCCATAATATTCAGTGCGGTAGACCAAGCCACCATCGCGTCGATGGCGATTTGAGAGCGCGGCATGGCGATCGAGAGCTGCACTTTGGTGCCCTCTGTAAGGAAGGTGGTCGAGGTGACGGCCATTCCCTGCTCGTGCATATTGAGGGTTTCGCAAGTGAATTTCGTTATGCCGATGCCTTCGACACCCACTGGCAGTTTGATCGTGACGCGCTTGAGACGGCGTCGCTCTTGCGACTGTTCTGTATCGAGAACCATTTCCCCTCCCTAAACCTGAGTGAAGCGGGATGATTCTATCAACCACCCCTCCGACTGTCAATTGACCGAATCAAGTCCCGGGTTCAATAAGCTAGTGCAACACTCTGAAGGTTTGAAGGTCGCCTCTTCAACGAGGGACCATGCCTTACAAACACATGAATTCAAAAAAACGAGACTGACTGTCTCAGGGAGCTCCGCGCCTCAGCGAGAGAAGCCATCTAAAAATAATTTTCTCGAAAAGGTAGTGGTCGCTAAGCGCGAGTGAATTCGACGCGTATGAAGGCTTTATAGCCCGAGTTCGAGTTTGGCGGCTTCGGACATCATGGATTGGTTCCAGGGGGGTTCCACGACGATTTCTACTTGTGCTTCTTTGACTCCGGGGACTTTCCGGATCTTATATTCGGCATCTTGCTGCAGAACAGGGCCCATTCCACAACCGGGAGCAGTTAAGGTCATTTTTACAGCGACTCGGTTGCCCCCTTCGGGCAACGGGGTGGCTTTGCACTCGTATACAAGTCCCAAGTCCACAACGTTCACCGGAATTTCTGGATCAAATACGGAGCGGAGGCGGCCCCACACTTGTTTCTCAACCTCTTCCGGGGGTACGGCTGCCGTGGTATCCGTGGCCTTCTCTTCAGCGACCTGTAAACCAATCGCATCGGCGTCCTTGCCATCAAGTCGCACCATCGAACCGTATTCTGTCGTTAACGTGTAGGTGTCTCCCAAAGCTTGCGCTAGCCGAACCTCGGTCCCGCGGGCGATCCGGACGCGAAAGCCCTCGGGGATTTGAACCACTTCGCAGTCACGGCTGAGTTTGATGAATTCGCCGGGTCGCATCGTCATTCGGTCGATACCGCAGCCGGTTTGTCATGAAGGGCGGAACGAAGGGTGTGCCAGGCGAGAACGGCGCATTTGACCCGTGTAGGAAATTCCGAGACGCCCGAAAAAGCGGCGAGCTTGTCTTCTTCTTCTAATCGGGGCGATTTCGAATCCGTGACCAAATGCCGGAACTTTTCAAATAGCGCTTCCGCTTCCGCTTTGGTTTTCCCTTTAACTTCGTCTGTCATCACGGAGGCCGATGACTTAGAAATAGCGCATCCCTTGCCCTCGAAACTTACATCTTCGATCTTGTCGCCCTGAAGCTTGACGTAAACCGTCACTTGGTCCCCGCAAAGCGGGTTATAACCTTCCGCTTTCTGCGTAGCCAGGGGCATCGCATGGAAATTGTGGGGTTTGCGGCTGTGATCAAGAATGACTTCTTGGTAGAGGTCGCTTAATTCAGACATAACTTTTGGAATTGGACAAAATGAGCGCTCCGGGGTCGGGTTTGAAATATCATGCTTTCTGAAATTTGGCGAATAAGAGCCTTTCTAACTTCTCCCGGAGCTCCGATACTTCAATCACCTGAATCAGTTCGCTGGCGAAGGCAAAAATAAGCAGTTTGCGCGCCTCCCCTTCAGAGATTCCGCGAGACCGCAGGTAAAATAGCTGCGCGGGATCGATTTGCCCAATGGTGGCGCCGTGCTTGCACTTCACGTCATTCGCCAAAATTTTCAACTCCGGATTGGAATTTGCGCGCGCCGTTGAAGACAGAAGCAAATTCTTATTCGACTGTGCTGAGTCGGTCTTCTGCGCGTCTTTTTGCACAAGGACCAGGCCATCGAACAACCCCTGCGCCTTGTCATCGAGGATCCCTTTATAGAACTCACGGCTCGTGCCATGGGGCCGAACATGATCGACGAGGGTGTGTGTCTCGATCACCTGTTCCCCTGATCCGAGGTAAAGACCGTTCAAAGAACATTCCGCCCTTTCGCCGTTGAGGCGAACATGGAGCGTGTTACGTATTCTTGCTCCGCCTAAGAGAAAAGCATGCGATTGGAAAAAGGAAGCCTGCTCAGCGTGCACTTCGAGAAAGGAGTGGTGATTGGCCCGAGGCCCCTCATCAACCAACTTGTAATGGGTCAACCGGGCGTTTGCGGCTAGGTTTAAGCTTAACTTCACATCGGTGGAATAGGCCTCGGGGAGCCGAGACTCATAGGTTTCAAACATTGAAACGTTGCAACCGGCGGGAACATGAATGTGCGTAGTCCCTTCAACCTGCTCCATTTGAACAGGCGCGGCGGCCGGAACAAAACTCAGGTAAGAGGCGGTAGCCGCGGGCATACTCAGGCGACCGTTGCGGCTTTAGGGACTTGCGTCTCAGCGCCAGGAATCCAGCTATAGCCTTTTTTCTCAAGCTCGAGCGCGAGTTCCTTGCCTCCCGACTTGACGATGCGACCGGAGGCCAGCACGTGCACAAAATCCGGAGTAATGTAATTCAAAAGTCGCTGATAATGGGTGACGAGGATCATGGCCCGCTCGGGATTTCGCAGTCCGTTAATTCCCCCCGCCACGATTTGCAAAGCATCGATGTCGAGTCCGGAGTCCGTTTCGTCCAATAAAGCCAGCTTCGGCTCAAGAACAGCCATCTGGAGAATTTCGTTGCGCTTTTTCTCTCCACCGGAAAAACCTTCATTCACAAAGCGTGACAATAGCGCGGGATCCATTTGGACGAGTTTCGCGCGCTCTTTGATGAGTTTGAGAAAGTCCATCGCGTCCAGCTCTACCTCGCCTCGGCGCTTCCGCACGGCGTTGAGCGCTGTTTTCATGAAATAGTTATTTGTGACGCCGGGAATTTCGACCGGATATTGAAAAGCGAGAAATACGCCCGCCCCCGCGCGCTCCTCGGGAGCCATCGCCAAAAGATCCTTGCCTTCGTAGGTCGCCGTGCCGCTCGTCACAGTGTATCCTTCGCGACCGGCCAAGACGTTGGCTAAGGTGCTCTTGCCGGATCCGTTGGGACCCATAATCGCGTGAATCTCCCCTTTCTTCACAGCGAGGGAGATGCCGCGCAAAATTTCTTTCTCGCCGACGTTGGCGTGGAGGTTTTTGATTTC
>JBBSDO010000215.1:0-4921 GCA_038241515.1 Elusimicrobiota bacterium | reverse complement strand
TACTGTGCATTGCGCAAACGAAGCAGTGCGTCGAATGATCCAGGATAGCCTGCGCTACTGGGTCCAGGAAATGCACGTCGATGGCTTTCGCTTTGATCTGGCCAGTACCTTGGCGCGCGAACTCCATGAAGTGGATAAGCTGGGCGCTTTCTTTGACATTATCCATCAAGACCCCGTGCTAGCCCATGTCAAACTCATTGCCGAACCGTGGGACCTCGGCGAAGGCGGCTATCAAGTCGGGAATTTTCCTGTGGGCTGGACGGAGTGGAATGGAAAGTATCGCGACACCGTCCGCCGTTTCTGGAAAGGCGACGGCGGCGTGGTCTCGGAACTTGCCACTCGCCTGGCTGGAAGCAGTGACCTCTATGCTCAAAGCGGACGACGGCCTTACGCCAGCATTAACTTCATCACGTGCCACGACGGATTTACTCTCCACGATCTCGTTAGCTACAACGATAAACACAATGAGGCGAACAAAGAAGACAACCGCGATGGCACCAATGACAATATGAGCTGGAACTGTGGCGCGGAGGGACCCACGGATGACCCCGCCATCAACACCCTTCGGGAGAGGCAGAAACGAAATTTCATCATGACCCTGTTCTTTTCAGAGGGCGTGCCCATGTTGTGCGGCGGCGATGAAATTAGCCATACGCAGAAAGGTAATAACAACGCCTATTGCCAGGATGACGAGATTAGTTGGCTGGACTGGGAGCTGGATAACTCTCGAAAAGCAATGCTCGAATTTACTCGGCGAGTCATTCACGTTCACCGTTCCCAGCCTGTTTTGCATCGACGCAAGTTTTTTCAAGGCCGCACGCTACGGGGATCCGACGTTAAAGTCATTACTTTTTTTGAGCCCAATGGGCAGGAAATGAATGACGACGCGTGGAATGCAGACTTTGTCCGGGCCATCGGCGTACGTCTCTCGGGAGATATCATCGAAGAAGTGGATGACCACGGGGAAAGAATTACCGGGGACACCCTATTCTTACTGCTGAACGCGCACCACGAAAACATCCTCTTTACACTTCCTGCAGTCAAAGCCGGCCAATTTTGGGAGATGCTTCTAGATTCGGCAGAACCAGAGAAAGAAACCTATCCCATGCGCCGAGGCGTGCGCTATGATTTGAAAGGGCGTTCCACCGCCCTCCTGAGGATTGCGAAGCGAAAATGAGTCGAACCCAACTACCCACCGAGTTTCAACAACGCGTCGTCATCGAGAATGTGCAACCAGAAGTCGACGGGGGGCGATTTCCTATCAAACGCTGCCCGGCTGAGAAAGTCCTCGTGTCGGCCACTATACACTGCGATAGCTCCGACCTTCTTTCGGCTGTGATTCAATATCGACCGGCCAAAGAGAAGTCTTGGAAAGAGGTGCCCTTGGAGCTTTCGAATCCTGGAATGGATTTATGGGATGGGGAGTTTATCGTGGAAACTTTGGGCCGCTACGAATACACGGTTCAAAGTTGGGTGGATACCTTTGGGACGTGGCGACGAGATCTTTCCAAAAAGTACGAGGCCGGGCTGGACGTTACGAATGAGATGCTCCTAGGGGGGCGTCTTATACGTGCTGCGGCCTCGCGCGCGCAAGGGGCCGATCTCGACTCTTTACGCCGTCGGATTGACGCTTTGACGAACGCAAGCGACAAAGCCTCACAGGTGCAAGCGGCTCTTGACAGTGATCTATTTTCGCTTGTGACCCGATTCCCCGATCGCACCCAAGCGACGACGTATCGCACCTTGGGGATAACCGTCGAGCGGGAACGAGCACGCTATGGCGCTTGGTACGAAATGTTCCCGCGTTCCGCCGGCTCGCAACCAGATCGCGCGGCCACGCTTCGATTGGCTGAACAGAGGTTGATGGGCATCGCCAAAATGGGATTTGACGTGCTCTACTTAGCCCCCATACATCCGATTGGGAAAAGTTTTCGAAAGGGACCGAACAATAAACCCAAAGCAGGTCCCAACGACCCGGGTAGCCCCTGGGCCATTGGATCGCCGGAGGGGGGCCATAAAGACATCGAACCGACTTTAGGCACTCTCGAGGATTTCGACCATTTTGTGAAAGAAGCGGATCACCTGGGGCTCGAAATAGCCCTTGATCTCGCTTTTCAATGTTCGCCCGATCACCCCTATGTTCAAAACCACCCGGAGTGGTTCCGTCACCGTTTGGATGGAACAATCCAGTACGCAGAGAACCCTCCCAAGAAGTATGAAGACATCTATCCGTTAGACTTCCAATGTGCCGACTGGCAATCTCTTTGGGATGAGCTGAAGGACGTGGTGATTTTTTGGATAAAACGCGGCGTTTACATTTTCCGCGTGGACAATCCACACACAAAACCTTACCGTTTTTGGGAATGGTTGATACGCGAAGTGCAAGAAAAGTATCCAAAGACCCTTTTTCTTGCGGAGGCCTTCACTCGCCCGAAAGTCATGGAGCAGCTTGCTAAGTGTGGATTCTCTCAGTCATACACCTATTTCACGTGGCGCACGACAAAGCCGGAGCTCACTGAGTATTTAGACGAACTCACCCAAACAGAAATCAAAGAGTGCCTACGTCCTAACTTCTTTACGAACACTCCCGACATTCTGCATGAATTTTTGCAGAAGGGCGGTCGGCCGGCTTTTCAGATCCGACTGATTCTTGCTGCCACTTTAGGGGCTAATTATGGAATTTATGGACCTCCGTTCGAACTTTGCGAGAACCGTGCCGTTGCCGGCACGGAGGATTATTTGGATTCAGAAAAGTACCAGATCCGGTCTTGGGATTGGGACCGACCCGGACACATCAAAGATCTCATCACCAAAATAAATAATATTCGTCGTGAAAACCCCGCTTTGCATTTCAACGATTCTTTGCGATTTTTTACGATCAATAATGAGAATCTCCTCTGCTACGCGAAGACCTCGGCGGATCTCTCTAATATAATCGTCACTGCCGTGAATCTTGATCCCTTGCACGTCCAGGCAGGATGGGTGCAACTGCCATTCTCCGAATGGGGTCTGAAAGGGGACTACCAAGTGCATGATTTGTTGACCGATCACCGTTTCCAGTGGAACGGCCAGTCCAATTTCGTTCAACTCGATCCGATTGACCTTCCGGCTCACGTTCTGAGGATTTCCAGTGCCAAGCCCTAAACTTCCTCCCGATCCGCAGTGGTATAAGGACGCCATCATTTACGAAGTGCATATCAAAAGTTTTTTTGACAGTAACAACGATGGTATTGGCGACTTGCCGGGTTTAATTCAAAAGTTGGACTACCTTCAGGACCTGGGAATCACCTGTCTTTGGCTTCTGCCGTTCTATCCTTCGCCACAGCGCGATGACGGTTACGATATTTCCGATTACAGAGGTGTTCATCCCGCCTATGGAACTCGCCGGGACTTTCGAAATTTAGTGACAGGGGCCCATCGTCGCGGAATTCGAGTGATCACCGAGCTCGTCATCAATCACACGTCCGATCAGCATCCGTGGTTTCAAGCCGCCCGCAAGGCTCAGGCCGGGTCCGCCAAACGGAATTTTTACGTTTGGAGCGATTCCGACAATAAATACAAAGAGGCTCGCATCATTTTTAAGGATTCAGAAAAGTCAAACTGGACCTGGGATCCGATAGCCAAGGCGTACTACTGGCACCGCTTTTTCTTTCACCAACCCGATTTGAATTTTGAAAATCCTTTGGTGCGTCGAGCCGTGATGAAAGTCATGCGGTTTTGGTTGGACATGGGCGTGGACGGATTACGACTGGATGCGGTCCCCTATCTCATAGAGCGCGAAGGGACGAATTGCGAAAACCTTCCCGAAACGCATGACATCCTCAAAGAAATGCGAGCCGAGCTGGACGCCCATTACAAAGATCGGTTGTTTCTGGCTGAAGCAAACCAATGGCCGGCCGATGTGCGTCCTTATTTCGGCGACGGTGACGAATGCCACATGGCATTTCATTTCCCCTTGATGCCGCGTATTTTTATGGCCCTGCGTCAGGAGGATCGCCATCCCATCACGGAGATCTTAGAGCAAACCCCCGATATTCCTGAGAGCTGCCAATGGGCCATCTTCCTGCGAAACCATGATGAATTGACGCTCGAAATGGTCACCGATCAAGAACGTGACTACATGTACCACGAGTACGCGACGGACCCTTTAATGCGTTTGAATTTAGGAATTCGTCGGCGGTTGGCTCCGCTCGTCAACAACAGCCGAAGGCGCTTAGAGCTTCTTTATAGCCTTTTATTTTCCTTTCCTGGAACACCGGTGGTCTATTACGGCGACGAGATCGGGATGGGAGACAATTTCTACCTTGGGGATCGCAACGGGGTTCGCACGCCGATGCAGTGGAGCAGCGATCGCAACGGGGGATTCTCGAAAGCGGACTTCGCGCGCCTGTTCTGTCCGCCGATAATGGATTCCGTCTACAGCTATCATTCGGTCAATGTGGAAGCCCAGCAGCGCGATCCTTCCTCCCTTTTTAATTGGATGAAGCGGATTATTTCATTGAGTAAACGGTTTAAGACTTTCGGGCGCGGGAAAATGGAGATGCTCAACCCGACCAATCGCAAAGTCTTAGCGTACGTGCGGCGTTACCAAGATGAAACCTTTTTAGCCGTGGCGAATCTCTCACGTTTTGTTCAGCCTGCGGAGCTGCAGCTCGGGGAATTTGAAGGTCGATTGCCCGTTGAAATGTTGGGCCGCGTCGAATTCCCGAAAATTGGGAAGCTCCCTTACTTCATCACCTTGGGGCCACATTCCTTCTATTGGTTTCACCTGCAAGCGGTGAAAGCCCCGACTTTAGCGGTTTCGAGTAACGGAGAAAAAACAGGTCACGCTGCAAAGATGTCGGTCTTGAGCTGGACGGGAACATTAGAAGGGTTCCTTACCGAGGAAACACTTCGGACAATGGAAACCGCATTTCTACCC
>JBBSDO010000214.1:0-4998 GCA_038241515.1 Elusimicrobiota bacterium | reverse complement strand
TCCCCGCTCGGTTCCATCTCAGCCGAACGTTATCAGTCAATCGAAGATTGGCTCAACGATCGCCCTCGAAAATGCCTTAAATTTCAAACCTCAAGGGAGGCCTTCAATGCCCTCTGTTGCGCTTAATGGTGGAATTCGCCTGCGGGTAGCCCTTTTGAATCAACGGTGGGGTTACTTATGGGAAGGACGACAGAATTGAAACGCGTGCCCTCACCCCCAACCCTCTCCCACCTACCGGCGGGCGAGTGAGACAGGCCCCAGTTAGGGTCGGAACACGGTGCGGATCGCGGACTCCAGCCACAGAACGCGGCACCTGAGGGTGGAATTAGTAAAGACCTTTTGGGCCTGCGCCTGGGTCTCCTGGAAGTGGGCCCATCCCTCATAATGAACGGGAATGACCGTGTGGGGGCGCAAGACCGTTGCGGCCTGAACGGCTTCCTCCGCATTCATAGTGAGCCGGTGCGGGCCGCGGGCGGCGACGTGCGCGTCGCCTAGATGCAGGATAGCGATCCCAATGGAGAAGTGTTCGGCGAGCTCCGGGATCTCGTCGTAAAAAACCGTATCGCCGGAGATGTAAATCGCGCTGCGGGGCTGATCGCTCCATGAAAGAACGAAGCCGGTGACTTCTCCCATATACGTTTCGCAGCCGGGAGGACCGTGCCGAGCGGGTGTCGCCGTAACGCCGATACGCCCTCCATCCGGGCGGGGGAAATCGATCGACTCGCCAGGTTTAAGTCCGCGGGCTTTACCGCCCAGCCGCTTGGCTCCGCTGGGAGTCGTCAGGACCATCCCGGCGCGGCCTAGGAGCGCCCGGCCTGAAGTGTCCAGGTTATCAGGATGTTGATCATGGCTAAGGAGAACCACGTCGATAGGGCCCATTTTATCGGCGCGGATGGCGGGGCCCGTTAATTTTTCGAGCCGTTCGTATGGGGTACCGGCCCGATCGAACGTGGGGTCGGTGAGCAGCCTCAGTCCACCCAATTCGAGCAGGACCGTGGGTCCACCAATGTAGGTCACCGCAAGGAGCTCCGTCTGACTCTGGACTGGCATGCCGCTATTTTAACATTCAGATGCTTTGGGGGGTGCGCGGGTAAAAAGTAGGTGATCTGAATTTCCCCTCGCCCGCCGAAGGTGGGAGGGCAAGGCCGAGGGTCGCCGCCGCGACCCAGAGAGCCGCGGGTGAGGGCGCCGTGATTTGGAGTGGCGAAAAAGGTGCCTGGGCAATTCGCTATTTATGGATGGCACCAAATCCGAGACAACCGACACCCCACCGCCTGGCATTTCCAAGGCGTAACATATATGTTACGATCAAGCATGCCAGAGACAAAAGTACTCAAGACAAGGAAATCCGTCTTGCTCATAAATACTGGGAAGACTATCGGAGGAGATCATGAAAAAACTGCCCGCGGCTGTACCGCATGAAGAGCATTTGGATGAAATTTTAAAAGATGCCGAGCAGTCAGCGGCTTATTTGAACGTCGCCATTGTAGGGAATGATCCGCAACAGGTCCTCAAAGCAGTTCGTAATGTGGCTCGGGCTCATGGGATCAGCGACATCGCTACGGTTTTGCACATGCAACGAGAGAGCGTATCGCGGATGCTCTCCAAGAACGGCAATCCAGGTCTTTCAAATTTCTTGAAAATTTTGGATGCCGCCGGTCTCGTTATCCAAGTCAAAGCGAAAGGAACGCCTTCCGGCCGCCGTACGAAAACGCCTTGGCTGCTTAGAAAGGGGCGTGGCCGAAAATGGTGTGCGAAAATGGTGCCTGGCGTTAGAGTGGTAGAGATGAACGGAGGGGGGAAGGGTTGACCGTCTTGAGAAGTGAAACTAGGCCCTCCCCCACTATTTCCGAAGAACAATGTGCGTCGCGTTTTCTCCCCGCGCCGTTTTCGCCATCTTGAAGCCCATCTTGGGCAGGTTGAGCCCGGCGAATAGATTTTCTCCCTCGCCGAGCACAACGGGTGAGAGCGCGAGGTGCAGCTCATCGATCGCGCCTGCGATGAGATACTGCCGAACTGTGGCGACGCCGCCGCCGATGCGGACGTCTTTTCCCTGAGCGGCCGCCTTGGCTTGGCGGAGCGCGGAGTCGATTCCCTCGGTCACAAAATGAAACGTCGTGCCCCCTTTCATAGCGAGCGGCGCGCGGGCGTGATGGGTGAGAACAAAAGCGGGTGTGTGATAGGGCGGTTCCTCGCCCCACCAGCCTTTCCACGTGTCGTCCGTCCAGGGGCCGCGAACGGGACCAAACATGTTTCGCCCCAAAATCCAGGCGCCCATATGGGCCATCGACTCCAGCGCAAAATCGTTGTCGATTCCTTTCGCGCCCCCGGGCAGGCCCTGCATTTTCTTAAACACTTCGGTTCCAAAAAACCACTGAAAGATCTCCGGGCCGCGAATCCCTAACGGATTTTCCTTATCTTGCTGCGGCCCTGCGCTATACCCGTCGGCCGATACCGAAAATGCCGCGACTTTGACTTTGCTCATGGTCAACTCCTTTTGGATCTACACCCGCACCTGCGTGCGGTAATGAACCGATCATAAAACATTGAGAGATTTTCTAAAAATGGCGTCAAAAATGAAAGGGCGGTCTGCCAGTCTTTGCGCTTTCAGCCGTATAGCTTCAGACGGCTTACTTTCTGCCTATAAGCAGTTGCCGTGGATGGCGCCGAAAACCTATTCTCTAGAGCCCAAAGATTTTATCAGCGCGCTGTCCCCGTTCCCCCGTTCGTAATCAAACCGAACTATTAGACGTTTATGCCCGTCTGCAAAAGCCGCCTCCGGTTGCGACTGCTGCGTCACCTAACCCACCCGAAGAAGTGCTCCTCTCAAAGCGTCTTGAAATTCGCAAATTTGAGGTCCTAGAAATAAAGGGGCCAATAGTCCCAAAAAGATTAGCCTTTCGATGGATTTAATATTCCCTCGGAACTCCCTAGAATCATGAGTCTCAGAACGCGCGCGATGCGTCCGGGAAACCTTTATGCCTAACTACTCTCGGATTCTTGTTGCATTTTCACTCGTTTCCAAGCTGATCCTTGATCCAGCGCATACCTATGGTTTCGATCGATCTATAGCAGTCTCGCCACCCCTGGACCAATTTAGCCAAGAAGCCATTTTCAACCACGAAGCTTTTTCAGAACGCGCTCTTTGGTTGCTTACATCATTAGGTCATAAATTGTCGTCACATACTAAACATCTGGCGGGTGAGTTGGAACTCCGTCCTGCCGGGGTGGCGGGATTGCTGACTCCTTTCCGTATGTCGGACTTATCTGGACGTAGCGGTTCCGATGCGCAGGGCCGATTGCCTAAGCGGTGGAGTAAACAAATTATAAAGGAAATCCGCGGTGTGCGTGAGGGCTTGAAAAGTGAAATCGAAATCACCGAAGAGCACTTAAACACGCTGGACGCATTGTTGAAAACAGGGGAACTCAAAGGAGCCCAGGTACTTGCGATTTTTGGAGGAAGGGATAACTTCCATAGGGAGGAGAATGCTGGCGAAATCGCCAGCAAACTTAAAGCGTTATTAGCCGCAGAAATGCCCCCCGAGCGAGGAATATCCGCCCGCGTTGACGTTCATCATGCTTTGGGCCAGTCCCTCGTTCCCGCGATCGCCACGTCGGACCAACCTGTTCTTGCAACCCTTCCGCTCATTGCGTTTGCCGATACAAAATTGCCCCGTATGAATGAAATGGAGTATCAGCAATTCCCGGCTGATTTCGAGGTTGGGGTGCCCCCGGAATTGCGGGAAAGGACGCATGAGCTCTTTCTATCCGGAGAAGAAGCTATCGATGTGATGTATCACGATCCCGACTGGGGATTCTATAAAACCGGCAAAATGCAGCTCAAAGAAGACTATTCCACCCTCCCCATGCAGTTGGAGCCGTACTTCGGAGGCATGATTGCCGAGCAAGTCTTCCGCATGTGGCAAGGCATGCGCAAATCGGGATCGCTGAGCAAACAAGAGAATTTCGACGTTATTGAATTGGCTCCGGGAATTGGAGCCTTAGCGAGCTCCTTTTTTCTTCATATCACCGAACAAGTAGCTAAAGAAAAAAGATCTGGCTCGCCTGGTACTCTTGGCTGGAAGGAATTCTTCCGCCAGCTCCAATACCATATGGGGGAAATATCGCCAGCCGCCTGCGCTACCGCGCGAAAAGACCCGATTTTAGAATTGATGATGAGCGTTGAGAAAGTCGATATTCAACACATGGATGCCATGGCTTTCTTAGATCGGCTGGGTAACGGCCGCAAAGGCGTCGTGCTGTCCAATGAATTTTTCGATAATGTCCCGCACCACCATGTCCGGTTTAGAGCGCATCACGACCCGGAGGTGGCCCATCTATTGCCCGCCTTCACGCCCGAAGCAGTGGATCTCTTACGCGCAGGCGGACTATGGCCATCCATTATCCCGGTGATGCGTGTGGCGCGTACTCCCCATGTCATCCTGCCGAAGAAAGAGTTCCTCTCGCTGCGAAGCCGCTTGGAGAATTCAGCCTTTGCATCGCTCCGGAGTGAGTTGCGCGGGAAAATCCTTATGTGCGTTTATTACGGCCCGGTAGACGATTATCCGGACATCAAAGATTATTGGGATCGCAACCGGACACCGATTGAGAATGCCTTGGCAAAGTCCGGAGGAGAAGGGAAAGCTTTTATCTCACCTCGACATACTCAAATAATCCAAAAAGTGTCCAGTGTATTGGCTAAAGGTTATGTGCTGACGATTGATTATATGCAGCCGACTGACAAAATCTTCGACAACAATATGACTCAGATGAAAATCTTTCATCGTGAGCACCGGACGCTTGACTGGCGGAGCGATTGGGGAGATTACGATATGACATTCGCGCCAGATGCGACCAATTTGATGCTCTCAGGGGAAAGTTATGGCTTGCGCACGATTTTCTTTGGGAATCAGAGCGCCTTGGAGCACAACACGGGTATTTCGATGCGCTCAAGGGAAGTCTATCAAACACTATTGCGTAGCTTAGAACATCTCCATA
>JBBSDO010000213.1:0-5002 GCA_038241515.1 Elusimicrobiota bacterium | reverse complement strand
TACCAAGTTACCGGACAGCATGCGGTCCCCTCAAAAGGGGTGATCTCCGATGAGCTCATTGTGTTCACCGGCCAAAGGGCAAAGATCAAATACCCAGAACCGTTACGTTTGATTATCTGCCAAAAGGATGGCGTCGTCTATCGCTTCCTCACGAACCTCTTTCATCTCGCCGCTTCGACCATCATTCACATCTACTCGGCTCGCTGGGATATTGAGCTCTTCTTCAAGTGGATCAAGCAAAATCTTAAACTTAAAACCTTCCTCGGAACTTCTCAAAATGCCGTCTTAACCCAAATCTGGGTCGCTATGTGTTACTACTTGCTCCTCGCCTACATCCGCTTCCAATCCCGATTTCAACAGTCTCTCTTTGTACTCCACCGGCTTATTCAAAATACACTGCTCGATCGCCTTAGCATCATCGATTTACTTCGCCTCACTGAAAACAAACTGTCCAAAGTCCGCGACCTGGAGCCACAGCTTGCTTTGCGATTCTGAACTTTACCGGACACCACTGGCACGCGGTTTCAAAACCAATTAAACAATTTGCCCTTTGCAGTTTGCAGTTTGAAGTTTGCAGTTCCGTGGGGTTTACTCTTTGGTTTGATACTTCTGCAAAAACTGCTTTACGAGAGAGTTGAGCTGTTCAATATCGAGGGGCTTTTTCAAGTACGCCACGCGGCTGGCGGCTTCGACGGCCGGGTAGACCAAGTGGGAACTCGCGCCCGTTAAGAAGATCACGGGGATCGGTGCGGTTTCGGGATTTTTACGCAAAAACTCCAAGGCCTGTAAACCATTTGTCATCGGCATATTGACGTCCATGATGATCAACTGCGGTTTGCGAACCCGCGCCTGTTGCAGAGCCATTTGGCCGTCAAATCCGATATGGACCGTGTAGCCCTCCGACTCGAGACTGGACTTCAGCATCTGGACAAGCGCCACATCATCGTCCACCACAAGAAGGGTCGCGTTCATGAAGTTACCTACCAGTAAAGCGTATAGAAATCAAGCCGTTTTAGAGTTATTCGTAGCGCAGCGCCTCGGCCGGTGACAACGACGCAGCCCGGCTGGCGGGATAAACCCCCGCAATTAGACCGATGGCTACCGTAAGGACTAGACAGGCTCCGACCGGTATCACAGGTAAAGCCAAAGGAAAGGGCGAATCAAAGAGCGCGGAGAAGGTATTCAGTCCCAAAGCCGCCGTGGCCACCGCCAGCACCCCGCCGCTAACGGATAATGCACTTGCTTCAACGAGGAACTGCAGAAGGATATCGACTCGGCGGGCTCCCAGGGCTTTCCGAATCCCCACTTCGCGCGTCCTTTCGGTCACGGAGGTCACCATCACGTTCGCCACTCCGATTCCCCCCACGAGAAGACTAATTCCCGCGATCCCGAGTAGTCCGGCCATCAATTTGTCATTCATCTCCTTCGCCTTCTCGACGAACTGTTCCATCGACCGCACAAAGTAGAGTTTCTCGCGGTTCTTGTCGCCATGGGCCAAGGCGCCGCTCACGAGCGCGACCGCTTTATCCCCGGTCAACTGATGATTGACGCGTACCTCGAGCATTCCGTAGGTCGCGTTGTCTTTAGGAAGCGTCCAGTGAATTGGAAGGAGAATATCAATGTCCCCCGCCGAAGTCCGCTGGGCAGCCTCGGCATCCCAATCGACAACGCCAATCACCTCGAAGGGGGTGCCTTGCATATCGACGGAGGAGCCGATGGGTTCGGTCAATGGAAAAAGCTGACGCACCATCTCGGCAGAAAGAAGGCAGACCGGCTGCTTCTTTTGCACCTCTTCGTTGACGAAAATGCGGCCGCGTAACACCTTCAACCGGTAGAGCGGAACAAAAATCTGATCGATACCCAACAAATGGGCATGCGCGGACAAAGAACCCGACCGCACATCCATTTCCATTGGGGCTCGCGGCATCACGGAATAAATACCCCGTGTTTGCTGTAGAATCCCGATTTCGTCGGGTCCCAGATGGCCAATCTTTCGAGACACTTGATCGAATCCCGGATGCACGAACACCACGCTCGCCCCTCGCGTCCGGTACATATCCCGCAAATGCAGGCTGACTCCTTCCCGAATGGCGAGGATCAAAACAAGCGCCATGACCCCGATGTAGATTCCGAGCAAAGAAAGGATCGAGCGCACAGGTTTCGAGCGCATCATAAGAAAAGAAACTTTTAGGTAACCGAGGAACATGGGGGATTAGGTGCTCCAGTGCTCCAGTGCTCCAGTGCTCCGGTAAGGGTTTGTAGGTAACTGGAGCACCGGAGCACCGGGGCACCGGAGCACCGACATTTCATTGTTCAAGTCGTCCATCCTTCATTTTCAAGATCCGCTCCGCTCGTTTCGCGATGGCCTCGTCATGCGTGACGACAACAATCGTCGCGCCCTTTTGATGCAGCGTTCCCAACAGATTCATGATTTGTATGCCCGTCTGTGAATCGAGCGCCCCTGTGGGTTCGTCCGCTAAAAGGAGTTTCGGGTGATTGGCGAGCGAGCGCGCAATCGCCACGCGTTGGCGCTCACCCCCTGAGAGTGTACCAGGATAGGCTTTTATCCGGTGGCTCAAATTCATGTCCGCAAGAAGCTGGCGGCTGCGTTCGGAGCGCGGTTGTCGCTCGTGGGCGTAGGTCATGGGAAGCTCTACATTTTCTTGCGCGCTCAGATAAGGCAATAAGTTAAATGATTGGAAGATAAACCCGATGGATTCCGCTCGAAATGTGGCCAAGTGATCTTCGGTGAGGCCAGAAACTTCTTTTCCCAAGAGAGTCAAGGATCCCGCACTCGGCACATCCAACAGCCCGATCAAGTTCATCAGGGTGGACTTTCCCGAACCGGAAGCGCCCATGATGGCCACAAACTCCCCCGCGTTAAGCGTTAAAGAAACGCCCTGGAGGATGGAAATGCGGTCGGCGCCTTCACCCACCCACTTAGACACGTTCACCAGTTTGAGTATTTCAGCCGCTGAGGAGGGCATCGCTCACATCGCCGGCCGTGCCGGCTTGCCGGGAGTCTTTGTCACTCCCTTGTCTTTCCGGGCCGGCGGTAGAAACTTCGCCGTGCGATAGGGCCCCGACCGGGCGCCTACCGGGAGACCGACGACCACGCGCATGCCGTCCGCGAAATCCGGTTCAGCGGTGACGCAAATGCGTTCACCTGCGGAAATCCCGTGGAGGACTTCGGTGCGTTCGGGGTTGGCCCGTCCTAGTTCCACCGCACGTTTGCGCAAGCGATTTAAAGACGTCAGTACCCACACATGAGGGTTGCCATCGTTGTTGACGACCGCCGTCAGAGGAACCGAAAGAATCGGCTCCGTTTGACCGGCGAAGATGCGAGCTTCCGCGGTCAACTTGGGCCGGAGGTCCAATTTACCGGTGCTAAGGAGTCGAAGAACCACCGGAATTTCGGGCAGGCCATTGCCAATGGTTTGAGATCCTACTTCCGTGACCACGGCGAACAAAGGCGCGTTCTGAAATATTTGGATGCGAACTTCCGCTCTTTGACCTTCATGCACTTGACGAATATCCAGTTCGTCCACTCGCGCATGCACGGTATATTGTGACACGTCCGCGACCGTCGCGATCTCTTTTCCAGCCGCCACGTATTTGTCTTCCCCCACCCAGTCTTTCACCACCGTACCCGTAATGGGAGCCATGACGTTGCTGCTGTTCCATTGTGTTTGCGACAATTTGAAACTCTCTTTTGCACTTCGTAGGCCCTGTTCGGCCTTCACGAGAGCACGCGCCGCGTCTTCCACGGCGGCATAAGCGACCGCTTCTTTTTTAAAAAGCTGTTTCTGCAGGCGCAAGTCGCGCCGCGTGTGTACGAGCTCGGCTTCGGCATTGTCGAGAGCGTCCTTCTTGCTCTGATAATCCAGGCGGATCCGCTCACGGCCGATCGTAGCGAGAATGTCCCCCTTATTCACCGCCTGGCCCTCACGGAAACTCTTGGTGACCATGGGGCCGTCAAACTGCGCTTTGACCGTGTTGCTGTCCTTAGCTTCCAAATTGCCCGATGCACGGACTAGTAAGGCCATGGAAGCCAGTTTGACACGCTGAGACTCCACATGCACGGCCCATTTTTTGGGTTGCAAGCTAACGTTAAGAATCGTCGCCAAAACCCAGGCGCCTCCAATGACTAGGGTCCGTTCCTTACCCAAAATCCCAACCTTATTCATTGCAAAATCTCCACGTCCGCACCCACCAATTCCGAAAGTCTGTCTTTGGCTTGATTAAATTGAACGAGCAGGGTGAGATATTCATTGTCCAGGCTGCGCATGTCGTCTTCAGCTTGGAATACATCGATGATTCGGTCCAATCCGTTTTGGAAGCGCAAGCGCAAAACATCGACATTATGCGCCGCCTGCTCGCGCTGGCTTTTGAAATCGGAAATTTGTTTTTCAATGCGCTTAACATCGAGATAAGCGTTAGATACATCCACGCGCGTGCTGCGTTCGCCGTCTATCAAATTGAGTTCAGCCGCGAGCTCATCCAAGCGAGCGCTCCGTGCCCTATCGCGGGTCACGAAGGAGTCGAAAAATAGCCAGTTCACCATCCCTTTCCAATCCCAAGAATGCCGTACGACTGAAGGAAACTCGGAATACCCGTAATCCGCGGTTAAAGAAAGAGCTGGGCGCGTCGTTTCGATCGCCGTTTCATAAGCCAGCCGGGCGCGCACTTTTGCCCGTCGGAGCTCTTGAAGAAGGGGGCGGTGCAGGAGCGCGTAATCCTCGAGCCGTTGAAGAGGCACGTCAAAGGGTGCAAATTCTAGTTCCGTGATGAAGCGAACCTCCCCATTCAATGGAAGATAGATATAGTTTTTAGCGCTTAGAATGGCCTGTTGGTGACGGACCAATGAATCCTGATACTGGCGGTCATCGGATTGCAGGCGAATCTTCGCGCGCATCGTGTCCACGGGGGCCGACTTCCCCGCGTCGACCAAGGCCTGCGTGATGTCCAGAAGCTTCTGAGACGACTTCCTTTTTCGCTCATT
>JBBSDO010000212.1:0-5076 GCA_038241515.1 Elusimicrobiota bacterium | reverse complement strand
AAGCCGGCGACGATCACGATGCGTCCTTTAGCGAGCTCCCCAAAAACCTTTTTGGGCTGGATGTTCGTGATGCGCGCACGGGTATGATCTGAATCCGCGAAGATCCCGGCTTGGGGGCCTGTTAGCGAGATCGCATCATGCCCTTTGGCGTGCAGTGCCATCGACAAGAGCGCAATCGAGGCTTGTTCCCCCGTAGCCAAGAGCATATCCATCTCGCGCGGATTGGGATCATCGGTTACGCCTTTGGCCATCTCAATCAAATCATCCGTCATATCGCCTGGCGCGGAGACCACCACGACGACCCGGTAGCCTTCCTTCTTCTTCCCAATCACGCGACCGGCCACGTGCTTGACCTTTTCCGCGTTGGCCACCGAGCTGCCCCCAAATTTCATCACAACGAGTTTCACCGCGAGCACTCCCCGCCATCGAGTCCCGCAAATTTTGGCATGGGACCCATCATCCCGTCAGTCGGAACGGCGGTGCGTAGAGGGATCCCCCGTCGCTGGCCGCAGGGGGTGACCGCTAAAACATCATCCATATTGAACGCCTTTATTTTCCAGTGCCAAATCTAGTACACGACTGGACACCCCTTTATCGTGAAAGGCCCTTTGCATGGCGCGGCCTACCCGCCTCGTCGTGGGACCGGGTTTCGTAAAGGCAATTACCGAAGAGCCGGCTCCGGAGAGAGCCGCGCCATAGGCTCCGGCTTTGCGCGCCTCGGCGATGACTTCGGTCAGACCGGGAATCAAATGGGCGCGTGCGGGCTGGTGCAAGATATCTTCCATCGCAAAACCAAGGTTTTCAAATCGCTTCTGAACGAGGGAGCCCACCAAGAATGCCACCCGTGACGACGTGAAGACAGCCGTACTGAATGGAATTCGGCCTGGCAAAACGCGTCGGGCGGCCGACGTTGCTAGGGGTCTATCGGGCGAACAAATCAGCGCTCTTAAATCAGGGGGCGCAGGAAATTGCAGGTAACGGACCGCTTGATGAATGATCCCCGAGACGCAAAAACCCCCCGCGAACGCTGGCACGATATTATCCGGATGCCCTTCCATTTTGACGGCTAGATCCAGGATTTCTTCATCTCGAATGGGCCGGCCAAGAACCGCATTGGCGGCGCACATCCCTCCGATGATCGCGGCAGAGCTCGATCCCATGCCCCGCGATAAAGGGATACGGTTATGGAGATGCACGGCCAAAGTGCGAGGCCAGCGCTTGGCTCGTTCGAAGATTTTGAAAGCCGCTTTGACCGCGAGATTGCTCTCGTCTGCAGGCAACGTATCGACGCCTTCCCCCTCAATGTGGACAGACAACCCGATATGAGGCCTTTGCGCTGCGACGTGAACCTGTTCCGCATCTAAGGAGACGTCGTTGAACCAATGCAGCGCAATACCTAAAACATCGAATCCCGGACCTAGGTTCGCGCTGGTTGCAGGCACGTGCACAGTTACTTTCTTCATTTTTGTCATGGTTGGAAAGCCCTTTTTTAATTTCTGGAGGGGTCGCCGCGATAGTCGCGTTTGAGATCGGACATCGCGGCCTGGGTTTGCCCTTTTAGATTGAACAAGGCCCTTCGGGTAATGAGCGCCTTCAATTCCCGGCAGGCCATGGTGATGTCCGGCGCCCCACAGACCGCACGCACCACGGCCACCCGCTGCGCGCCTGCCGATAAGACTTGTTCGACGTTGCGGATATCAATTCCGCCGATCGCGACGTGTGGCGTTTTGACCTGAGAGGAAACCTTTTCGACCAAGCGCAGCCCGACGGGGACGTAGGTCGGTTTGGTCGGCGTCGAAAATACCGGACCGACACCGATATAGTCAGTCCCTTGACGTTCCGCTTCCAAAGCTTGTTCCAGGGTATGTGTCGAACGTCCGATAAGAAAATCTTTCACCCCGGCTCGCACCACAAGCTGGCGCGCCACGTCGATCGGCAAGTCGTCCTGTCCAAGATGAACTCCGTCAGCCTGTACAGCCAAAGCCAAATCGACCGCATCGTTAACGATAAAAAGCACTTGGTGTTTCTGACACACCTTGCGCAATTGAACGGCGACTTCGTAACGTTCTTTCCAATTCAAACCCTTATCGCGAAATTGTACTACGTCGGCCCCACCGAGACAGGCGGCTTCGACCATCGCTAGATACCCTTCGGATCCAGTACGGGGTGGGCAGGTGATCGCGTAGAGCGTCGCCTTCAAGAATGATTCAAGAGTGCGCATGTAGTCTTTTTTCCCATTGATACACTTGAAAGCGTAAGGCCTGGGTTTTTTTCACCGTAGAAACGGACATCACCCTGCCATATTCTTCTAGGACCCTAAGCGCTTCTTCGCAGCGCTTAAAATTAGCAGCAACCAGGTCTGAAACCCCTCCTGCATAGGGAGCGGCGCGATTTGTTCTTCCGCTATCCGCCGCAACGTCACGGTTTTCCAAAAGCGTCTTGTAATGGGATCGCACGAGAGAATCGACTTTGTGCCGGATCTGACGCATTGCTTTGGCGGCGTCTGCACGGCCTAAGATAAAACGTGCGGTATCCTCGATAATTCGCAACCCTTCTCGCGCGCGATTTGTATTAGCGTCTATAATGCGCCAGACGTTTTTTTCATCTAAGGGAGGTTTCCCGATTCGACGGCGTTTACTTCCCATAGGCGCTGAGGATCTTTTTGATCAGATTACTGGTGGAGCGGCCCTTCATTAGAGGAATTCGCACTACCTGCTTCACAAGCTCACGTCCGACGATCTTGTCCTCTTTATAGTCCCCCCCTTTGACGAGGACGTCCGGTCGCAATTTCTTGATGAGCTCCAAAGGAGTATTTTCTGAAAAAAAAGTGACGAAATCGACCGGCTCAAGTGCGGCAGCGACCACAGCCCGATCATTCTGGTTTGCGATCGGACGTTTAGTCCCTTTGAGGCGACGAACGGAGGAATCCGAATTAAGCGCAAGGACGAGAATATCTCCTAATTTCTTCGCCTTCGAAAGCAAGGTAACGTGTCCCGCATGCAACAGGTCGTACACCCCGTTCGTGAAAACGATTCGACGACCCTTGGCGCGCTCTCGTGAGAGAATAGGCGTTAGTGCCGCCGCGGAATAGACTTTTTTTGTGGCTTTATGGGCCATTGGAAGGAATCCTTAAACCCTAGCTGTACTGAATGCTTCGTCCACGCAAGCGCAAATAGCGTGGATGAGAGCGATATGGCACTCTTGGATGTGGGCGGTCCTTTGAGATGGGACGGAAATGCAGCAGTCGACGAGCCCTTTGAGTTTCCCGCCAGACAGTCCGGTTAAACCGGCGGTCCAGACCTTCATTCGTTTGGCTTCTTCCACGCCTTTGAGGATGCTGGGCGAGTTGCCGCTCGTTGAAATGGCGACCACGACATCGCCGGCTTGCACCAGCGCTTGCACTTGGCGCGAGAACGCTTGTTCAAAACCGAAGTCGTTCGAAATCGCCGTCAGAATGGATGTGTCGGTAGTCAAAGCGATCGCGGGCAGACCAGGGCGGTCTTTTTCGAAGCGACCCACGAGTTCAGCCGCAAAGTGTTGGGCATCCGCCGCGCTTCCGCCGTTTCCGAAGACAACGAGCTTTTTACCGTTCTGGAGAGCTTCGCAGAGTTTGCGCGACAATTCTTCCGCCGCCGCGAGTTGGCCGGTCATGCGTTTCAGTGTAGCAGAGGTCTCGTTCAGATGATCGGATAGTGAGTACGTCATCGAGCGCGGATATTACGGTTCTTTTCCATTGGCGGATGGAGTCATATATTTCGCGATAAAATCGGTGTAGGCTTCGCCCTTGCGGAATACTTCGTGCTGCATGATTTTTATGAAAAGCGGGATCGTCGTCTTTACGCCTTCAATTGTAAATTCTGAGAGAGCGCGCTGCATCCGAATGATCGCTTCTTCGCGGTTTTTTCCCAAGACGATCAACTTGGCCAAAAGGGAATCGTAGTAAGTCGGGATCGTATAGCCGGAGTAAATGTGCGTGTCCACACGCACCCCGGGAGGTCCCGGTAAGATGACCTGTTTCAGCGTTCCAGGGGACGGCCGGAAGTCGTGGTCCGGGTCTTCCGCGTTAACTCGCACTTCCATCGCGTGGCCAAGAAGGGGGAAATCGTCGCGATCGTAGGTGATGCGCTCTCCCGCGGCCAGGCGGATCTGTTCTTTCACGAGGTCGAGTCCCGTGACCATTTCCGTGACCGTATGCTCCACTTGGATTCGCGTGTTCATTTCTAAAAAGTAGAAATCGCCTTTCGAATCGAGCAGAAACTCGACGGTGCCGACCGTCACGTAGTCGACGGCTTCGGCGGCCCGGCGCGCCGCCTTCCCCATGTGGCGTCGAATCGAGGAATCCACGGCTGGCGAAGGGCTTTCTTCGATGAGCTTCTGGTGCCGACGCTGCACCGAGCATTCCCGCTCTGGCAGGTAGACGACCTTTCCTTTTGAATCGGCCACAATCTGGATCTCGATGTGGCGAGGCTTTTCCAGATACTTTTCTAAATACACATCGCCATTTCCAAAAGCCGCTTTGGCTTCGCCTTGAGCCATTTCGATCGAACTGGTCAACGTGTCTTCACTCGCGATCACGCGCATGCCTTTGCCTCCGCCGCCGGCAACCGCTTTAACGATGACGGGGTAGCCGAGCTTTTTGGCCAGACGCGGCAGATTTTTATCTTCAAGAGAAATGACACCGTCGGACCCGGGAATAATCGGTACGCCGGCTTTGCGCATCGTCTCGCGGGCCGCGGCTTTGTCTCCCATTTTTTCAATCGCCTCTTTCGAAGGTCCGATGAAGTGAATATGACACGATTCACAGACATCGGCAAAATAGGTATTTTCCGCTAGAAATCCGTAACCCGGATGAATGGCGTCTGCCCCAGAAATCTCCGCTGCGGAAATGATATTTGGAATGTTCAGGTAGCTTTCGGTAGCCGGTCCGGGACCGATGCAAACGGATTCGTCGGCTAACTGGACGTGCCGGCTCAGACGATCCGGTTCGGAATGCACGGCGACCGTCTTTATGCCCATTTCCCGGCAAGCCCGTATAATCCGGACGGCAATTTCGCCGCGGTTAGCGATCAGAATTTT
>JBBSDO010000211.1:0-5086 GCA_038241515.1 Elusimicrobiota bacterium | reverse complement strand
AGCTGCACTTCCCGACCGGAAAATGGTGGAAGGCCGGTGGCGGGTAGAGCGAGAGGGCACCGCCTAACGGAATTTAACGATTAGCATTTACCATTTAATATTTAGCACTGGGTGCAATTTGCTGCGGGGAATTGCTAATTGTTAATTACTAAATGCTAATGGTTAAATTCCGTTAGTCGTTCGGTTTTAGCCAGGCATCCCTGTTGTTCCGGAAGGCGGTTCGACGGCGGTCGGGGCCTTTTCTGGCGGGTCTGCAGGTCGTTCGACTGGAGGGATCGGGTGGTGGACGTCAGGGGAGGGCGAAACCCGAGGTTTCTCATGCGGCTCCCTTTCCGGTTGCCGGTGTTCCAATTGTTTATTATCCATACCGAATTCGACACCCCTGGCCGATGCGGGTTACTTGAAAGAGGTGCTCTGATAAGACGCGGGCACCGCTCTATCGTTGATCGATGGTTTCGCGGACTTTGCGCAGAAGGTTGGCGGGGAGGTCGCGTTTCCGCGCACGCGCCGACACCACGCACTCCACTCCCCACATTGACTAAAAACACCGCTCTCGACTTATAATGACCCCGCAGGTTGGATTTAAAGTGAAAAAAATACTTTTGACTTTGACGGTTCCCTTCCTGATTTTCACGGGTTGCGGCTACCAGGTGCGAATTGACTATCTAAAACCCGTCAGGGCTAGCACGCCGGAACAGATACGGGCGCTTGAGAACGTTTATTTAGTGGTTCGTGAATCGGCCGCTGCCTCTCCACCGTTTCGCGGGAAGCTGGGAGCCCTATTGCAGGAAGGTTTATCTCCAGAGATTGACCTACGAGGGTTTGCGGCCGAGGTGCAACGCCCACTGGCTGCACGCGGCGGCCGACTTTGCGCTTACCGTGTCAGCCGAGGCGGGGAAGACCCCTTCGTGACTCGACTCAGGCCCTCGAGTATCTTGGAAGCAGAGTTTGCACCCTTGCAGTTTCAGGAGACGGAATCCAGAGAAGCGCAGGGCTCTGATGAAAAGAAAAGAATTGTCAGTTCATGGACCGTTTCTGGCCGGTTGGCGATGCACGTGCGGCTGTTGTCCTTCCCCTCGGAACAAATTCTCGGTGAAACGGACGTCAAAGCGGAGAAGTCAGCCCGCTATGAAACCGCGAGCGGGAACGCCTCTGGCGAGCGCTGCGCTGAGCTCACGCGAAAAATGCTCCGCGAACTTGCCGAACAAGCTTTATCGGGAGTCACCCCTGTCACCCTCGTGACCCGGTATCGTCCCGTTTATCATGAGAACTCGGATGAAGCTTATCGGGCGTTTCGCCATGACGCGGAGCCACGAGCCCAAGCCGTTTGGAAAGAACGGCTTGCGAAAGATCCAAATGACTGGAAAGTTGCGATGAATCTGGGCATGCTGGCAGAAAAACACCGCGACTTTAACGAAGCCCGCCATTATTACGAGCAGGCGCATGGGGCAAGCCTTAGAGTAAAAGAAGCCTCTGATATCCGATGGACAGACCTGTGGGCTGATTTGGCACAGCCCCTATCCCTGACGGACCAGACTCCTGACAGCGCCGGGGGCTGGTTTTCTCAAAAACTGGCGGTTCTTCCATTTTCCGATTACAGCACAAGCATCGATGGGTTGGTTTTTATTCGAAAGTTGACTCAAGCGAGTTTAGAAGCTGGCGGCTACCGTATGTTGCGCTTGGATGACGTGGATCGGCTGCTGCGCGATCACGGCTATTCCCAAGGCGGCCAGTTAAAGAATGTGAAACCCCAGGACCTCGCCGCTTGGTTGCAGGCGGATGGGGTCCTCATGGGCGATCTCGAAAAGTTTAATGAAGTGACCTTAGGCGTGTATGGCTCAAAACAAATCAGCGGCAGTTTAAGGATATATTCTTCAACGGGCACTCTCGTCTGGACTGCTCAGGCCACGGCTTCGACCCAGAGCACGGCCTCCTCATTCAAAGGCGCGGACATCGGATGGGCATTTGCGCAGCAATTGCTCGGCTCTTGGGCGGACAAAGCGTCCAAAACTCCGATGAGTGCGGAATGCGCCGGCTTCGTGGAACACGCGCTGGAAACCTTCCCCAAGCGGCCGCCTAAAGAAGCTCCTCGCCGCTAGTCGATTTTGTTTTTGCTTGCACTTGACCCATAATCCGACTAAACATATTTAGAAGATCAAATTTTCAGGAGGCTGTATGCCCATGCTATTGACGAACGTTGAAGCACGCATCATGGGATCGCTCATCGAGAAATCGCTGACGACCCCTGACCAATATCCCCTTTCTCTCAATTCGCTGACGAAAGCCTGCAACCAAAAGTCGAGTCGCGATCCGATCATGATTGTGGATGAGGCCATCGTGGCGCGGGGACTCGCCACCTTGCAGGAAAGAGGCCTGGTGGGCCGGCGCAGCGAACCGGGCAGTCGCGTGACAAAATTTCTGCATCACGTGGAAACCTTAATCAATGGAGGGAGCGCCAAGGAAGTGGGCGCGATCTGCGTCCTTTTGCTGCGGGGTCCGCAGACCTCGGGCGAAATCAAGACGCGAACGGATCGTTTATGCGAGTTTGCCGGTCCCGCGGAAGTCGAACAAGTCCTCCAAGACCTTGCGGCTAGGAGTGACGGACCGTTTGTAGCGCGTTTGGCGCGGCAGACCGGCCAAAAAGAGGCGCGTTATATGCATCTGTTTTTCCCCGCCGAAGCCGTTCAGACGGCTGTGGCCCAAGCGGAGCCCGCACCTTCCCTGGCCGATTCACTTCAGGCGAGGCCTACTCGGCCTACTGCTCCTTCCCCCGGCGTGGACGCGGAAAAACTTCGTCGCCTAGAAAAGCGCGTGGAAGCATTAGAAGCACGGGTACAGGACTTGCAAGAGAAACTGAGTGCATCAATTCCGCCGGGGGAAGCCACTGAAGGCATCCTCCACTAAGTTGTAAGCTTCTTCCGAGAGCTCGGAACGGCGCATCTTGTCGAGCGCTTCCGGAGGAATCCCGCCGCCGCTCACGTGACTTTCGATAGAGGTGCTTCCGGCCGCGAGCGCCCCTTCTTCAGAATCTTTAACAGTATCCCACAGCTTTTTACCCGCCGCGTCTGTCAACCAAAAATGCGCTTTCACGTGTGACCGCTCGTAGATCGTGACTTTCGCCTTTGTGTAGTCGATTAGTTTTCCATGCAAAAGACCCTCCACCCCCAGCCAGCGCGCCAGGATCGCGGGATCTTGCCGCGCAAGGACGACCTGCAGTGGAATTTCCGGACCGCTAAGGGTGCGATCGCGGATCGTCGCATCGGTCTCGTCCATACGTTGAAGTGTGAATCCCAAGTCTTGCTCGAGCTTCCGGACCACGAGCGCTCTTAAGATAATGCTGCCATCGGGATTGCCGGAGGAATTGCCAAAAGGGAGTACGGCTAAGCGATTCGGAAAGTTGGCGTCCGCTTTGGGGGCGACGGCAAAGTGAGCGGGTCGCTCTCGAGGCAGCGGCAGGCACCCTCCTGTGAAAATTATGAGAACCGCACTACAGAATGGGGCAATTTTTTTCATTTTGGGATCTATCGAACCAGATTATTGTAATTTTTTACACGTACGAGTTGAATTCACCGGATGTAACCTGCCTCACTTCAAGCCCGTCCAATGAACAGGAGGCCTTCCATGCGAAAAATACTTTATATGTTAGCGATCCTTACCGTGTCGACGTCAGTGCAAGCCCGCCACAAGGAAAGTCCGGCGCCTGCTCCCGTCGATGTCATGGTTTTAGGACGACCTGCCGAGATCGTGGTCAAAGATGCCGTGCTAGCGAACGACAAGGATTTAAAAGGCAAACAACTCTATGAGCCCAAATTCGTCACGGCCTCGGACGGACGAAACGGTGCCTACGTGGCCATGACGGCCGCTTTCGGCGATGTGAAAGCCTGTGGGCCGCGCTACACCTGGCTCTACCACGCCTACGGCAAACAAGTGCACCGGATGTTCCGCTATCCCTTCAATGCCACTCAGATCGCCGGAGGTGCCTCGCCGGTCGTTAGAGGAGATTATTGGGCCTATGAGTGCCTTGTTTGCGACAACCCGGAGAATGGGTACATGGAACAAATCCCGGTTAAGATTTTTCGCCAGGCCTTTGGTTGGAAGATCGTACCCGAGGTTGCATTAAAGGATCGACCGCGTATCGCACGCGAGGCGCATCTCATCGTGGAGAGCGCTATGTCAAAATACGGGGATAAAGACCCTGAGGCTCGTCGTATGCTGCAACAAATCAGCCGTTTGCTTCCACTTTCGAACGCTCCCGTCGCTCAAACGGCGCCCGCTTTGCGAAAGAATGCCCCGCAACTCAGCCAGCAACCGGGCTCGAATCGTACGGCGATCCAATAATTCCGAAATCGACAGGGTACTTATCGGTGGGATTTCATTTGCCCCGTTTTTAGGGCGGCGGTAACGACGTCAAAGGTGTCATCGGAATTCAGGATGTTGGTTCGCTTCCATTGAGTGCCTTCCTGAAGATAAGCTTCGGCATGAAGATGCGCCGGCCAGTCGTGGTAATTCACGAATAGTAAAAGAAACTCCTTATAACGGGCCCGACCGATGATGGTCTTGCGTTGATAGTGGTCAAAAATTTCGTGCGATTTCTCGAGCACCATGTGGTCGCGGAAATTGTCCCCCATGGCTTCCTTCTCCCCTTGTGCAAAGTTCGAAGCGATCCAGTCGGGATCCGATGCTTTGAAGGCCGAAAAGTCGGACGCCGAAGTTGCTTCCGGAGTGTTTCGCCGCACGGACCCTTTAGGCACAATTTCTACTTCAATCGGAGGATTAATCATTTCTCCGCTTAAGCTGACGACGACTGGAGCGGCCTCCCGTTGGCCTGCTGCAAGATGGTTAGAGGGTTGAGTTAGTTCTCTAACTTTGGCCTCAAAAATGAGGTGGCCCGCCATCGCCGGGACCTGATTCTCCGCGGAACCCGGTGCCGCATCCCCCAGAGCACAGGCGGCAAGGAGAGCACAAAGACATCCGACCTTGGCAAACATTAATGGTTTATTAAAATACTCCCCGAAAACAGGACAGCCGCCTAAGAGTAAGTTTTTCTGACGGATGGCGTTCTCCCGCCCAAGGAGATACGATGAGT
>JBBSDO010000210.1:0-5090 GCA_038241515.1 Elusimicrobiota bacterium | reverse complement strand
CGGTACCGCTAGCAGAAAGGGCCCATGAATCCCCCCCATGAAACTGACGATACGTCGGAGAAAACGGGTTTATCCGTGAACGGCGACTTGTGTACCGCGCCAATTAAATTTGGACATTTTTGGAAGTTGTCGCCAATGAAAAACGGACAACTGTTGAAGGGCTAGTGTGTAGCTTGATCGTATTGTTGGGTCAACGGCAGATTCCTCTTTGCCGCCACTTCTCGTCGCCAACTTGGGCCCTGGATGTTGAACGTTTCGCAGTTGTGGATGATGCGGTCGACGGCGGCGGCGGTAGTGAGAGGATTGAGAAAGACCTTGTCCCACTCCGAGTAGGTGAGGTTCGTGGTGATGAGCATGCTCTTTCGCTCGCTGCGCTGGGAAATGAGTTGGAAGAATAAATCCGCGCCGGCCTGCTCGTGAGGGATATAGCCCAACTCGTCGCAGACGATGAGGTCGAGGCGGTCCAGGCGTTTGAAGAGGGATGTGAGACTCGCGGTCTGCTTGGCCTTCAAGAGCAGCTCGATGAGGGCGTGAGTGGACGAGAAGTAACAACGAAGGCCCGCTTCGCACAGCATCTGAGTCAGAGCCAAAGCGAGATGCGTTTTTCCGACTCCGAAGCTTCCGAATAAAACGACATTGGCGGCCTCGCGAACGAAGTTTCCTTCGGCCAATTTTTTCACCTGCTTGAAAGTGATTCCGGTGCGTTGGCTGAAGTCATAGGTGTCGATTGCTTTGGGAAGCAATAGCTTCGCCTCCTTGATAAGCCGGTTCACCCTGACGGCGTTTTTCTCGAGCAACTCCGCCTGAACGAGCTGGGCCAGGTACTGCTCGTAAGTGAGCTTTCCCTGATCCGCGGACTTTGCGACCTGAACGTAGTTTGCGGCGATGGTGCCGAGGTTGAGTTTCCTCAGCCCCGAAATGATCTCTTCATGATTCATTTGCTTTCTCCTCGTGGAATGAAGCTGTCGTAATCGGACAGCTTCGGGTTAATCGGACTTTGTGCAAAGTGGTGTGTCATCTCGATCACATCGGCGGGCCTTCTCTCCGAGAGCAAGAGCTCGCGTAGCTCTTCGAATAGCTGCTCGGATTTGGTTTCCAGAACGAGCTCCATGCCGGCGGCGATCTCTGAAAGCGGCGTATATTGGACGAGGTTGATGGAACGTAAATATTCACGCTCCGCTCCCGATGAGTTTATCGTCTTCAACCGGCGGTAGAATTTTTTGAAGACTTCGGTGGGAAACAAGATCTCGCGGTGAGCCCAGCGCACCATGGCTTGCGGCTTTCGAACCAAGGACGGCAGCACGTGATTAAGGAGAAGGCTGTGCTTACCGTCGGGGACTCTGGGATGAACGGCCAGGCACTCACGAGCGCCATAGGTTTGGAAGACGCGAACGTCATAGGGACCGGAGACGACGCGGCAGCCGATACCGATGGCTTTATCCGGTATCGAGTACGTGCTTTTTCCGATGCGAACCGTGCCGTGGCTAGAACCCGAGGTCATCTCGACCCGGCACAAAACCCCTTCGTCACGAGGCGGCGCGGGCAAAAGTTTTTTCTCCTCCACCTCGAATCTCTTCGAGGACTCCTCGGTCCGGCGAGATGCCATGTACTCAAGGAGCCACTGGTTCAAGTGATCCCAGCCCTCAAAGATCATTCCGCGATTGCGTGTGAAGTTTTGAATCCGGCGAGCGAACGTGCGGATGTCGCGCTCTACGTCTCCCTTTTCATTGCCGCGACCGGGAGCGCAGGGCAACACGCCGAAGCCATAGTACGCAATGGCTCTGGAGAACGCGGCCGTCCAAAGTCTCTCGCTACCCTTGAGCACTTTGGATACGCAGGGGCTTAAGTTATCGATGCGGACGTTTTTCGGCATTCCTCCGACGCGCTCGAAAAAATGATGGACGCCGTCCATGAAGCATTCATAGGTCAGTCCCGGGTACCCCCTGACTACGCAGACGTCGCTATAGGGCAGAGTGCCGAAATGAAGCTGCACCTCTCGCTCCCCGTCGATAAAAGGAAGAACGACGCTTTCTTTGAAGTCGAATTGGGCTTGCTCCCCTGGCTCGTACTCCTGTTCGAAAAATCGCTCCTTCGGTTTTTCCCCGCGGATCCCGGATACTCTACGATTCACCGTACGCTCGGAGCCGCGGTATCCCTCGTCCCAGATGAACTCAAAGGTCTCTCGCGCCGTAAGGTCCGGTGTTATCTCAAGCAGACTGCGAACGCGTTTATCGAACCCGGAAAATAAATCCTGGCGCGAGCCTCGCTTGCGTGGCGAGTACTTGGGAGGCGCGTTCGAGGCCAGGTACTTCGATACCGTCTTGCGATCGATTCCGAGCCGCTTAGCAATCTGAGATTTCTTCAGGCCCTGAGTCCTGAGTTCTCTTACTTTTTGAAACATGTAGCTGGTTACCAACCTGCCATCCCCCCATGAACACTCCCTCCACGAAGGGCGGTATTTTAGAGGAAATGGCGTCTGCCGTGGGGGCCGAGAAAAGGCCCCTTCGACCTACTGGTCGAAGGGGAAAAAGGGCGGTGCCCTAACTGTCCATTTTTGAGTGGCGGCGACTCACCACCGAACTGTCCAATTTTAATTGGCGACAGACGGGCCCGTCCCAACCATCAAATTTTGCTCCACAAAATCGAAGGCCTTCGAGGAAATAGAAGAACTCATCGTAGGCCAGGTACTCGACAATCTCCCATACCTGGGCGTTGCCGCACCCGCTCCAAAGATCCAGAGCCACTCGAACGAGCAGATCCTCGCGAGCGGAAAATGTCTCCGACTCCGCGAGCAAAACCTCAGGCAGCGCTCGCAGGCGCGGGACGGCAGCATCGAATACGAACAGCAACAACTTCGGATGCTTGCCCAGAACGAGCGAGATCCCCTTCAGTAGCCTGCGCTCGTCGAATGTAGCTTGATTCCAGTAAATCAAAACGGACTCCTCTGCCCCTCAGCGGGGCCGATAAAGTGTCCGTTTTTAATTGGCGGTGATGTCCGTTTTTCGTTGGCGCCTTACAACAATCCCCTGCTCAGTTTGAGATATCAGGATTGAGGGGGTGGTGCTGCGCGCCGCCAGTAAGCTCCGCAATTACGGCCAGGAAAGAAGCTGCCCCTGAACCGGGTGGATAGTGGATAGGAACTTCAAAGCGGTGATTCCTGCGCCGTCGAGGCGACGGAGTTGCCGTTATGCGACCCTACCTCGGGCCGCTACCCTTGCGAAAACCCCTCCGGACGGGCCAGGGCGGGCCGGATCGTCTCTATACGAGGGAATATAAAGCAGTAAATTGCTGGAATAGCGGGCCGAGGGCAGACGGGTACATTCCCGTCCTTCATTTCAATCATCGAACGACGGTTGGTAGAACTCATCATGTGGGGCGGCGGCAGAAACCTCTTCGAAAAACTCCGTTTGCTGAGGGGGCGCTCGTGCGGGGTAGATCTTCGGTGATTCTTGGGGAAGCCCCAGGTGCCCCAAGATCCTGGCTATGACTATGGGCTCCTCGATATGCGAAATGAGCCTCATTTGGCCGCCACAGGCGGAGCACTTCATGATATCGATCGTGAATGATCGCTTGAGGAGTTCGGACCAGCTCCGGTTTCGGTGGCGGGTTTCGACCTCCACCCGAGGCTCCTTTGATTCCAAAAGCTGCGGCACTATTTTCCCTCGCTCTTTCGAGTTCGGGGCAAAGACGCCGTGATAGCGAAGTAGGTTGGCCCTTGGCGGCGGAATGAGCGCCACAATTTTCTCAACAAGCTCAATCGGGTCAAAAAGAACGTGGGTCGTGCCATCAGAGTAAGAAGATTTTAAACGGTACAATATTTTTCCGTCAGGCGTTTCCGATAATCTTTCCAGCGCTATTGGTGGCCGCGCGGTGTACCGGCAGAGCTTCTCTAGCTTGTCGCGGTCCTTGCCTTCGATTTTGACGTTGGCGTGAAGGCTAAAGCCATCGCAGACCGCGCAGCGATTTCCGATGCGATACACATCGCCGATGGAGGCGTCATGGCCAATACGACGCACTTTTTGCCCAGCCCTCTCTCCCACTGCGATTCGATTTTGAATGGAGGCTCCAAAAAGCGCGGCCATTACCGGTTGCTCAAAGGCGAAAGGGTCTTCGGAAAAATCATCGATGGTGTAGCCGCGCTTTGAGAGATAGCGCACAACTCGGTTTCTGATCCGCTGGACTAGGACCGCAACATCGTGGTCCGTGGGACCTGGAGTGGGGAAGAATTTCTGCTCCCCATTGTCATCAAAGTACACGCCGTCCAAAAGCAAGCTATGCAAATGTACATTGAGATTGGCGGCTCCGCCGAACCTCTGCACGAAGGTGATGGCCCCGGTTTTTCCCTCGACTCCGCACCTTCTTGCGCGCTTCACGATCCAGTTCGAGACGATGCGGGTAAAGATCGCGAGCACCCCAGTTACGAGCTGGGGCTTATAGGCCAGGACGTATCGGACGGAGAACGGGAAGCTGATGACCCATTGCCTGACTGGAACATGCGGGATGACGGCATCCACCAGGTGGGCCGCCACTTCGTTCATACGTTTTCCGCCGCAGGAGGGGCAAAAGCCGCGCTTCTTGCAGCTAAACGCGACAAACCGCTCCTCTTTGCAGGACTGGCAGCGCAGGCGTGTGAACCCGTTAGCGAGGATCCCGCAGCGAAGGTAAGCGTGGACCTCCTCATGAACATGCCGCGGAAGGGATTTTCCCTCTTCCGAAGAGTTCCGGCCCAACTGCAAGAAGGTTTCGAAATTCTCGGCAATAGCGCGGTAGAGAACCGTCTTCTCGGGCTCATGCCGAAAATAGGTCGTGGCTGGAAGTAATAAAGCGGCCCCCGAACTCATGCCTCCCTCCTATGCAAAACCTAGGGCACATGAAGAGCGGCGTTCAAATCGAAGTGATAAGACCGGAAAACGGCCTTAAACGGGCTAAGATCGAACCTTGAATAGGTGGGGGTGGGTAAATGTGGTTAACGCGGCGCTAAAGCCATTTTAACGCAAAATACGGGGTGTCTAGCAGGGCGTGGCTTGGTTGTCTTAAAGAAAATCGCTCCCAAACACTCCGCCGCCCTTACCCCCATCGCCGGGTGGCTT
>JBBSDO010000209.1:0-5107 GCA_038241515.1 Elusimicrobiota bacterium | reverse complement strand
CGTGATGAAGGCCTGGCCTACAATAGGCAGGTATGACCTATATCCACATGACTGAGAAAGAGCGCGACAAACTAGCTGTTTATCGAAGCCGTGGACTCAGCCTGCGAGACATTGGGCATCGTCTCGAGCGGTCCATTGGAGCCCCCACTATTTTCAGAGCCTTTTTCGTCGATTGGACTTGGAAAGAATTTTTCCAGCATCATCGACGAAAAAGGCTCTTCAATGTAAAAATTGGGGCTAAAAAAACCGCATCTTCGGAAAAACGACCCATTATTTTGAACCCGCGGCAAGTGTACGCCCGCTCCTTTCCGATGGAAAAATCGTCTTAAGTCAGGATATCTGTAGCTACCGAGGGGGAGTATAATCTGGTGTTACTTCGGAATAATATAGAGGCGGGTATCCGTTAATAGCAGGCATTTTGAGCGGACGTCGTTTTTCTCTATGTACTCAAGCGACCAAACTAGCTTTTCCAGAATGGCATTGCTGTTAGGTTGGGATAAAGCAATCACGATAGCTCCAAAATGAGTTAAATAAAGCGGGGTGATTGTATGGAAAAAGTCTTTGTCCGTCGTCAAAAATAGAGCTGACTTTTCTTGAGCCATTCGAAAGATTTCTACGTCGCCGGCACCTTCGTGTTTCGTTCCTCGAATGTCAAATACAATGCCTCCGCGCGCTTCAATAAGGGACCTCGCTCCCAGCGGGAAATTTTCGTCGAGGAAAAAATTCATCAAATCGCTTGATCGTAAGGGAGCCCTTCAAATTGCGCCAATTGGCTACCGAATTCCAAAGCGGCTTTGATATCTTCGTTTTTGACGCCCGGGTAGTTCTTAATAATTTGATCGGTGGGCAGCCCGGCTGCGAGATCCGCCAAAATATTACTGACGAGTACCCGTGTATTTCTTATAACCGGTTTGCCATGGCACACATGTGCGTCTATGGAAATGCGTGAATTCATTTCGTTCCTCCATTAGCCGACCTCTGAGCGGAAAAGTATTTTGGTTTATATGCGGGATGGGAACTTTTTCTCGGTGTGTCGGTATCCATGGAAGAATTGTATACGTTATCGGGCATGTTAAAAAGGAGGCATATTGAGAACTGTTTCACTGTTGTCTATTCTTGCTTTCTGACTTTTACGGGGCACCCTTGACCATTTTGTTCAGATTTTCGAGCAAAATATGCACGTGTGCGGGAAACCGGGTGATTTGAAGGTAAACTCGTTCTGCAATGGCTTCGTCATAAGTGTGCACGGTAAGGTTCCGAGAATCTAGCGCTTCGAACCATGGAATCGTGTCGGGTAAAAGTCCGGCCTGGTAGGCCGCGCGCATGGCATCTCGCGGGGTACTACTCTGCAGCCCTTTCGCTTCGGCCGCGGCTTTCATGCATTTCCAAGCTAATTCGTAGACATATTCAAATCGTTTTATCGCCGAATCTCTGATCATGGGCGATTTTGGCGCCGCCAAAGCTTCTTCGAGAGTTCTAAGCGCCGTCTCTAAGGCCGCAATTCGAGTTTTGAGTTTTGAGGTTGGTTCCATATTTTTATCTGTTGAAGTGAAATCTTCTTAAAGGCGTCTTTCACTGTTGAAAAATCGACCAAATCCACTTTAACGGGAATATCTGAATCTTCCAAGTCCGCTCGTATTTGACCGAGAAGATGTGGGGGGATGTTTTGACCCGTGTAGAGCCCGATATCGTAGTCCGAGACCGGGCCAGAAGTTCCGTCAGCACGTGATCCAAAGAGGAAGATATAGGTGTTTTTCAGCTTAAGATATCGACCGACAATCACTTTTACAAGGTCGTGAACTTCCAAGTCGGTCATGGACGAAAATCCTAGCATAAAGCTTCAATTTTCACCCGGTTGGGGGCGTGACGACATGAACAAAAGAGCAAAGATCAACCTATCGGTATTTTTCTTTATGAGGGAGAAATCCACAGCGCGATAGCATGACAAAAACGTTGAATGCGCTCCGTGCCGAGCGACACAGCCTCCCAGGTCTTCTGCAAGTCAAGTCGCGTATATTCATGCACGAGAATATTCCGAAATTTGGCCAATCGAGCCATCGATTGGGCTAGCTCCAAAGTAATCACTTTTCGTTCGCCGAGGATCGTGAAGAAATCAGTCGACTTCGTCGGTTGGCCCCATTCCTCGACCGCCACGATGTGACTGGCAATATCAAGGCATCCCTGGAGGGCGTTTTGCATATTGCGCAATACAACATCCTGAGTGTCTGGATTGCTGAATAGATCGTCTTGGGAGCGCGGATTCTTTTGGGAAATTCGCTCTAGAGCGGCGCGGACGTGGCGAAGTTTTTCGAGGACAGCTTCCGTGTCAACCACGAGTCACTCCGCGTTTAAAATGTTGCAGCACCGATTGATTTAAACGGTTCTGGTAGGGCAACCAGTCTACGTATTCGACCATCGATCGCGCCTTAAATGCGGTCGTCTCCCTAGGGTCACGCTCGAACAGCACTTTTCCGTACAGCAAAACCTGATGCGTGAGGACAGGCCCTGCCTCGTTTAGGAAAACGATATCGACTTCCTTCGTCACCAGGCTAGAAAGGTCGTGCATCCAAGTAAGACGTCGCGAAAGGTACTCGCTTTCAGGAATCGCGCGATCAAGAAGAAGAGCGAGATCCACATCACTGCCTGCCCTGGCTTGTCCCTTGGCGTAAGATCCGAAGAGAAACACAGACACCACTCCGTGCTCTTTTTTAAAGTACTCGCGGATCGGCTCTGCAAGCAAGAAGGCCGGCATAAAAACGATTATATGTCAGTTGACGAGGCTGGACATCTGGAACGTGGGGAGCATGAGGCCGGCAATCACAAAACCGACGATGATGGCCATGACAACGATAAGGAGGGGTTCCATGAGCGTCAATAAATCGCGGATCGCGGCGGAGACTTCGGCGTCGTAATAGTCGGCCATTTTCGTTAACACTTCGGGAATCGCTCCCGTTTTTTCACCGGTGGAGACCATGTTCGCGACTAAGACGGGGAAATACTTGCTTTTGTAGAGCACCGCGGAAATTCCGTTCCCTTGCTGAACGCTCGAAAAGATCTCATCTACCACACTTTCGATGGAACGGTTTTCAACGACCTGCCGCGCCACACTAATGGCCTGAAGGGCCATGACGCCGTTGGCGACCAAACTTGCGAGAGTTCGGATAAAGCGTGTCACGATTTCTAAAATCATCAGCTTCCCAAACATGGGAATCTCTAGAACCTTCGAATCCCAAAAAACCCGGAAACGTTCGTTTTTTGTCCGAAATTTCTTCGCGTAGATGATCAGACCGGCGAAGATGAAGGGCACCGAAAATCCACCGCGTCGGATAAAAATACTGCATTTGATAAGCATTCTCGTTGGGAGAGGGAGCGGAGCTCCCATGTCTTGGAATACTTTGACGAACGTGGGCACGATAAAGGCCATCATCCCAATGACGACCACAGACGCTACGACGCCGATGACCATCGGGTAGACCATCGCCGATCGAATCTTGGAACGCAGCTCGATCTCTTTCTCGAGGAACTCGGCGGTTCGATTGAGGGCGTCCGGCATAAAACCACCGGCTTCTCCGGCTGCGGCCATGCTTACGTACACGGGTTTAAAAACGTCGGGGTGGGCGGCCAAAGCATCTGAAAACTTCTTTCCCGATAAAACGTCATCCAAAACTTGTCGAATCGTATAGGCCATTAAGGGATTTCGACAGTTCGCGGCCAAGCTCTGGAGGGCCTCCACAAAAGGCATCCCGGCATTGATGCTAATTGAAATCTGTCGCGTAAAGATGACCAGTTCCTTGAGAGTGATCTTGCCGCTGGGGGGGCCCGAACCGCCCGCGGCCTGTTTATCTCGGTTCACAATGTTTTGGAACCAATTGGATGCCCCCCGCGCCGTGTTTTCATGAGATGAAGAAGTATTCGTCGAGCGGGTCGGGGACGTGCTTTCTGTCGATGGAGCTTGTAATCGGGGGACAGAATTTGCCGCGGGCATCATCGCCACCGCAGAACCCTCAGGTAAAGCCGGGGCCTGGTCCGTACGGCAGGAGATTAAAAAGAGCCCTTTCTCTCCGAGTTTCCGAATGACTTCCGAACGGTCGATCGCCTGGATAATGCCGCGCACGGCCTCGCCTTTGGCGCCACTGGCGATATATTGGAAGCTAGGCATGGGGTCTTGTGTGCTCCTGTGCTCCGGTGCTCCAGCGCCCCTGTGCCGCTATCCGGAGCCCGGGAGCACCGGAGCCCTGGAGAAGCCCGTTATTCTTCAAGCGTGCACACGCGGAGCATTTCTTCGACAGAGGTCTGTCCATTCAGCACCGCAGCGGCGCCTTCTTCAAAAAGAGTCGTCATGCCGTCTTTGCGCGCCACGGTGCGAATATCCTCGAGAGCCGTTTTGGGTTCCACCGTCAATTCCCGCAGCTGAGTCGTCATTTTGAATACTTCGTAAAGACCTTTACGACCCTTGTACCCCGTTTGATGACAAAGGTCGCACCCCTTCGCTTGATAAACCGCCTGGCCCGATGCCAAATTACCGGCGGCTTTGACCAATTTGTCCATCACGGGCTTCGGCGGTTCGAAAGGGGCGCGGCATTCAGGACAAATCACGCGGATCAGTCTCTGCGCGATGATGAGAACAACGGAGGCGCTAATCAAGAAAGGCTCGACCTTCATATAGCGCAGACGCGTTATCGCACTGGGAGCGTCATTCGTATGAAGGGTAGAAAGAACCAAGTGGCCGGTTAAGGCGGCCTGAATCGAGATTTCGGCTGTTTCCAAGTCGCGAATTTCGCCGACCATAATGACATCGGGATCTTGACGGAGAATAGACCGAAGGCCCTTTGCGAAAGTCAGGCCCACCTTCGTATTGACTTGGACTTGATTCACGCGCGCGAGTTGATACTCGACCGGGTCTTCTAGGGTCACGATATTTCGCTCCGGGGAATTAAGGATCGTCAAACCCGTGTAGAGGGTGGTCGATTTTCCGCTTCCTGTCGGGCCCGTCACTAAAATGATGCCGTTGGGTTTCTCCATGGCTTCGTTGAACATTAGCGTGGCGCGCTCGTTAAAGCCCAACTTCTTGAGCTCAAACTGAGTAGAACCCTTGTCCAAAATTCGG
>JBBSDO010000208.1:0-5160 GCA_038241515.1 Elusimicrobiota bacterium | reverse complement strand
GGGTGTCGGCCGTGGTAGGGGCGGTGATCCGGACGATTTCGCAGCCGGCCTCGATCATGCGAATGGATTGAGCCACAGTCGCATCGACGTCGGTCGTAGGGGTGGTGGTCATGGACTGCAAACGGATGGGATTGTCTCCCCCGACCCCCACCGTGCCCACCATGACGGTGCGGGTTTTTCGTCGGTGGTAATGAAAAAGATCGGGAACAAATAAGAGAGTTTTTTCGGCCGTTTCTGAGGACATGAGACGTATTATACCAGAGCTAAGAATCGCTTAGAGGCGTCAATACGACGACACCGGGCCGCTTCCTTCTCCGGCTCCGGCGCCGCTTGAAGAGTCGGTTTCGGCTTTATTTTTTGGGGAACGCGATAGGGGAGGGGTGGTGTTTGGCCCACTTAGTGAGCTCCAATAGAGCGCCCAGCGACCTTTCTTTTGTCGGTCGGCCCAGAAGATCGCGGCTTTCCCGGGAGCGACGTTGACGATCTTTGGAGTTGAAGGATGGGTCATCCCCTCCGCGATTGCCCGACCGCGCTCTCCCAAAAGCAACTGGCCTTGGGCATCCACTTCTTGGGCGTAGAGACCCGACCCCCCGGCTCGATTGTCAAGCCACACAGCAAAGACTCCTTTTCGCCCATCGTCGACTATCGCCAGGTGGGCCTGATCGGAGGTCACCGCACCCAACGCTACTTCGCCGCCGGGCCAAACGATGTGGGCGTTCTGGTCTAAATTGCCAGCGAAGACTTGCCAATGGAAGTGGTTTCTGTAATCTTCCCATCCGGACCAAATCGACCCATGGCCATCCCCCAAAAGAACGGGATTCCATTGGTCCCACGACCCATAGGTGATATTTAACCCCTGTGGGGCAAAATGAAAGTGTCCAGCGGCGTCAACCGACTGCAGAAAGAGTCGACTCACACCGGACTGCTGGGCTACCCAAGCCACAACGGCTGAGCCGCCTCCCAGTGGCGCTAAAATAGGGGCGTCTTGCCCAATCCCTGTGGGCGCCGTCACGACCACCCCTTGGCCTCCCCAGAGGCGGGTTCCCTGGGAATCTAAACGCTGCACCTGGAGCTGCGAGGCGTTTTCCCGGAAATCGTTCCAGGCGACAATGACACCGCCTTGCCCATCAAAGACCGCACGCGGTAGCCGTTGATCGGATGGCCGTTGGGACACCCGCTGAGCTTCAGAGGTCCAACCCAGTTTTCCTTCAGGATCCACATGCTGAGCCATCAAAACCGATCGATCGGGATACCGTCTCTCGGCCCAAACCAAATACGCTCCACCCCGCACATCCGCAACCCCCGTCGCATTCGAGCAGGTGGAAGTCGAGTTGGTGATCGTCGAAGGATCCGGCCACACATTTTTACCATCGGGCCCAAGCCGCTTCACGTGCGTTCGACCCCCTTCTACCCAGGTGATGATAAGACCGCCTTGGCCGTCAGGAAAGCTGTCCCAATCGTTCGCGGAGGACAAATCGGCCGCCACAGGCGCGCCGGTCTGGTCCCATAGAGCCGCCCCGTTATTCGATACGTGCTGAGAAGCGAGACTAAAATGATGCGGAGCCGCTTCGTGAGTCCAGGTCACGTAGAAGCCGCCATGATCATCTTCGTGAGACTGATAAATAAATGATTCACTCTCTTCCATAAAAAACGGGCGCAAAATTTCGCCCGTATTCCACTTTTGCGCCAAACCAGAGTCCGCAACCGCAAGGATCAAAATCCCGATGAGAAGCCAAGACCTTTGCATAGGGCGTATTTTATCACGGTTCTAACAGACGACCTGTTGCAAAGAGGTAAAGGGTAAGCGATACTCGAAAAAGAATGACGCTAGAGCATGAGTTAAGATGTAAAAAAATGAAAAAGATCCCCCGCGTGCGGATCGTTCTCGTGCGTCCTCGCAACCCCCACAACATAGGGGCGTGCGCGCGGGCGATGGCCAATTTTGGTTTTTCCGATCTCGTGGTGGTCGATCCTTACGACCCTGTCTGGAAAGAAACGCGGTCCGCACCAGGGGCGGAATCGATTGTGCTTAGAGCCGAACGAGTTGCGACTATTGCTGCCGCAGTGCGCGGTTTTCCAATACGACTCGGCACGAGCTCGTTTCATCAGCGACCCATTGAGCACGCGATTGTTGCTTCGCCGTCTCTTGGAAGCTATCTGGCTCAGCTCCCTTCGGATGGCGTGGCGATTATTTTTGGCTCTGAGCGAAGCGGACTCAGCAACGAAGAGTTAACCGGCTGCCGGGCCGTGATCCAAATTCCTACGAATCCAGAGACCCCTTCCATGAACTTAGGCCAAGCCGCAGCGGTGGTACTTTACGAGCTTGCCCGTTATTTTCAATCGAAGGAAATAAAGACCAGTCCCGCTCCTGTCAACATGGAAACGCTCATTAAAGGTTGGATCGACGCGTTGGAATCCCGCGGTTATCAGCCGGGCGCCACCGCTTTGGCACGCTCCCGCCGGATTCGCCAGGCCTTCCACGATTTTCGGCCTTCGCCACCTTCCTACCACTTCTTCTTGAGCGTCGCCCGCTGGATTCTTAAGAAGAATCGCTGATCGATGGGCCAAACCCCTTCCTGGGAAATTCTTCGCTTTCACGAAGAAACAAAGCATCATCCCCACCGCTACGCCAGATCTCAAGGCTTTCTCGACTGGGAGACTCAACCGAACCCATTCCGAATATACGAGGGAGTCACGCCGCTCCTTTTGCCATTGCTCAGAGAAGATCCGGCCGGCCAGCATCTCGATCTTTACGAGCGCGAGCATAATCCTTGTTGGGATTTCCATCTCGAAAGTATCGCCGGATTCCTCGAATTATCGATGGGCTTATCCGCTTGGAAGTCCCTTTCGGGAGGCAACAAGTGGGCGCTCCGGATGAATCCTTCAAGCGGCAATCTGCATCCCACAGAGGCGCACCTGATTCTTCCTCCGGTGGAAGGACAACAAGGCGGGGTCTATCATTACAATCCGTACGCTCATGCCTTGGAACCGCGTGCGTCGCTGCCGATCGATTTTTCGAGCCGCATCCAGTCACATTTTCTGTCGACCGGTTTTCTGATCGGGCTGACCAGCATTTTTTGGCGCGAGTCTTGGAAGTACGGGGAACGTGCTCTCCGGTACTGCTATCACGACACCGGTCATGCACTCGCCGCCTTGTCTTTTGCAGCGAATCTTTTTGGCTGGAAATTGACCCTTCTGGGATCCTTGTCTGAATTCGATATCTCCACCCTATTTGGGTTAGCCGGTACCGCATGGCCCGAATTCGAAGAAGAATATCCAGAGTGCCTTTGCTTCGTTTCACCGTCTGCCAGTAAAGCGATCCCGCGGGGAATCCCGCCTGACCTGTTGCGGGCGTTTTCGACACTTCCCTTTTCCGGAAATCCCAACAAGCTCAGCAAAGATCATGTCGATTGGAAAATTATTCGGACCGCGGCTCAAGCCGCGCGCAAACCGCGCGCTCCGGAAGGATCGGTTCGCTACGCTTCTCAAGCACTCGTTCGCCACCCCGTTTCCTCAAAGGCGGCTTCGACCCTCATTCGAGAGAGAAGGAGTGCCGTGGCTTTTGACGGGCTTACGACCATGACGCAAGAGCAATTTGTAGCGATGCTGGATAAGACTTTGCCGCGCAATGGCGTCGCTCCGTTTGACGCTGAGATCGGCGACACTTTTGTGCATTTGCTGATTTTCGTCCATCGCGTGATCGGAATGGAATCCGGACTTTACTTTTTAGTCCGCAACGCTGAGCACCTTCCTGACCTGAAAAGAAGTTTTCATCGTGAATTTGAATGGTTTGCTTGCAAAGGGGTCCCCCTCTTTCGGCTTAAAACGGGCAATTATCAACAGGAGGCCGCGCGAATCAGCTGTTTGCAAACGATCGCTGGGCGAAGCGCTTTTGCGATCGGCATGGTGGCGCGCTTCGCGAGTACGATCGAACGCTCACCGTGGCTCTACCCAACTCTTTTCTGGGAGACGGGAATGATCGGTCAAGTGCTTTATCTCGAAGCGGAGGCACAAGGCGTGCGAGGGACAGGGATTGGTTGCTTCTTTGACGACGAGGTGCACCGCTTATTAGGACTAAGAGACCATTCGTATCAAAGTCTCTATCACTTTACGGTGGGAGGAGCCGTGGAAGATACACGACTCACGACGGAGCGTCCCTACCACCATCTTCCCGCCGACCGCAAGTAAAAATCCTCAACGGCGTTCAGAACCTGAACGGCGTTCTGATTCTGAACGGCGTTCGGGTTCTGAACGTCGTCGTTCTCTAGGGTGCTATACTTAGTCCATGCCAGGAGAACAGATTTTTATCAGCCGAAAGGGCTATCAAAAGATGCTCGCTGAAGTCGACGAACTCAAAAGCCGCAAACCTAAAATTGCCCTCGCTATCAAAGAAGCGATGGAAAAGGGCGACCTGAAGGAAAATGCCGAATATCATGCCGCCAAAGAGGACCTTTCGCATGTGCAGCGGAGAATTGCGGATCTCGAAAATCGCCTAGGAGCCGCCCGGCTCTTAGAAGACCAGGCCAACATCCCCACCGACAAGGCCTACATCGGCGCTACTGTGCAGGTGAAGGACGAATCGGGTTCGGAAATGAAGTTCACGCTGGCGGATGCATCTGAATCCGATCCAAACAAGGGAATTATCTCAGTCACCTCCCCAATCGGCCAAGCTCTCCTTGGACAGGGCGAAGGCGTCACCGTTAAGGTCCCGGTAGGAAAAACGGGCTACACACTCACCATCCTCAAAATTACTAGGGAATAATGTCGTTAAGATTCTAGACGCCCTTCAATATCTAGCGCGTGCCAGTCCTATAGGCGTCCATCTTGTTCTGCGCGAATTGAAAGTGAGCGCCCTTGGGATAACGCTCCAAATACTTTCCGTACGCCTCCACCAGCATCGGACGGGTGGAAGAGGGCATATCGTCTAGGGTTTGAAGGTAGTACCAGTAAGCGTTCTCCGCGTGTTCTGAGGCCGGATAGCGCTGAGGAACTCGAATAAAGTAGGTGTTAGCCGCCTCAAGATCGTGGAATATGTAGTAGCCTTGCCCGACATAGTATTCCACACTTGGAACGACATCGGGGTTGGGATGCTCATCCAGATAACGTAGCAAACTGCCATTTTGCAGGATGGTGTGCAATCCAAGCATTCCTGCGATAAAG
>JBBSDO010000207.1:0-5217 GCA_038241515.1 Elusimicrobiota bacterium | reverse complement strand
TCGAGCAGCGGATGAATCCGCACGTGGGTCCCCGGGGCAAAGTCAGTTTTAAATTGATTCCAAAATTCAGGAGGTTGCTCGCCGACGTCCCAGAGGTTGTTCTTGTCGCGCGGAGAAAAATAGCGTTCCTTGGAACGGCTGCCTTCTTCGTCGGCTCGCGCTCCCACAATCACACCGTGATAAGGATCCGTATCCGCGTCCAACTCATACGACCCCGTTTTCAAGTTGAGACGCCGGCGCGGCCAGGTTCCATTGAGTGTATGCGTGAGGGCGTCTTTTTTAAGCATTCCGCAACAATCCTGGCGAGATACTTTGGCAGGATCGCCCTCCGGCAAATGTTGAGTGGCCGGGAATGTGCGGCCGGCCTTCAGCACTTCGACATTTTGCCCTACGACCATGGTCAGCTTGTACTTCATGGCCAAGCGGTCGCGATAGTCGATCATTTCAGGAATCTTATAGCTGGTATCGATATGGACGAGGGGAAAAGGCACATGGCCAAAGAATGCCTTCCGCGCGAGCCACAGAAGTACGGTGGAATCTTTGCCCACAGACCACAGCATGCAAAGCCGCTCGAAGTGGCGAAAGGCCTCCCGCAGAATAAAGACGCTCTGTTGCTCTAGCTGATCTAGAATTTCCATTTTGAGTGACGGGTCCCTGGGTACGAGGGGAACAGCGAAAATCTATTTTACCACGATTTGAAAAGGAGCGTCTTACTTCGCCAGTGAGCCGGAGCAAGCGCTAGATTGACAGGATTGCTTACAAAAATTTCAGTTTTGAAGACTACCGTGGTCATTTCTCCTCTATTCTACCATCTTACATTCCTGAGACGCGCCGGGCTTCCCGTGCAATCATGAGTTCTTCCTGTGTGTGAATGACAAAAACTGCCGCCGTGGATCCGGGCTTAGCGATATCCATGTCGACGGGATCGGCCTGGTTTTTGATTGGATCAATTGTGATTCCCAGGCATTCTAGACCGGTGCAAATCTGAGCACGCATCTCATCTGCGTGTTCGCCGATACCGCCAGCGAAAACCAAAGCGTCCACTTTTCCGAGCGTAACGGCGAGGGCTCCGATCGCTGAGCGAACCCGGGTTGCAAAAATGGTGAGAGCTAGTTGTGCGCGTTTGTGACCTTCCTTGCTCTTCATCTGGAGTGTTCGCAGATCGGCCGACAATCCTGAAATTCCCATCAGTCCCGACTCATGGTTTAAAATTCGTTCTAAATCCTCGGCGCCTAGCCCGTGTTTGCGTTGTACGAAGGTAAGGATTCCGGGGTCCAAAGAGCCGGGTCGAGTTCCCATCGCGATGCCATCGAGGGGGGTAAAGCCCATTGTCGTAGCAATGGCTTGGCCGTTTCGGGTTGCGGTTGCAGAACAGCCGTTTCCTAGATGGCAGCTCACCAAATTCAACGAGGTAGGATCGCGTTGAAGCAATTCTGCGGCGCGCTGCAAGCAATACGCGTGGCTAATTCCATGAAAGCCGAAGCGGCGAATGCCCCAATCGGCATACCAGGAGTACGGGAGCGGGTAGATGTACTGCTCTGGGGAAAGGGACTTAAAAAAGGCGGTATCGAATACGGCCACATGTGCGGCGGCTGGTAAAGCCTTCTGGGCGGCGTTGATGACTTCGAGTGCCGGGGGATTATGCAAAGGAGCAAGTTCGGATAGCCGGTCGATTTCCGTCTTTATCGAGTCATCGATCCGAACGCTTTCGAGCAACGTTGTGCCGCCGTGGACGACTCGGTGGCCTACGAGAAGTGGAGTATCCGTGAGAAGAGAATCAGTACGAAGCGAGGCCGCGATGGAAGCGACGGCTTCAGGATACCCAGCCGCATCGCCTTTTTGGAGATCGACGGTGCCGGCTTTTGAAGCTTGCTCGGAGCCTTCCGCGAAAAGAGAAAACTTGAGGCTGCTGGAACCGGCGTTGAAGACGAGGGTGGGGGTCATTGGCGAAAATGTTGCAACATCCCTCGCCCGCTGAAAGCGGGAGACCGGGGCTTCCGCAAAATCTTGTAGCGCCCCAGTCCCGCGTCGTTGCGGGAGGCTTGGTGAGGGCACATCTCTAGACTTGGCCCCCTCACCAACGTCCTCTCCCCCGAAGGGGGCGAGGAATAGGATGAAAGGGCAGGTAAGACCTGACTATTCTTTCCATCTCCAATTGCGGACTTCGGGGAGGTCTTCGCCGTGTTCGCGAACGTAGCGGCGGTGCTCGATGAGTTTTTCGCGCATCGCCTGTTTGATGTAGCCTACCTGGTCGCCCAACTTAGGCAAGCGGTCCGCCACGTCGTTGACGAGATGGTAACGGTCTAAATCATTCAGGACGACCATGTCAAAGGGCGTTGTCGTCGTCCCTTCCTCTTTATAGCCGCGCACGTGGAAGTTGGGGTGGTTCGTGCGGCGATACGTCAGGCGATGAATCAACCAGGGATATCCGTGGTAGGCGAAGATCACCGGCTTGTCTTTCGTAAACAGCGCATCGAAATCGCGATCCGTTAATCCATGAGGGTGTTCGCTTTGGGATTGTAAGGTCATTAGGTCGACCACGTTGACAACGCGAATCTTAAGCTGCGGAACCAATTGCCGGAGGATGGAGACGGCTGCCAAGATTTCCAAAGTCGGAACATCTCCAGCGCAGCCCATGACGACGTCGGGATCGCTCCCCTTGTCATTGCTCGCCCATTCCCAGATTCCGATGCCTGCCGTGCAATGTTTGATCGCTTGATCCATCGTGAGCCACTGCGGCGCCGGCTGTTTACCAGCCACAATCACATTCACGTAATGGCGGCTGCGCAGACAATGGTCCGTCACGGATAAGAGCGTGTTCGCGTCCGGCGGAAGGTAGACTCGGATCACATCAGCTTTCTTGTTAATTACATGATCAATGAATCCGGGGTCTTGATGGCTAAACCCATTGTGATCCTGCCGCCACACGTGAGAGGTAAGCAAATAATTTAGAGAGGCGATCGGTCTCCGCCAGGGGATTCCCTTCGTGGTCTTGAGCCACTTCGCGTGCTGATTGAACATGGAGTCGATGATGTGAATAAAGGCTTCGTAGCAATTAAAGAGGCCATGCCGGCCGGTGAGTAAATAGCCTTCTAGCCATCCTTGGCACATGTGCTCGCTCAAGATTTCCATGACTCGGCCGTCTTGGGCCTGGTGATCATCCGTCTTAAGGAGCTCGCCTTCAAAGACTCGACTCGTGGTTTCAAAGACGCTGCCCAAACGATTGGAAGCGGTCTCATCAGGCCCGAAAAGCCGGAAATTGCGGCGGCCCTCATTCTTCTTAATGACGTCGCGTAAGAACGAGCCGGCTACTCGCGTGGCTTCTCCGTCGACAGCCCCCGGTTTCGGCACTTTGACCGCATAAGACTCGAAATCGGGCATCAGGAGATCGCGAATGACGAGACCTCCGTTCGTGTCGGGGACCGCGCTCATGCGACGATCACCGCGCGGAGCGAGCTCTGCGAGCTCAGGACGTAGCGTTCCCGCGTTGTCGAATAGTTCTTCGGGTTTGTAACTCTTCATCCATTGCTCAAGCAGCTTAAGGTGCTCAGGTTTAGTCGCTAAATCGCCAAAAGGCACCTGATGCGATCGCCAAGAATTTTCGGCGGGGAGGCCATCGACTACTTTGGGTCCGGTCCAGCCTTTGGGACTTCGCAACACGATCATTGGCCAGGAGGGGCGTTCAAAATGGCCCGAACTGCGCGCTTGGGTTTGGATCTCCTTAATATCCGAGAAAATCTGATCGAGGGTCGAGGCCATGAGTTGGTGCATGAGAGTCGGGTCGTCCCCTTCGACAAAATAGGGGTTATAGCCATATCCGCGGAGTAATTCTTCCAACTCGCGATGAGGTATTCTGGCCAGCACCGTGGGATTGTTAATCTTGTATCCGTTCAGGTGAAGAATCGGTAGAACGGCGCCGTCATGTATGGGGTTGAGAAATTTATTGGAATGCCAGCTTGTCGCCAAAGGCCCAGACTCCGCTTCCCCGTCGCCGATCACGCAGCAGACCAAGAGATCCGGATTGTCAAAAGCGGCTCCGTAAGCATGCGCCAAAGAGTATCCTAGTTCGCCTCCTTCGTGTATGGATCCCGGTGTTTCAGGAGCTACATGACTTGGGATACCTCCTGGGAAGGAGAACTGCTTAAACAACCGTCGCAGCCCCGCCTCATCCCGGGAGATATGGGGATAAACCTCACTGTAGGTGCCTTCTAAATAAGCGTTAGCCACAATCCCGGGTCCCCCATGTCCCGGACCGGCTACGTAAATGACTTTGAGATCGCGTTCCTTGATAACGCGATTCATATGAACGTAGATAAAGTTAAGACCCGGGGTGGTACCCCAATGCCCCAGGAGACGGGGTTTGACGTGCTGAAGTGTCAGGGGCTCGCGAAGAAGGGGGTTCGCCATCAAATAAATTTGGCCGACTGAAAGGTAGTTGGCCGCTCGCCAGTAGGCGTGCATTCGCTCAAGCGATTCAGGAGATAGGGGATGGCGGGTATCGCGCTTGGCAGCGGCTGGCTTCGGTGCGCTAACGACTGAAGTCTTCGGCATGGGGCGCTCCTCTTCTGTAGTTTTCCCTTTGAAACAGTTTACAACTTTGCTGCCAACCCAAGTCTTCAGGGCCTTTCCATGCTTGGCACCCGGGCATAAGAAAGGGTATAAAGACCTCATGAGTGTTTCAGTTCAGCGGAATTCCCCCATTCGAGCCCTTTTTTTAGATATAGGAGGGGTTCTGGGAACGAACGGGTGGGATACGGATACGCGGCGGGCGGCGGTTGAACGATTCGGGTTGGATGCAGCGGATCTCGACAGTCGGCATCGTATGCTTTTCGACACCTATGAGATCGGCAAATTGACTTTAGCGGACTATTTGGACCGGGTTGTTTTTTACACGAAAAGGAACTTCACCCGCGAAGAGTTTCGGAAATGGATGTTCGCGCAGTCTCAGGCAGATGCAGCAATGATCAAGCTGGCCACAGAGCTCAAGAAGCGCCATGGGTTGAAGGTCGCCGTGGTCAGTAATGAAGGGCGGGAAATGACGGAGTTTCGGATCCGGAAGTTTAAGCTACCGCAATTCGTCGATTTTTTTGTGTGTTCAAGCTTCGTGCATTTCCGCAAGCCGGATAAAGACATATTTCGCATCGCTTTAGACCTCATTCAGGTGGCACCTTCCGAGGTGGCCTATTTGGAAGACCGGCTGCTGTTTGTGGAGGTTGC
>JBBSDO010000206.1:0-5272 GCA_038241515.1 Elusimicrobiota bacterium | reverse complement strand
TCCAAACTTTTTGCAGACTTTTTGAGGGCCCGCAATGTCTTGCCGGTGCCAACATAGACGGCGTCATAGTGGGCATCCAAAAGACCAAAATCGATATCGAGTGGCGTAGCACCTGTGCCGTACCAGATCTGCGCTTCTTGTAGAGTAATTTGCTGAATTTCGGCCAAAATATCGGAGGCGCTCTTTGCAAAGCTCCACGAGTCACGGGAGAGTCGATCCGCTTGCGTCCAGGCCCAATCATCCAAATCTTGAATCGGAAGCCCGCGAGCTACGAGATATCTTAAGAGGAGGCGGTAGACCCGACCTTGAATGATGATCCGAGAGCGTTCCGAAGCGGCAGTCAAGTTCCGGCTCGGCTCTCCGTTGCGCACCTGTTGCCAGTTCTTATGGACCGTATGCATTCGCATCACACCTCTCCGAACATGGGACTCCATGACGCCAAGCCCCTTCTGCGTGACCGCACTGTCGGGTTCATCGGGGTCGAGTGGGTCATTCATCGGCTGCAGGCGAGCCTCACCGCGGAGTACATCCTCGTGGACCGGCGCATTGCTGATCCCTCGATAGACAGAGATGTGCACTTTGCCGTCTGGTCCGACGCCGGCCACAATTGATTCATTTGCCGCGTTATTCATCTTGAGCTTGTGGGATGCCGTGGCATCTGGCAAACCTTTCAGCACAAGACGATCCGAAGCGACTGTGCCTACCGTGCCATCTTCGGAGAAGGAATAGACCAAACCTTGGCCATTTACCGTATTGACTCGCATATGCGCCGAACCGGGAGGATTCAGCGTAGAGGTGTAGTCCGCGGCCTGCGTGCCGATGACGCGTGGCTTCATTTCTCTCAGAGCAGCGTAGGGTAGTGAATTCCGCCAAAAGGCCAGCGTGGCATTATGCAGAAAAGCTTTCCGGGTTTCGGTATTGGGAAGGTAATTACGAATGCTTTCAATCATCTCCTCTGTTACGACGCCTCTGCTATTGGAAATGAGATCGGCCCGGTTACGGCGGTTTGCCGCAGAAGGCTCGATGAATCCAGATAGAAAAGCTTCGAATCCGGCCGCATGCTGCGTTTTCGTATGAACAATGGCGCGGGATTCGGCATCCGACGTGGGTGTCATCAACCACTGTTTGGCGACGTCAGGCTGGGACTCGACCCAGCGTCGATAGGCATGGTGAAAGAAGATCTCCCATTGATGCATTTGCTCAAACGGAGGGTTGAGGTCGGTAGCGTCCCCCGGATGCGTGATATAAGTGAATAGGGCATACCGGATTGAGGCGTACCAAAGCCGTTCGGTGTAATACATCTTGAGCTCGAGCGCCTCTTTGGGTGCGTCACCGGGAGGAACATTTTGGTATTGCAGCCAGCGGGCGAAGCGGTCTCGTGCGGCTTGATTGCCCACGATTTCCGTCGGAGCGCTGGCGTGGGGTCCTTTGAGTCCCGAGATATCTCCGTTCATTTGATAGTGATGTTCGACTTTGGCGTAGCGCGCTTCCATATGAGGTTCCACCGTACCCGGAACTGCTTCCCAACGCAGTTCCCAATCCTCAGGAGCGCCACGCGGAGGGACGATGCCGGGCTGAGCAGCGTCTTCAAGTTCTTGGACCGTTTCGCCATGCGAGCCGACGGAGCCCAGACGAGAATGAAAATCAACTGAGATATAAGTGGGTACAAAGGCGGCTTTTTTAAGTGCTTTCCGAATATGCGCCTCGATTTTTTTAGAGGCGACCTGGGCCGCATCTTCCCGCTTCATCAGCCAGACTTTTCCGACCTGATATTCCCAAGTGACGACTTCCTCGTCCGTTTCGAATCCAGGCAGTTGATCCCTCTTCGGTACCTTTCTCCTCACTGGAATCGGGAATGAATAGCCAAAAGAATAGACACCTCGATTCATCAGGTCCTGAATGGGTCTCTCTAACAACTTCGCCACATTTTTTAGAAGAAATTTGCCAAAGAATAAAAGATTGCCGCATGCCGTCAGCATTCCACCGGCAGCCACAAACGTTCCTGTGGGCAATAAATACAAGCCGGCTGCAAGGATGGCCGCCATCACATGTCCCACTTCCAGGAGCGGGATCGAAGGGTGGACAGGTTTTACGAGCCACGCAATAACCGCTTGACGGTGACGAGAAAGAGAACCTAGGCGGTATTGCGGAAGGGCAATACCCGTGCTCTGTGATTCACTTACAAGACGTTGAACAATCGCTTGTTCGGTAAGATAGGCCGGATCAATACGGAGACGCACAACCCGTGGAATAAGAGGGGTGCAGATGGGAAGCTGGCCGTTTAATAAGGTGGCGGCATGAGCCCACTCCCCGCTCGTCCAAACTAAAGCGGTGCAAAGAAACAAAGCGATCAATTGTCGGAATCGGTTCATACCATTCGTTCTCTTTCGAGTGTTTTAGTAAAACGTGATAACGTTTAAGAATGGCGGCGAGGCCGGGATTTTCTTCGGTGAGGGTCCGCGACGATGACGGGCAATAAAAAACGTTCTGCTTCTTACGGAGCAGAACGTCATTGTTTTCTAGGTTGGAGGCTGCAGTGCCTGACCGAGAGTCGGTCGCGCCCTTTTCGGGTCCCGGACCTTTTTTCTTTTGTCGGGACTCTCCGGTTATTTAATTACCGGATTGCGGGGGCGTGACAGTAAGAGTTTATAGCGAGCTCGCTGGCGGAGCAATAGGCCTTAAGTCCAAAAATTTCCTGGGCCCCCTTCAGCTTTCTGGAGTTATGGGATTTGAACCCACTTCGTTAGGGGCAAACCGACAATCGCTGACTAAAAGCCAACAGCTAGTTCAGCCGAATCCACCCAGACTTTTCTATTCGCCGCCTGGCGTTGCGGTGACAGGTGACTTATTGGTCGTACCCTCAGGTACTGCGCCTGCCGGATTCGCACCCGCTCCAGCGTTGGAAGTGGAGGGCATCCCCTTATGCCCGTGCATGTGGGAAACGGCGCTTTGACAGGGGGGCGCGAGATTGGCTTCATTGTCTTCTAAACATTTGATTTTGCGACCTTGGCCAGGTTTGACGTCTTTACAAAACTTGGCCAAGTCGTCTTTGCAGGCTTGTTCAAAGGCGTGCATTTTCTCTTTGCGTTCTTCCGCTTTTTCTTTGCACGCCGGAGAGAGGTCCGTCGCGTGCGACTTTAAGCATTGTGCGATACGCCCACCGCCCGGCTGCACATCTTTGCAGAATTTCTGAATGTCGGCTGCGCAGGGTCGGCCGGCACCCTCGCCTTCCTCGGCGTGGGCAGCCGGAAGAACCAGAGTCATGCCAAACAAAGACAAAAGAAGCGGGATTTGCAGCTTAGAGAAGCGCATGGGTGACCTCCTGAAATGAATTTGACACCACTTGATTAGACGAGGAATTGAGTGTATATGTTCCAGCCCGTCCTAGGGTTGGCGAATCTTTGCTACAGCTGCGAAGGACCTGGAATTAGGCGGCTCGGAGGGGCGCGCTCGATTTCGATCGTGGAGTCCTCAAACCCATGGCACCCGTGAGAATTCCGGCCCAGAATGCCAACGATCCGCCTCTCCCCTGTTTTTTATTTGTAGCGGGAGGACGGCCCAGTTGAATCACGTCCTCTGGCGCGAGCTCTAGAGCCTTGCCTTTACCGAAGGTAAAATTTCCCAAGGGTCCACAATCCTTACCATTGATAATGACGGGGAGAGAGACGAGCGTGCGTCCGCGATTCTTGGCCTCAATCGCTTGGGCGAAGAGAGATTGAGCGCTCGGGTAGGATGGCGCCGCGTGGTGGGTCGTGGTGCCGGTCACGTGAATCCAGGTGGGAAATATTTTCCCGAGTTCTGCGATGGCTTTGGGATCGACGAAGCCGTCGGTGCCTGGAGTACGAAAATAGCCATAGAGGCTGCTCCACCAAGGATTGTCCGTCGGTAGCCCCTCCGCGGTTTGGGTCGTGAAGAGGATGCCATCAGGTGCTTTGCGATGAGAAAATTGGGTTCGAAGCCTGGCAAACAAGTTATCAAGAAATGCTTTGCCTCGCACAGGATCCAGATGACTGAGATAACGTTCTGCTTGCACGCCCCAGGTTAATCGCCTCACAAAATATTCGCTTTTCACGGCCCTGGCGGCATTCCTGGTTAAGCGGAGGCAAGGATTGATTCCAATCACTAAATCCGCTTCGCCTCCCTTAGAGAGAAATATCAATTGAAAAAGGGCTCCCATGCTGTTTCCTAAAAGGACGATAGGGCTTTTTGGAAAGCGCTTTCTGAAATAGGCTACGCCGGGAGTGACGGTGCGAGCCTCGTCCGTTGTCGGGTCCCCACCAAAATTGGAACCCACGTTTTGATAGTCGACCGTGGAAGCGGATGCAACCATGGCATGTTCAGCCAGCCGCCGGCAAATTTGTCCCGGAAGCCAATAAGCCGAAGAGTTATTCAACCTAAGAAGCTTCCATTGCAATTTCGCCGAAGCGGCCAACAGAAGATTTAAGATTCCTTTCCCCAAACTGACAAAGACGATGGGGCCGTCTTCTTCTTTCAGATCGATCGGCCGACTCAAATAGAGGCTTGGCATCGAACCTACGGCCTCACGAATTCCAAAAACCTGGCCTCCCACTATTCTAGTTTCCCTGCCTTTCAAGCCATCGTGCGGATTGAGATCCCCCTGGGTCGTCGCGATGGTTTCAATCGACCTAGCCAGGCCCATTGCTTTTCGAGCCGCGACAATTCCCAGCAAAAGTCCAAGCCCCCAAGCGGCGGATTTCTTAGGGGGTCTTTTTCTCTGTCCTTCCTTTTTTTGTTCATGAAGCAGGCGCTTGAGTTCGCTCGAAATCATCCCGAGATTGACGCCCGCTTTTTTGGACCATTTCTCGAGATCCTCTTCAGGCATTAAGGTGCGAATGAATTCGAGAAGCCGCGCCGCTTGGCCCAATAGGATACTTCCAGAACCGTAGAGCCTTTGAGGGCTTGGCTTTCGCCAGTTTACAGTGCCAGCTTTGAGAGGGGCAAATCGTGGATCCTGAATCAGTAGGTGGCTCCCGTTTTGCGCTTGGGCAAGTTGTTTCAACTGCTCCAAAAGGGCCGGCAGCGCATCCTCGCCAAGTCCATCGTTTGGATAGGTGCCACCGGCGGGTAAGGTTAGCCTCTTTTTAAGTTCCTCATAGGCTCCTTCCGCAGTTTTTTTGCTTGGAGAAGGACTGCCACTGGCCACGCTCGCCGGCCCTTGCGCCTTCAGGCTCGGCAAGCCGGTTGCAAGACCGCAGGCCAAAATACAGGCGAGGGCGAAGTTCCAAAATGCAGTTGCAGGATCCCAAAAGAT
>JBBSDO010000205.1:0-5295 GCA_038241515.1 Elusimicrobiota bacterium | reverse complement strand
GAGACAGCTCCGGTCCGCTATGGCGCAGTGTGTCGTCAAACGAAAATCGGGAGTCGAACTGAATGCAGCGGCGTGACGGCCATGACTGAAGTGCCACTGAGAAAAAGATTGACTCTACGATCCCCCAGGGTTTGATATCTCACGTTTCTGTTTCCCAGGATTAAGTAAGTTTCGAAGAATATGCAGACCATCCTGACGATTGCTATCGTTTTCACGGAAAAACCGCCATTCTCCCACAAGTCTGTCATACCAAGCAATTTCAACGTGATGATCAAATGGGTCCACAGCATAGATAAAGTTTGGACGAACACCATGTTCAGAGTCAACCACTGACTCTGCCACCAATGTATCTCGTTCACTTGGGATTAGAGGAGTACCATAACCATGGGTATGATGTGTTTCTATCGTCATGTCAATGAAGCGATGGCGAATAGTCGCCTTACCGTCTTTTACTTCATCTCCACCATAAACAATTATCACAGGAGGCTCTGTCGAGGTTCCCGGGATAATAGCGATTCCGGATTCCCAGTCTCCTATACGAAGCAATAAATGTCTAAACTCATCAAGAGATGAAAAGCCAGGCAAAACTATAGAAAGACCTTGATGAATTCTCCATACGACGTCTTCCATATCCGCAGCTGATTCGATTTTGCGCAGGTATCCGCGAAAAACAGAATTAATAAGGTCTGGCATATTGAAGTACCGTAAGAACTCTCCGAGCCAGAATTCAGCCCTTTTCGCAATAATAGTTTTGTCAACTAAAACTGGTTTGAAGAATAGGGTAAATCCTACGAGAATTTTCACATACCGTCGCAAAACGTCCGGATTGTCACGTTGACTTTGCACCATTTCATGCAATTCATGCGGTATCCATATCGAATCAACCATTGATCTAATTCGCTCAGGGCTTCGGCCACCAATATTTGGATTCCGTAACGTAGATTGTATCGCCTCGATCTCGTGCTCGAGTCTAGCCAGAATGTTACCGATTCTTTGAGAAATTGACGAAGAAACGGTATTGCCTGAGCCCGCAGGGAGGGAGATAGGGGTGCCCAAAGTTTGCGCTGGGGGTAGAGCGGAAGGTTGTGGTGAAAATGATTCGTGAATGATCTGAATGCGCATGATCGCTTCGTCCCTTCCGTAAAGGTGCCAAAATTCTTTAAGAAGATCAGGGTTCGATTCGAAAGCGGATTTTCCAGGAAATAAGTTCCATCGGAACTGCTCGAGAGCTCTGGAAAGCCAGGCTTCTTGAATCCTTTTTAAAGCGACGGAGTCCTGCCGACGAACGGCATTCTGGACTTCATTTTCTGTCTCATCGATCTCACGCCTGTACTTAGCTACCCGTAGTTTGACGCGCTCCAATCGATTTTCTGGCAATGCCCAGCCGTTGCCCTTCGTGAAATGGGATTTAAGTGGAATATGCTTTTCAGGTGGGGGCGTCGCGACGATAAACCATGAGCGTTTCTCACGTGGAAGTAGATGGAGTCCTAGCCTCTCCAATTCGCTCGCAATCGTGATACTGTTGGGGCGTCCTTCATGGATGCGCGCCTCAATTCGATTGTTGGCCAAGACCGGCTGGCAAAGAGCCTCATCGTTCAGGCGCAGTACGTCCCTTTGCAAGTTGGGCATTTTTGGTTCATCAGTGGTCTGGTGGAAAAGTGCCGATGCCAGGGAAGGATCCACCACAAGGCAGGGGAGGAGGAGAAAGGCAACGATGCTGAGTAGAAATTTAGGCACAGGGGTCTCCGAACGCGGTTGCGCCCGCGATCGATTGACAATCTATTCTAGGGGCTTTTGAGCGTCAAGGACATGGTCAGAAAGACTAAGTTTTTCGGGCCTAAAGGCTCATGGGGCTTGTGGGACGGGCTACAGCAATTCAATGGGATTTCGACTTTTGGTGAACGCGTTCACCAAAAACGAAAATGGGCCAAAAAAAGCAGCAAATTTTCCGACGTTCATGCTTTCGAAAGTCACAACTATCCAATCAGCGGTTCAGGCTATTAAAAGGATTGGTTCAAGTTTAACCTCTATGTAACAATGCCAGGCTACGATTAGGGAGCGTCTGATAAGCGCCTTTACGTTTTTATGCCCAAGTTCCTTACCCGCATCGTTGTTTTACTCCTAGTTTCCTGCATTAGTGTGAATCCTTCCCTCGCGGCCGGTCAGTTCCAGCAATTCTTTGTGCTCCAATCAGCGCTGGGCAGCGATCGATTTAGCAAACATAGTTTCCATCTGGGTCCGAATTGCTTTGAGGAACAGGCGTTGGAGTTTCCTCTGGGGGCAGCTCCCCGCTTCTGGAACTTTCTATCGCTCTTCCGGCAGTGGCGGACACTGCGTCCAGCCAACGTTCTTGTTTCACCCCCCAACCCAGAAAAAAGGAGGTCGGATCAAAATATTCGAAGGGCACAGATATTCCACCTTTTGCTCACAGCGTTTGCACCGAAAATAACCGATGAAGATCGGCTAATCCACATCGAGCACATGCAGAAAGAATGGAAGCGCGGAATCGGAATCCCCTGGAGGTCTCTAATTGTCGCGTTTGCTTTTGGTTTTTCTTCGGCTGCGACATTCCTTCTTTATGACTTCTTTAGCCGCCCGCATCATATGGCGTTTTCAAGAGTCACCTTAGTCATTGTTCTGGGCAGTGCCGTCATCGGTGTGTTGGGAAGCGTCGTCGTATATATTCTCGCCCTCACGAAACGTTTTTCCCAAAGCGACATCGAGTGGTTGACCTTTGTCTCGGGGGTGGGCTATCTCAAGAAGAATCACGCTATACAAACGGGAGATATTGTTTGGAGCGCGAAATTATTGGAAGAGGCTCAGTCGAAAATGAGTGCATTGGGTAAGGTGCCAAACGACTGGAAGAGGCTGGAGCACCTCGTAAAAGAGGTCATAAGGGACTCCAACAATAGGGCAAGCGCTTTTAAGCTGACTCAAGAGATCCTTCGACATCCGGCGGATTCTTCATTCCTCGCAAAGTTCCATCAATTACAAAGAACACAAAAAGGGGATCACACTGATAAGTGGGGCCGGCTTAACTTTTCGCGCCAGGAACGATGGGTAGGCGTAGCGCTCGCGCTGTTCCTCGACTACTTTAACGATAATCATAACGATCAGGCGCTGCCCTGGGATGACAGCTGGACATTTCTCAGGGCCTTGGCTAATGGGAAAGACCCCATCCGCGCGCTTGAGCGCGTACGGACACAGCTGGGCAGGGTTCAGATACCAGGAATCATTCCCATCGAAGCAGAATCTGATAGCGACAAAGCAAAGGTCGACCTCGCAATGTCCAAAGTCCTGCCGCATATTCCTGCTCGGCACATGCGGTCCATCCCGGGGGTCTTCGCCTACTCAGGGACTTTCAACCTTAGTACAGGTTTGCATCTTCTTGCGCACAGCTTCGGATTCAGACGTGGCTGGATTATTCTCAATACGCATCCTTCGGCGAAATTCAGTGCAGGCGTCAAACTTCCCATCCCTCCGCTGCAGCATACGATGGCCCAAAAGATCGGGGAACTTATTTACCTGCGCGACGCCCAAGCCCGAAAACTCTGGAAAGAGCATTTTGGTGGCGAACTTGACACCAAGCAAGAATTCGGCAAAATCTATTTCAAATATGCCTTACAACGGATTGAACTGACCGGCCAGCTTGCCCAGGACCAAATACTGAGCAAAGAATTCGCCGTGATGAAGCAAATCTTTGATTTCGCCGTTAGAGATGGTTCAAATGAAGACAAGCCGAGTCAACTGGATTCGCCCATCCCTCCCCAATTCCCCCAGCGCGCGATGCCGCACTTTTTCCAACGTAACGTCGTAACTGCGGCCTGATACTCTCCCTCGCATCGTGGATTTTTTCAGTAAGTCGGATTGTGCCGTTAGTGGGAACTCCGGTAGGGGGCCTACGGAACGTAAGGTCTAACGGCTTATGTTAATTATGAGCCTTAAATTCACATGGTTGTAACATTAGAAATGTAAACTTTTTGTACTTAAGACGGATATCTAAGCTGGGCGGGAGGCCGATATTATGCGACGTTACGAATTTCTATTTTTAAACCTATTGTTCACCAGTACACTCCTTCGGCCGGCCGGCGGTTTTTGTGCGGATATGGCTATTGGCAGTCGTCCAGATTCCTACAATGCAGACTCGAAAGCGAATTCACGTCGACGACGGTTATTGATTGAGCAATATCGCTGTGGAGCAATCAAGTTTCCGGAGTACAAATCTGGGCTTGATCAATTGACACATCCTGTGGGGATCGTTTTCGGCTCGAGCTCTGCATCGCCCGTGGACGTCATTACCGTAGCGTCACCCATTTTGGTCCCCTCCTCTGAGCGTTCAAATAAACGCCGAAGCGCGGTGAACGCCCCTTCCAGAACCCTTCAATTTATAGTATCGCCCCCTCTGCCCCCACTTGAGCCTTTGCCGAGAGTCCCGCCTGTCGCGGTCCAGGATCCCCCCTTTCTGGGACCCCTAGTTTATAACCGTTTTGGGACCGATCTTTCGATAAAGATTAATGACGAGGACCGGCCTCTCACGGCTAAGGAACGGGACAATCTTATTCTGGCTTTAGCCCAAATTCCGACTTCTCACTTGCAAGGAATTACCGCCATCAACGTTGGGAAAGCCGTGATAGGATCAACAGGCTCCGGCGAGAGTAATGGTTCCAAATTAAGCATCAGCTTGGACGACCCTGGCAAACGCGACGGGCGTCAAGTGACTGGCGCTCTCCTGCTGGCTGTTGGGGCCCATGTTTACGATGGGCTAAGCGATGCCGACAAAAAGGCCTACGAGTACCTCGGCAGCTTTTATAACGACAAAACCGGTTTCAAGTCAATTTATATGGGTTGGACCTTAGAGAGTGAAGCCACCTTCGGGAATGCGGCGTACAGTGCCCAACTGGGTCACCCGGAAATCCTCGCCCAGGCCCTTCAGGTCATATCTCACTTTTCGCTAACAAACTACCAATGGCCCCAACTCCAATCCTACTCAGTGGATGGTCAGGGAAAAATGACGCGGACCCTCTTGGACGGGGGCTATTCCGCTAATACGAAAACTCTTTCGGTAGGGGACTGGATTGTTGGATTCGAAAACGGAAAGCTTGCATCCTATGGACAGAGTAGCCCTAAGGAGCCTTCAACGATAGGCCCCGACGGGTCGACTCTCATTCATGCGCGGCTCGCTTCAATCACCCAATTGGCAATACCTCTTGAATTCCCCGCAGATATATTGAGCGCGTTCGGCGAAATTCGCTCATAATTCTCTCCAGACACATTTGTTTTCTTCGACTACTCGCT
>JBBSDO010000204.1:0-5329 GCA_038241515.1 Elusimicrobiota bacterium | reverse complement strand
TCAATTGACGGGGATCAGTACGTCCCGTAACCCAATAACTAAATAGTCGGGACGTACTGCCCTTTAATTGACGGGGATCAGTACGTCCCGTAACCCAATAACTAAATAGTCGGGACGTACTGGCCTTCAATTGACGGGGATCAGTACGTCCCGTAACCCAATAACTAAATAGTCGGGACGTACTGGCCTTTAATTGACGGAAACCAGTACGCGCGAAAAGGGAAGGAAATGTAAAAGGGCCCGGACCGAACATTGATCAAGACTAAGGCCGCCAGGTTGATTTTTCAATGACTTTCTGGAGGTGTTAAAAGAAGTGAACGAGCTGAAAAGACGAAGCGATTGGAGCATAAACGGCACGGCAGTAATACGGTGGGGGCCTTACAGCGAGAGCGGTGGTGTTATTTACATCATATTCAGGCAAATTTCGCGCAGAGCCGCCAAGCGCGCCAAGGAATAAGAGGATGCATAGCCAGCTGGGGCCTGCGCGTCCCAACGTCAATATTTCGGTAACTTTTTTCGAGGTTCTCCAAGGGGTCAATTATCGTAATCCATAGTAAAAATCTCTTGACGAATGTAACCCTATCGGTTACACTTTCGAGACGTGATCAAAAGCTTTCGTCATAAAGGTCTGGAAAACTTTTTTTATCATGGATCGAAAAAAGGTATCCAACCCAAACATGCACAGAAGCTTGCGGACATCTTGGACCGGCTCGATGCGGCTAAACTTTCAGAAGATGTGAGTTTTCCAGGTGCTGATCTTCATCTGTTAAAAGGAGATCTTAAAGGTCACTGGGCCGTTCGAGTATCGGGAAAATGGCGAATTATCTACATGTTCCATGATGGGAATGCGTTTGTCGTGGACTATGTGGATTAGCATTAGTCTGTGAGGACCCGCGGCGGATGCGTAAACAGTACGTCCCTGCTATATAAGTCAATGGTTACGAGACGTCAAATAGGAATAACGAACGGGAGATTGAAATGAAGAGAGAGCGACATCGTTCGCCCACCCATCCGGGCGGCATTTTAAAACGGCAGTATCTTGAAACGCTGAATCTTAGCGTCGCCGAAGTCGCCGAGGCGCTTCGTGTGTCCCGTAAAACGCTTTCCAAGATCGTAAACGAGCGCGGCGCGGTGACACCTGACATGGCTTTGCGCTTATCCAAGGCTTTTAACACGACACCGGAGTTATGGCTCAATCTTCAACAGACTTACGATCTCTGGCATACGGCTCATTCATCCAAGGGATGGATGGCGGTTCATGCGGTGGCGGCTTAAGGCACCTTCGTGTTCCCAATTATTTGATCAGCTGGAGTCAGCTGGTGCTCAACTAGTGTAGTGTTTCCACATCTGTCCGGGGAAAATTTTGCTTGCCTCGATAAAGTAGCCGAAAAACAAACTAAATGCAATGACCATCATCCCGCAGTTCTCCATTGATCGTGGACTGGCAGTCAGTTATACTACTGGAGTACCTAAGTATACTAGAGGTATTACAATGAGGCATAATATGAATACAGTTAAAACGGCAATCGCCATTCCTCGGCAAGATTTTGCGATCGTGGAACGACTCCGAAAACGCTTACATAAGACCCGGAGCCAGATTTTGGTCGAAGCGTTCCGCTCATGGGTTGAGCAGCAGCGCCAAAGCGAAACTGAGGAGAGGTACGCGGAGGCTTACCGAAAACACCCCGAGAATACGCACCACACGACCGCCATGCTCAAGGCTCTTGCCGGCACATGGCCGAAGGAGTCGTGGTAATGCAGCGCGCGGAGGTGTGGTGGGCTAATCTTCCGTCGCCCTTAGGACGACGCCCAGTCGTGCTCATCTCGCGCGATCGGGCGATGCAGGTACGCGACGTGGTTATCGTGGCGGTCGTAACCCGAACCATTCGGGACATTCCTTCGGAAGTCCGCCTCACTTCGGAAGAGGGTATGCCTGCCGAGTGCGTGGCTAATTGCGACGTCCTGCACACGGTTCCTAAAACCGCCTTAGCAGACCGCATCACGCTCCTCTCCACTTCGAAGCGGGAATCCCTTGATCAAGCCCTGCGGTTTTCATTGGGGTTGATGTAAAGAAGGAGGCATCCCATATCAACCTGCGATTCCGCCAACTACGACGCCTTTAGGAATTCGGTGGGTGGGCAGGCAGTCGGAAACCGGAGCGCCTTGGACGTCTTTCCCGCAGGTTCCAACGGAAAAACCTTTTGGCATGGGTTTCCAATTTCGGCGAAAATGGAAACCAAAGTAAATTCCCAGGCTTTTTCCTCTTTACTATATAGACGGAAATTGACAAATAGGTCAACTATAGGCATTATGGTTAAATGTCGCATCCATCGTTTTTCTGCGAGAAATATCGCGCGCTGGGATAGTCGAGGAAGTTCCTCACAAGATTTTCGCCGTGTCTGCCGGTCGGCCCGCGACGCATCGAACGAGTCTAGGCGAGTTCGACATTCATCACTTGCCAAGCCATTTGATTTGGGGGTTCCAGGCAGAGCGTACGGGAGCTAAAATTCTGTTGCTGGCCGAACCCGAAAAAGCTTTTCTGGATCTGGTTTACTTAGGCCTCATTCCCCGCTCGCCGCTCGGATTGCCTTATAAGCGAGACGGCCGATGGAATCTCAATAAGCGCACGCTGGCTCGCTACGCCTCCCGCTTCAATTACCCGCCACTAATCCGCTATATTAAAAAGAAGAACATCTTGTAAACGCCACGCACGATTCAATGGCAGGGCAAGGGATAGGGCATATAAGCGAGGAATATCCTGTTAAACAAAGCCATCCTCGCCTTGCCCTCGCCCTTTCCCTTGCCCTGCCTTCGCTTCGCCTCGTCTTCCGCTGGCCTGCGAATAAATTCGGTTTACTTCCACATGAACAGGCTTTTAGAGGTGCCAGCCTCCGGTGAATGACAAAAAGCAAGCCGAACCTCTGAGGGGCCAAGTGCCGAAGAACGCTGGACAAACCTCAAAGAAGGCGAATCGGGATTCGAGGCACTTCAGCGACGTCGAGCCACCTTGACCCACACTCCAATTTCGGCGACAATGGAGTGTATGCACTACATTCCGCGACAGGTAGAAAAGGAAGTCCGTTATGCCCTGGCGCGAGACAAAAGTGTTTTACTCCTCGGACCGCGACAGACCGGTAAAACGACATTGCTCGGTCAATTAAAGCATCATTTGTCTCTCTCCTTTGTTCAGGCGGCGATTCGACAGCGTTATGAGAAAAGTCCTGAAAGTTTACAGGGAGAAATCGAATCGCTCGCAGCCCGCTCCCCCCATAAACGGCCGATAGTCTTATTGGATGAGATTCAAAAAGTACCGTCGCTCCTTGATGTCATCCAAGATCTGATTGATCGCAAGCAAGCGGTTTTTGTTCTTTCAGGCTCATCGGCAAGAAAACTTAAACGCGGGCCGGGAGTCAATTTACTTCCAGGGCGCGTGGTTACATTGCATCTTGATCCCCTTAACCTCTGGGAACGCCCTAACGCCCCGATCAAGGACAGACTTTTTTACGGGGATCTGCCCGGTATAGTTCACCTGCCTAAAATGCAAGACCAGGAAACGGATTTAAAGTCCTACGTCGTGAGCTATTTGGAAGAAGAGGTTCGTGCCGAGGGAATCGTGAGAAATTTTCCCTCGTTCGCCCGTTTTCTGGAACTCGCGGCTTCCGAGTCGGGACGGATCGTCAATTTTCGAAAACTGTCCCAAGAAATTGGTGTGGCACATACCACGATTTCAAGCTATTACGAAATTTTGGAGGACTGCTTCATCGCAGAGCGCGTTGAGCCCTACACCCGCAGCACCACACGCAGAAAGCTGACTCGCGCGGAAAGATATTTATTTTTTGATATGGGTGTCCGCCGAGCCGCCGCTGGGGAAGGCACGCTCGTGGCCCGTGATCGCTACGGGCCGTTGTTCGAACATTGGGTTGGGTTGGAACTGAAGCGGCTTACGCGAAATCATCAACGAACCATTTCACTGCGATTCTGGCGAGACCCGGATGGGCCAGAAGTGGATTGGGTTCTTGAAACAGAAAGAGAGCTAATTCCCATTGAGGTTAAGTGGACGGGGACCCCTCGAGCGCAAGACGCCGTGCATCTCGAAACGTTTATCCGAGAGTACTCCGGCAAAACCAAAAAGGGATTTATTATCTGCCAAACTCCGCGCCCGGTCCGCATAAGTGCGACCATCGAGGCGATACCTTGGCAGCAGCTCACGGACGTTCTTAAAGAAATCTAACCAGTTCGACGCTAGCTCAGGATTTTGCGGTTTTTTAAATCAGCTGCTGCCTGCCGATAAACACTACGCCGCGATCACGATATGATTTCCCTGGATAATCTCCCGAAAGGAGGCGTCAGCGCGCGCCCATTCCAGTAAATCGACTTTAACAGGAAAATCGGACTCACTAAGGGCGTAACGTAGCTCTGCCTTGGTGGTCGCATCCAGGGGGCCCTCTCTGATGATAGCCAGATCCAAGTCTGAAAAAGGACGGGCCCTCCCACTGACCCGGGATCCAAACGCCCACAATTCACCGTCCGGAATAAACCGCCTCACGAGGGACACGAGCGCGGTGACATCCTTAGGATCTAAACCGAGAGATGCATCGGTCATGAATTTCGCTTCTGCAACTGCTTCAACAGATAGGTCGCATCTTGAAAGAAATTCGACGTCACTTTGGCGACTTCATCGGCGGTGCTTTCGTCATAAGTATGACTCGTTTGATTGCGGGCATCGCGATACAAAAAAAATCGTTTTACATCCATCACAAGACCCGCGTCGGCGGCAGATCGCATGAGGTCGGCAAAGGTAAGCTGGGCTAACTCCTGAGGGTTGGCTACGATTTCAGCTAATTGACGACGAATCATCTTAACGGCAAGTTCATAACAATATTCGAACGCCTGAATGCTGGCCGCACGAAACTGCGCGTACAGCGCTTTATCCTTCTCCGCTATCGGGGACTTCAGGTAATTCAAGCTCGCGTCCAGTTGACCGAGCGCCTTTTCAAACGGCGCGACGTGGAGTTTCATTAGAAAAGGATTTTATCTCTTTAGCAGGCAAAAAGAGTACCTGGTACCCATTTATTCTGAAGGAAATTGTTAGCCAGGGTCATCCTGATGTTGGAGGCTGTGACCGTCCCTGTATAACCACCGACCGCAGATGTGCTGATGGTCATGGACGAAATCGAGATGTTTGTGGTGATCAGGCAGTTGCCTATACTATTGCCATCGAAGAGGGCCATTACAGTGCCCGCGGGCGGAGCGCCCGCGGTGCAAGCGACGCCGCCTGAGGTGTTCGACCAGTTGCCAACCGTTCCCCAGGCGGTGGTCGTGCCCAACC
>JBBSDO010000203.1:0-5337 GCA_038241515.1 Elusimicrobiota bacterium | reverse complement strand
GAATCGGAAGTTGAGAAGTTTTTAAAGCGCATTCAATTTTACGGTGCCGGGATTCTTCGCGTGGCCAAACGAATGCGCGTGCTTCTTTTTCCGGGCATGCTTTTCGAAGAACTGGGATTTGCTTATTTCGGACCCGTGGACGGTCACGACGTCGACAGATTGGTGGAAGTTCTCGAAAATATTAAGTCATTAAAAGGTCCCGTTCTGCTTCATATCGTCACGAAGAAAGGCAAAGGGTACGAGCTTGCTGAAAAAGATCCTTATACCTGGCACGGTCCCGGAAAATTTGATGTTGAAACGGGAACCATGGTGAAGCCGTCGACAGTGCCGGCTCCTGCGTATCAAAAGGTGTTTGGGGAAACGCTCGTGAAACTCGCTAAAGCGGACTCACGCATTGTCGCCATCAGCGCCGCGATGCCAGAAGGTACGGGCACTGATCTTTTTAGAAGAGAGCTTCCCAATCGTTTTTTTGACGTCGGTTTAGCCGAAGAACATGCCGTGACCTTTGCTGCCGGTCTCGCTTGTGAGGGTCTTAAACCGGTGTGTGCCATTTATTCCACGTTCATGCAGCGGGGATTTGACCAAATGGAACATGATGTGGGACTTCAAAAATTACCCGTCGTTTTTGCGTTGGATCGAGCAGGACTGGTCGGAGAAGATGGACCGACTCATCACGGCGTGTTTGATTTCGCCTATACCCGCATTATTCCGAATTTTGTGGTCATGGCTCCCATGGATGAAAACGAATTGCAGCATATGGTTAAGACGGCGTTTGCTTGCAATCAGCCAGCCGTGATTCGTTATCCGCGTGGGCCCGGGGAGGGTGTTTCGATGGACGCCGAGATGAGGACCCTTCCGATCGGCCGTGGCATCGTTCTAAAGCCGGGACAGGACACGTACCTCTTGGCGATTGGCAGCATGGTCCATCCGGCTTTGAAGGCAGCGGCGATCATCGAAAAGGAGGGACTCTCGTGCGGGGTCGTGAATATGCGATTCGTGAAACCGATGGATGTCGCCTTGCTCAATCAGCTGCGAGAACATGCCTCCACATTTGTAACCGTGGAAGAACATGTTTTGCCCGGTGGGTTTGGGAGCGCTGTCATGGAAGCTCTCGAAGGAACGGATGTCCGGATCCACCGAATCGGAATCCCGGATAAGTTCATCGAACAGGGCCCGCAAAACGTACTGCGTGACTTGGTTGGCCTCTCGGCCGAAAAGATTGCAGCATCCACATTGGATTTCATGCGAACAAAAACAGAACGTCCCACCTTGCAACCGATCCGTTGACCCTCTCCATTCGATAGAGGATCTTTCAGTGAATCCTCGCCCCCGCCCTCTCTCACGCGTGGAGAGGGGGAACCGAAAGGTTCGGCTTGATCACTATGTGGTCGAGCACGGCTGGGCTCTAAACACGAAAGAGGCCCAGGCGATGATATTGGCCGGGGAATTTCGTGTCGACAGTCAGCCTGCCTCTTCGGGGACGCTTGTTTCAGATGAAGCCCGGGTCGAACGACTCCCGCGTCGGCGTTTCGTTTCACGCGGTGGAGAAAAGTTGAACGGCGCTTTGGATGCCTTTTCGCTCACCCCCTTCAAACTCGTTTGCCTGGATATCGGCGCTTCAACGGGAGGATTTACGGATTGCCTTCTGCAGCGGGGAGCGCGCGCTGTCTGGGCACTCGACGTGGGACGAGGTCTTCTCGATCCCCACTTAAGAAAGGACGCTCGCGTGCACGTACTCGATGGCATTAATTTTCGCCACTTCGGTCGATCGCTTATTCAAGATCCCATTGATTTAGCGACTGTGGATGTTTCATTTATCTCCCTTTCGCTCATTTTTCCGAATCTGTGGCGCGTCTTGGCACCCCAGGGTTGCGCCCTCGTTTTGGTTAAGCCCCAGTTCGAAGCCCCTCCCAAGTCCGCACCCAAAGGGGTGGTTCGCGAGCAGCGGGTACGGCGAAATATTTTACAATCGGTGAAACACATGGCCGAGGATGTGGGCTTCGTTGTAAAAGGATCGGTCGACTCTTCGCTTAAGGGCCGCAAAGGCAATCAGGAGTCTTTTCTCTATTTGGAAAAAGGGACATGAGGGACGTATCCGTCGAGCTCATTAATCACGCCTCGGCCCTCATACAATGGGAGGGCGGCGCCCTCTTGAGCGATCCTTGGTACCAAGGCACCTGTTTTCGCGATGGGTGGGGATTGCAGTTTGACAATCCGGCGGCGTATGACAGGGCCGCAACTGCAACGTACCTCTGGATCTCCCATTTTCATGGCGACCATCTGCACTTCCCAACGCTGAAAGCACTCGCCAAAAAGGCGCCCCACCTCATCGTCCTCGCGAATCGATCGGCCAACTATGACATGGAACCCGCCCTCCGCGAAGCGGGATTCAGCCATTTCGAGGCACTTCCAGAGCGCAACGCCATAGATCTTGGTCCGCAGGTCACCATTGAGCGCTATCCCTCGGGCGGGATCGATAACATGCTTGTGATGCGCTTCGACGATTTTTCCATTCTCAATTTCAACGATTGCAATCTTCCCATACCGGCATTGAAAAGCTTGATGCGGCGGATCGGACCCATTGATGCGCTCCTGCTCAACTACAATATTGCCGAGAAGCTCCTGGAACCTTATACGGGAGATCACATTCGCCGTTTGGGCAAAGAGTGGTATCGACGAAAAGTCGAGGCGGTCAATCCTCGTTGGGTCATTCCATTCGCCTCGACCCATTATTTCCGTTCCGAATTTACCAAAGGTCAAAATGAGGGCCTGCTCACTCCCCAAGAACTGGCCGAAGTCGACCCTCGCACCCTCGCGATTGGGATCGGCGATACGCTAAGGTTCCTTCCCTCCGGCCTGGTGCAGGTCCAGACTCGAGAACCTGCGCTCCCGCCAACCCTGCGAAGCACGAAAGTTCGCTCGATGGCTCAAAGCGTGGGTCAGATTCTGCCTCTGGCCGAGAAGTTTTGCAGACAGCTTCGCGAAACGTTTTACGGATTGGTATTTTGGCTACCCCCGCTGCGTATTTTTGTGAACGATTGGGGGAACACCCTAGAGATTCATGCCCAAAAGTCATGTCGGGTGGTAGCCTCGTCTAGAGAAACGGCAGACATCGCCGCGCATTCGTCATCGATCTTGGAGTGGTTCGGAAAACCGTTCGGGACAGACGCCTTTTTTGTGGGTGGTGATTTTGAATTGTGCGGACCGCCGAAAGCGATTCGCCGATGGATGACCGCCGGATTGATTTTTGAAAATGGTCTCAGCCCTCGTCAGGCGGCTCGATTGCTCACTCATCGTGCCGGTTGGCGATTCTTCCAAAATCGGCGCGAGGAGCTCTCCGCCCATTTGCGGTCGTTCCATTTCCAGATTGGAACTCGCGCATGACCCGACCCTCGCTCAGCATCAGCATCGCGGCTTATAACGAAGAAGGAACGCTTGAGGCGCTGGCTCTCGATTCGCTGGCCGTATTGGCCAAACACGCGGACGACTACGAGCTGGTCATTATCGATGATGGAAGTGTTGACCGGACCGGGCCGATTGCCGATCAATTGGCTCGCGACAATAAGCATATTCGGGTCTTTCACCATCCAAAGAATTTGGGTTTTGGCGTCACGCTCAAGGAGGCCTTTACGTTGCCCACGAAAGCGTGGGTGTTCTTCCTTCCTGGCGACGGCCAAATCCCGCCGAAAGAGTTAGAAAAGCTTCTACCTTGGCGGGACCGCGCCGACTTTATTCTGGGCTGGCGCGTAAATCGACAAGACCCGTGGAGACGCAAAATGACGGCCGGCATTTACAATCTCTTCATTAGCGCGCTCCTGGGCAAACGCATCCACGACGTCGATTCAGTCCCCCTTTTCAAGCGCGCCCTCGCCGACCGGTTTGAGCTCCAATCAAAGAGCGTCTTCTTGCATGCTGAGCTCTGCCTGCAGTCCATCCGCGCCGGCGCTCGAATGGTCGAGGTCCCAATTGGCCATAAACCTCGACTCTCCGGCGAAGCACGAGGAAACCGCCCCGGGGTCATCATCGATACTTTTCGTGAAATGCTCGCTTATACATTCTCGAAGCCACCCGTTCGCTAAGCTCACCCATTCAGCAGCGCGTGCAGGTCTTCAAAAGCCGGAGGAGCTCGACGGTTCGATAGCGGGAAGGCATCACAGTGTCTGAGCGAGACGGATGTGAAAGAATATGTTACTTTTGTGGCCAAAGCTGCTGACGCGGTTTCCAGGGGTGCGCGGGTGAAAACTAGGTGATCTGGAATTCCCCTCGCCCGCCGAGAGGCGGGAGACCAGCGCTTCCGCAATTCCTATAGCGCGCTAGTCCCGCGGTCGTATGCGGGAGGGCAAGGCCGACGGCGATAGCCGGAGAGCCGCGGGAGGGCACCGTCGATGGGAGTGTGCATCAATAGGCCCCTTGCCTTGTTGCATTCGTTAAAGGCTGGGACCAGTGCAAGTAGCCCCGAAATTAAGGAGGAGCATCCAGTGCAAAGGGGTACCTTCTTGAACCAAAGTGAACCAGCGGTGGGATTATTTATGGAAACGACGCCAGAATTGAAGCGCGTGCCCTCACCCCCACCCTCTCCCGCTACCAGCGGGCGAGGGAGACCGGCCGGCCACATACTTTTTACCCGCGCACCCGTTTACAGAGTAATTGATCCCAGATGGCTGGGACAAATATTTGATTTTCGGCCGGATCCGCGATCTACGAACGAGGAGTGAGCTTTTTAAATGTCCATGAAAGACGTGTACGAATTCGCACTCATTGAAAAAAAGTGGCAAGGGGAATGGGAGAAGCGCCGGAGCTTTGCCGCCCAAGGCGCTTCTCGCTCGGAGAAGGCGCGCTTTTACGTTTTAGAGATGTTTCCTTATCCTTCGGGCAACCTCCATATGGGCCATGTCCGGAACTATACGCTAGGGGACGTGGTCGCAAGGTATCACCGAATGAAAGGGGAAAATGTGCTTCACCCCATCGGATGGGATGCGTTTGGTTTGCCAGCGGAAAACGCGGCCATTAAGAATAAAGTGCATCCCGAGACTTGGACGCGGCAAAATATTGCTGTCATGCGCGATCAACTCAAAGCGTTAGGAATTTCTTACGACTGGGATCGGGAGTTTGCCACTTGCGATCGCGACTACTACCGTTGGAATCAGTGGTTTTTTCTTAAGTTTTATGGAAAGGGTTGGGTGTACAAGAAAAAGGCAGCCGTCAATTGGTGCCCCGTCGATCAGACTGTGCTCGCCAATGAGCAAGTATCGGCGCAGGGCCGCTGCTGGCGGTGTGACTCCCTAGTCGAACAGAAAGACCTTAATCAGTGGTTCATCAAGATTACGGCCTTCGCTG
>JBBSDO010000202.1:0-5489 GCA_038241515.1 Elusimicrobiota bacterium | reverse complement strand
GCTGCGGTTAGAGTTCCGGTTGCCGATGTTTGGAGCGAACCGATTTTCCCGGGAGTCATTCCGCCTGACGAAAAACGGGAGACCCAGGTCCTCTTTGGCGAGCGGGTGGTCATTCAAGAATCCAGCGGTCCGTGGGTCCGCATTGAAGCCGTCCAGCAACCCACATTCCGACAGCATAGTCGCTGGGAGGGATATCCGGGGTGGGTAAAAAAAGAATTTCTCGGACCCCGTACCGAGGTTGACGATAGGCACATTTTTTCAACATCTCCGGCCCGTGTACTTCATTTTGCTGAATCCATGGTCGGCACTCCGTATTTGTGGGGGGGCCTATCAAAGGAGAAAGGATTCGACTGTTCGGGCCTTGTACATCGGGCTTTCAGGGAATTTGAACAAGTGATTCCGCGTGACGCCCATGAGCAATGGATGAAAGCCAAACCGATCAAGCGCAAAGAACTGAAGCCGGCTGATCTGATTTTCTCGGCGAAAGCGAGTAAACCGGGTAAAATCACCCATGTGGTACTCTATGCGGGTAACGAACAGATCGTGGAAGCGCCTCAGACTGGCATGGTGGTGCGAAAAGTGTCGTTTAAAGAGAAATACGGCCGCGAGCTTAAAGAGGTAGAGTCTGGTCAGACGGTAGGCGAGCGAATCATTTATTTTGGAAGGTATCTCAATGGCGAATAGCAATCTCACAATTCATTCTATTGAACTTGTTCCTGTGTCTTTTCCGCTGAAAAATCCTTTTGTGACAGCGGCAGGAAGTAAGTCGCACACGGATAATGTTCAAATCGTTTTGACCTTGAGCGACAACACGCGTGCTTTTGCGGAAGCCTCCTCATCCATCGCGATGCCCAGCGAGTCTCAAGTCAATATGCTTCGCGTCCTGAAAGATATGGTTCCCGAATTGCGGGGAAAGCGGATCGCGGATTTCAAAGAGCTGGTGCAGCTGGCCTGGCGGCTTCACCGCTTTCATCCTACTGCGGCCGCAGCCATGGAGTGCGCGATTATGGATGCGTATACCCGCACTCAGAACCAAAGCTTGGCCAAATTCCTCGGAAATAGAACGTCGCAAGTCGAAACCGACTTGACTTTGTCGGTGGCGGATCCCTCCTTACTGATCAAAGCCGCGCGCGCCGCCGTCACGAAGGGATTCCGCCGCTTGAAAGTCAAGCTGGGCGGAGAATCGATCCAGAAAGATTTTGATCGCTTGAAAGCTGTCCGCCGGGGCGCTCCGAAGGCCGCCTTGGTCGCTGACGGGAACCAAAGTCTGAGCGTGTCCAATGCGGTTGCGCTGGTTCATCGGTTAGAAAAGGCAGAGATCAATCTCGTTTTCATTGAACAACCGTTTCGTAAGCACGATATTCGCGCGATGAAGATATTCCGCACGCGCTGTCGATTGCCCCTTTTTGCGGATGAATCGGTTCTCACACCCAACGACGCCATAAGGCTTTTTGAAGCGGGCGCTGCGGACGGTGTGAATATCAAAGTGGCCAAAAGCGGATTGTTGGGCGCGCTGGATATCATTCGCACGGCGGAGCGATTTAAGAAACGCTTGGCCATCGGATGTATGGAGGAGTCCAAGCTCGGGCTGGCAGCCAGTGTGCACTTGGCCTGTGGGACCGGCGCCTTCGAATGGGTCGATTTAGATTCGGTCTTCCTTTTGGAATCCAACCCCCTGCGTGGAGGATTTTTAATCAAAGGATCAAAATTGTCCGTGAAAGGGATTGGACCAGGAATCGGTATTTGACCCTTTCTTCGCTGCTCCTATTCATTTTTCTCCTCGCCCTCGTGCTGGGAATTTTGTCCCTCGAGAAAGTTTCCATTTTTAAGAAGATATTTCACTACCTTCCCAGCGCCTTTTGGTGTTATTTCATCCCGATGCTACTCTCTACGGCGCACCTGCTACCGGTAGAGTCCCCGGTTTATGGTTTTCTAACGACTTACGTCCTTTCCGCCTGCTTGGTTCTACTACTTTTAAATATCAACTTACCCGCGATCATCCGGTTGGGGCCAACCGCCTTAACGGCCATGGCTGTTGGCGCTGCGGGTATCGGTATCGGTGCGGTCGTGGCCTACGCCATATTCGCAAGGTGGCTTCCAGCAGAAACTTGGAAAGGGGTCGGCGCTCTTTCGGCGAGTTGGATCGGCGGTAGCGCCAATATGCTCGCCGTGAAGGAAGGCCTTCAGGCGCCTGACAGCGTTTTTGCTCCCATGGTCATCGTCGACACGGTCATCACCTATTCCTGGATGGGAATTCTTGTGGCCTTAGCGCCGTGGCAGAACTGGTGGGACGAACGCATCGGAGCTGACCGAACCACGCTGGATGATGTTTCCCGGCGTCTTCATGAATTGCATGCGAAAGGAGCAAAGGCGGGTCATCAGCCTTCTGGACTCCACGCAGTGTGGCTCTTGGGCCTAGGCATTGGCCTCGGCGCGCTTTGTATAAAGGTCGGTCGCCACTTACCCCCCCTCGGGTCCGCTTTGACGGCATCCGGCTGGGCCTTTCTCCTTGTAACGATTCTGGGAATCGCCTTATCGCTGACGCCCGCGGCTCGGTTGGAGAAATACGGCGCCTCGCGGTGGGGCTATTTTTGTCTTTATCTGCTATTGGCGGCGATGGGGTCGAAGGCCCGTCTCCAATATATTTTTGAAGCGCCTCTATTAATAGTCATGGCTTTTGTCTGGGTCCTCATTCACGCGGCACTCTTAGCGACCTATGGGATTCTACGGAAGGTCCCCATGTTTTTTTTAGTCACCTCAAGTCAGGCCAACATTGGGGGAACGGCGTCGACGCCGATCGTGGCCGGCGTGTATCAACCCCAATTGGCTTCCTTAGGGCTTCTCTTGGCAATCGCCGGCAACGTCGTAGGGACCTATGCGGGCATCCTAATTGCTCATGCGTGCCACTTCGTTCATCCCTAATTCTCCGTCGGTCCTTTCGTTAAATTAACCCCGCTTAACAGTTTCCCCTTGACAATCCATGTTACGTCCGCTAAATGCATGCGTCCCGGGTCTGCTTAGCTCAAACGAAAGCGGACCTATCCCAAACTAAATAAGACTTCAGGAGTAATCAAACATGCGTTTGACTCGGCCAATACATGTCGGTTTTTCAATTGCCATCGCACTCGCGCTGCCTCTTCAGGCGGCCACCCCGATTTCGAGTGGCGTTTCATTCATTCGGTCGAATCATGCGGAATCGATTTACCAACACATTCTCGAAAATCATTGGGTCCCTAAAACCGGCCTTTTCTTGAGCTTTCCTGATTCGACCGATCGCAAACTCTCACAACAGGCATCGCTGTATGAGCAGGGTGCGATGGGTTTGCTCGCTTTACGCTTTGGAGATGTCGAACGAGCCCAGCAATTGTATTCCACATTGAAAGAAGAGTGGTTTGCGGGTCCTCTTAAACCCGGCCCCCGTTTTGGTCTGCATGGCCTTCCTAATTTTCTTAACGGCGAATTTGGAAATGCTGGCATTGAAAAAACAATCCATGTGGGTCCGAATGCCTGGATCGGCCTGTTTGCGGCGCGTCTGGCGAATGTAACCAAAGATCCAGAGGTAATGCAGTGGGCGATGGACATCGCTTACTGGATCCAAAATGGAATTCCTCATGAGAATGGGGGAGTGGCTATGGGCCAAAAAGACGATCCGGCGGGGGGACCTTGGGCGCACGTCTATTCCACTGAAAATAATCTCAGTTATTACGGATTTCTTACCGAACTTTTGCGTTCTCCGCGGCTTGAGGTTTCACAGCGACAGGAAATCACTCGGGAAAGGGATCATGTCGAAAATTGGCTGATCCATTCCGTTTTAAACACGACAAACTATCACGTAGCTCGCGGCATCAATCCTCAGGGTCCTGATAACAAACAGGCCGTAGACACGGTGACCTGGATGATCTCTGCGATCGGGCCGAAACACATGGCTGCGCGGGGAATTGACCCGGTTCGCCTTATGAAGGTGGCCGAAAAAACCTTCGAAGTCCAAGTATCCGGTCGCTTAGGAGTCGACCCCGCCGACCAAGCCGAAGCGGACTTTGTCTATTTGCATGATTCCGCCAAACCGGGACAAGTCGGACGGCCCGCAACGGATCATCACCGCCTGATTTGGTATGAAGGGGTAGGGCAATATGTTCTTGCCCTGAGCCAACTGGCCGAATACGCCCAAGAAAGAGGAAACCAGCCGCTTTCTCTCGCCTATTTAGAAAAAGCCAAACGTCTTACCCAGGAACTTGATTCGGCATCTCTGAAGAATTTTCCGTCGGGTTCAGCCTACGGTTATGCGACGCCGGGTCGCTTTTTTCGCGACGGCTGGCGCGCTCCGGCTGAAGGCGAGTCCGGGCCAGCGTCGTCTCTAATTAGCTCCATTTGGCGCTGCTTTGCCGGATTAGGAACGGACCCGCTAGCCGGCATCGACGTATCTAGCGTTCAACATGCGAAAGTGAGTGTGCCCCAGCAGATCCAGTTCGCTCAACGAAAAACTCCTGTGTTGTATGGTACGTCCGAGGACATGGTGGTTCAAGCGTGGAAGGCTTCGGAAAGTGGAAAACCCGATCAGGCGATTGAACAGGCTACGGCAACCATCCAAGAATGGTCATCCTGGGCATTGCAGCTTCAACAGAAGAAGCAACATGAGGTGGGACGACCCATCGACTATTCAGGGGAACCGCAAGAAAAGCGCGCGATTTTCAGTTACTGGGCGTTGAACGACGTGGGGGCGGCGTATTTTATCTTAGGGAAGGCCTACGACGAAAAGCACGATTACAGCAATGCCGTCCGGGCCTTTCAGCAGCTGGTGAACCACTACTCGCTTGCACAAGTCTGGGATCCCAAAGGCTGGTTCTGGTCACCCACTGAAGCCGTATCGAATGACTTCGTCCAGCGCGATCCTCAGCATTACGGTGAAGTAATCCCTCAAGAACTAGCCGGCGCCGGCGGATTCGTCGGGAAACAACCCAACTAACCAACCGCGGACGACAAGTCAAAAGTCAAAAGTTAAAAGGCAAATTTCCTACGGTGTCCTCAACTAAGAACACCACAAGCGTTTTGCCTTTTGCCTTCTGCCTTTTGATTTTCTGTTTTACTCTTCTTCGCGGAGACGAGCGCGATAAGCGTCGTCTTGATCGAGGACCTCAACGTAAGGGGTGACAATCGCGTAAGCGAGGCCTTCTTTTTTCAGCTCGTCGGCGATTTCTTGCGTGTGAAAGCCCCCCGTCACGAGCACCGTGTAGCCGGGAGTTCTGCCCATCTTGAAAAGAAGATTTTTGGCCATAGCGCGGCTGCGCTCCTCAGCCGCAACATAATAGGTTTCGGCGGCAGCCAAGGAGGACTGGTAAACAGTCGGTCCCTTCGGATTGAAACTGCGGCCACGCGCGTACTCTTGGTATTCCTTGGGCTGCAAGCGAAGCATGAGCATCTTCGTCAAAAGATCAAGCTGTTTTCGGAGCGGCGGGGCGGCGCCGTCTCTTAAGAAAGCTTTGGTCTGTCTC
>JBBSDO010000201.1:0-5515 GCA_038241515.1 Elusimicrobiota bacterium | reverse complement strand
CTCAAAGGGACAAAAATGACGAGTCCGGCGAAGAATTGACGTTTAAGCGCGTTTAACATGCTGAATCGATTTTCTGATATTCACCGGATTAAATCAAACCTGCGCGGTGGTTAGAAATTCCTGGGCATTTCGCCCCCTGCGTTGAATAGCACCGGCCATTATTCCTCGCCCGTCTGTGGCCGAAGAAGAAAGGCGAAGGGTGGGGCGAGGAAATTCTTAAAAGATCCCGCTGCACTTCCGAGAATCACGAAAGTAGAAAGCATCATGAAAGCCGTGAGGACCACATTGAGATATCCAATGAAGAACTTTCCGGGAAGATGGGCAAGCGGAATAAAGTTTTGCCAGATCGTCTGCCAGCCGGCCGTGAGAGTGGTCGTCGCGACAAAAACCATGGGCAAGAAGGTGACCCACGCAAAGCGCGCTTTGCCCATATTGACGAGCACGGTCGTCCCTACGCACAGTGCGATCACCGCCAGGAGCTGGTTGGCAATCCCGAACATCGGCCAGATGGTCGAAACACTCCCTGTCAAAATGAAATACACCCAGGCTCCGACCACGACCATGCTGCTGACGATGGCGCTCGGGATTGAATTTGGCCGACCGAAGGGTTCGTAGACCCTTCCACCCAACTCCTGAAGAACAAACCGAGCAACCCGCGTCCCTGCGTCGATTGTTGTAAGAATGAAAAGGGCTTCGAAGAGGATGGCGAAGTGGTACCAGTAGGACATGAGCGAGCGCATGCCTGGCAAAGCGGTAAAGATCTGCGCCATGCCGATCGCAAGCGACACCGCCCCACCGGTGCGCCCCGCGACGTTTTCGCTGACCTGCTGAGACAAAAGGGCCAAATTGGTGGGGTGCATGCCGAGAAGCGCATACTTGGCCGGCGCCACGTTGATCGCGAAGTAATCGCCGGGATAAAGAGCCGAACAGGCGACGAGGGCGGTAATGCCTACGATGCCTTCCATCAACATCGCGCCGTATCCGATGGGACGAATGTCCAATTCGTTTGAGATCATTTTCGGGGTCGTGCCCGACCCCACGAGGGCGTGAAAACCTGAAATGGCGCCGCAGGCGATCGTAATGAAAACGAAAGGAAACACTTTGCCCGGGATAATCGGCCCCCCTCCGTGTATAAACACGCTGAAAAGCGGCTGGTGAATCGGGGGGTTAATCCAGAGAATACCCAGGATCAAAGCGGCGATCGTACCTACTTTCATGTAGGAGCTCAAATAATCCCGGGGAACGAGAAGCATCCATACCGGCAATACTGAGGCTATGAATCCGTAGACGGCCATCGTCCACGTGACGCCCGCGGCAGACAAATTCAAGTAGGGTCCGAGAAAGGTATGAGGAATGTATCGACCGAAAACGACCGCTAAAATTAAACCGGAGACTCCGATGACGGAGGCCTCCACGATTTTTCCCTTTCTGAAGCGGTACATATACCAACCCATGAATAAGGCGAGCGGAATGCTGCTGCCGATTGAAAAAATACCACAGGCGCTCTCGCGCAGCGCATTGACCACGGCCAGTCCCAGTCCCGCAAGAGCGACAATGATAATGAACAAAACGGCAATCGCCGCCGTAAGACCGGCAACCGGTCCGATCTCTTGGCGCGCAATTTCTACGAGCGACTTCCCCCCACGGCGAGTCGAGGCGAACAAAATAATGAAGTCTTGCACGGCCCCCGCGAGAGTTACCCCGATCAAGAGCCATAAAAATCCGGGGAGAAAACCGAATTGCGCCGCCAGGACCGGACCAATTAATGGACCGGCTCCGGCGATGGCCGCAAAATGGTGTCCGAAGAGCACCCAGCGGTTTGTCGGATCGTAATTCGAGCCGTCGTAATGAACGTGAGCCGGGGTCGTCCGGGTAGCGTCGAGTCCAACGACCTTGATGGCAAGAAAGGCACTGTAGTACCGGTAAGCGATCGCAAGGACGCAAAGCGCCCCGAGCATAAACGGAAGAGAAGGCATTGTTCCGAGGGAGATTATAGCAGCATCGGCTACCGCTGCTGGGCGACGTAGGTTCGTATTTTGAACCGGCTCTAATTCGACGACGTTGTTGTATTCTTTATTTGTGGATGCCCCCGGTTTTAATGAGCTAATTGGAACGCTTTACCGGGAAGAGTCCGGGCGGATCTTGGCGACTCTGATCCGGTTGCTTGGCGATATCGATCTCGCGGAAGACGCGCTGCATGATGCCTTCAAGGCGGCGCTTGAGCAATGGCCGAAAGAGGGTGTTCCCGCCAATGCCACGGCGTGGCTTATTTCGGCTGGGCGTTTTAAAGGGATCGATCGGATCCGCAAGAGCCGGAGAATGGATACATCGCTGGATGCGTTGGCGGACGTCCGAGAAACCCCTGTGCCTGAACCCGAATTGGAAACGGATGGCGCTGTCGCGGATGACAGGCTCCGGCTTATTTTCACCTGCTGTCACCCCGCCTTACCCCCCGAGGCCCGCTCTGCTTTGACCTTGCGTGAAGTCTGCGGGCTCACGACCGAAGAGATTGCCCGCGCTTTTTTGACCACTCCCTCTACGATGGCGCAGCGGATCGTGCGCGCCAAAACCAAAATTAAAGAAGACGCCATTCCGTACGAAATTCCCGCGGCCGCCCAGCTTCCCGAGCGGATAGAAGCTGTGCTGCAGGTGATTTATCTAGTGTTTAATGAAGGCTACTCCGCCTCGTCGGGGGTTTCGGTTACACGCGTCGAGCTTTCCTCGGAAGCCATTCGCCTGGGGCGGATTCTGTTGGAACTCCTACCAGACACCGAGGTGCGCGGACTACTCGCACTCATGCTCCTTCAGGAGTCACGTCGGGCGGCGCGGGCGAATCCCCAGGGGGACCTGCTTCTTCTTGATCAGCAGGATCGATCGCTTTGGATCCGGTCGCTCATCGATGAAGGCACCCTGCTCGTGCGGAACAGTTTTCAGTCAGGCCGGGTGGGAACCTATGGTCTGCAAGCGGCCATCGCCTCAATACACGCTGCCGCTCCCAATCCGGAGTCTACAGACTGGGGAGCGATCGTTGCGCTATACGATCTTTTGCTTGAGGCCAACCCAACGCCGGTGGTCGAACTCAATCGCGCGGTGGGCGTGTCCATGCGGGACGGACCGGAAGCGGGCCTCGCGATCGTGGATGATCTATTCGCGCGCGGGGAGCTCAAAGGCTATCATCTCCTCTATTCCGTGAGCGCGGACCTTTACCGCAGGCTAGGGAAGGCTAACGAGGCGAGAGACGCTTACAGGCAGGCGCTCGGCATGGCGCAACAGGGCCCCGAACGCCGCTTCCTAGAAAAAAGACTTCACGAATTAACTTGAATTCTAGGGTTGAAATTCCATTTGTCGAATTGTCCCAGGTTAAACGATTAGAGAGTGAAGCAAGATCAAACTCAAAAGGAGAACAAAAATGCGGTTTATGGTCTTTATGATTCCAGGAGTCTACCAACCAGGCAAGAAAATCGATCCCAACTTTGCGCCCCCGGCTGACAAAATAGAACAGATGGGCAAGTTTAACGAAGAGCTGATCAGGGCGGGAGTGCTTAAAACGGCCGAGGGGCTTCATCCGCTGACGAAGGGCGCGCGCATCACTTATTCCGGCGGCAAAGCTAAACTGACCGATGGCCCCTTTGTGGAAGCCAAGGAAGTGGTCGGCGGCTACTGGATGCTGGAAGCCAAGTCCAAGGAAGAGGTCGTCAATTGGATGCTGCGCTGCCCCGCGGAGCCCGAGGACGTGATCGAAATCCGCCCGTTCTTCGAATTGTCGGACTTCCCAGCGGAAGTTCAGAAGGCGGCCAAAGGAGGGCGAGGATGAAATACATTTGTTTCGGATACCTCGACACGGAAAAATGGGCCAAGATTCCGCCGCAGGAGCAAACTGCGATGATCGACCGCTGCTGCGCTTACGACGAACAGCTAAAGCGCAACGGCCAGTGGGTTTCGGGAGATGGACTTCAGGGGCCGGAGGCTACCGTGAACCTGCAGTTTCAAAACGGCAAGGTCGCGATCACGGACGGCCCCTACGCTGAGACGAAGGAGCTCCTCGGCGGACTACTGATTATTGAAGCGCGAGATCTCAACCACGCCGTCCAGCTTATTTCAAGCCATCCTGGCGTGCAAATGGGCCGCTGGGAAATCCGCCCGGCTCAGGATCTGACGCCGATGATAAAAGAAAGCGAGAAGCGACGCGCCGCCGCCAAATAAGACCACGTCAGGAGTCGAATAAGCGGGAGAGCGAGGGCGCGACAGAGTGTTTCGCGACCTCGCCGACCCGCTTAAATCGCTGAACTAATACAGATACTTATTGAGATTGTCATCGAGACCAATCTTTTTGCGGGCATACTCACTGAGGTAAAAAATCGGATTCTGGGCAAGCTTCAGCGTCAGCACCACCGATGCGCTGTCCGCCGCCCCCACCACCACATGCGCTTCATGGCTAGAAAAATGGTCGACATAATCTCCATCTTTTTTTGTGACGGCTGAATAGACCCGGTAGGCGCCGGGTGGGACCACAAAGTCCGCAACACCCTCCGCATCCCGTCCATCAATCAATTGTTTGGTTTGTTGGCCGTACACATAGACGTGCGCGGCCGAAACATAATGGCCTGATTCGTCTACAACGGTCACTCGCAGATTCCCGCGGGGAGCGATCTTGGAGCCAAAAAGTGGACTCTGAAAACAAAGGCCGAGGGTCAAACCGAGGATCGTTAAACGAGGCTGTTTCATGGAGGCGCACTAAGTCTAGGGCGTAAACTTCCACAAAACAAGTGGAAATGAATTCTGTCTACCGGCGGCGGGCGAGGAACTACCTTACTTAGTTGAAATTTCTAGCGACTTCGTCGGAGATCCCGATCTTATGCAGTTCGGCGTAATTGATACCTTCTCCCAAGGGATCGGCGACGGGGCGAAGGGTCAAAATGACAGCCGTGTTGTCCCCTTCGAGTACCTGAACGTGGGCCTCATGGCTCGCAAAACGATCGACATAGTCCCCGGTTTTCTTGATTAAAGCAGTCGAGATCCGATAATCTCCTTCGACCATCGTCAAAGTCGTCGTTCCAGGGATCTCTTTGCCACCGACAAAATGGGTTTTATGCTCCCCGTAAATGTAAATCGGAGCTTCCTGCACCACGGCGCCGTTTTCGTCCACAACGGTCACGTTCAAGGTGCCGACCTTTTGATCCGCGTATAAAGAAGAGCCGGCCAGCGCCGCGCTTACGGAGGCCAGAGCCAGAATCGATTTCAAGTTAAAGTTTTTCATGGCCTGAGTATAGACGTAACGGCTTTTTCCGCCACCCCTTTCTAAAAGCGTTAACCCCTGTTTGAACGAAAGCGCTAAATCTAGAGAGCCCTGAAAAGGCTCTGATTTTTCGCGGCGATTCGGAAGGCTTACGTTAAGGTCTCTGAGCGAGAGAATGCTGTGATTTTGTAAAAATGCGGAGTACGTGATAGACTCTCCGAGCATGACCAGCCTCTGGCACGCCATTTCTCTCGGAATTATTCAAGGACTCACGGAGTT
>JBBSDO010000200.1:0-5523 GCA_038241515.1 Elusimicrobiota bacterium | reverse complement strand
CTCTATATTGCTCAGGCCAAGGGCTCCCTTACTCAAGAAAAGATGCGCCCTCTTCTTCAGGCCCTATTCCATTTGCCTGTGGCCATCAACACGACTCTCGATCATGCTCCGCACGTGGAGCAGGTGGCGAAAAAGCTGTTCCGTAAAGAGCACTTCCTATACTTAGGTCGCCACCTCAATTATCCCATCGCTCTCGAGGGGGCACTTAAACTAAAAGAAATTTCTTATATCCATGCCGAAGGATACCCTGCGGGAGAAATGAAACACGGACCCATCGCCTTAATCGACGAAAATCTGCCTGTGGTAGCGATAGCAACGGCTTCTTCAGTCAGAGATAAGATGCTCTCCAATATGCAGGAAGTGAAGGCCCGTGGTGGACTGGTGATCGCGGTGGCCAACGAAACCGATACGGAAATCGAAAAACAGGCGGACTATTTTCTCCCCGTGCCCCTCGTCCATGAGACGCTCGCACCCATCATCACGATCATCCCCCTACAGCTGCTCGCCTACTACATTGCGGTGCTCCGCGGTTGTGACGTGGATCAGCCGAGGAACTTGGCAAAAAGCGTCACCGTAGAATAGTAAGAAAGCTTTAGGACACATCCTGGGCATCGCCTTATTGTCGTGGGATAGAATCACTGAGAGCAACCGGCGGGCTCGGTCGGCAGTACCGTCGGAAAACTCCAGCCGGCGGGGACGATTCGACAGTGCACGCGCGAATTGTACCAAAGCCTCTTGCTGTTATCGGCTTTTGCCGTGGGGACTCTCATTAGGCGAGGGACATCCCTGTTTAGGGGGAACCGGATCAAGATCCCATTTCAACTGGAGGAATTATGCAAGAATTCGAAACGCAAGTGGGAACATCTCAAGGAGCTATTGCCTCTTTAGGTGACCAGCTAGAAACGTCAGAAAAAGAAATATTAGAGAAGGCAGCGACAGAAACGGCTCGACGGGCAGGTGTGCTGCGAAGGTTCGGATGGACTATTCGTCGTTATCCCTGGCAAACGATGACCTCCGCCATCAGTGCCGGGATTCTACTCGCCATTTTTCTTTTTCCAAAACGCAGCCGATAGCCTTCATCTCGCGCCACCGCTCGAAAGGGCGAAGCGGCCGCAACGTGAGCATTGCTCGATTGGGTAGCGGAAAACGAGGCACTCAAGTTCGCCTTTTCGGTATATGTAAGGAGGTTTATTCCAGCGGCGCAAAGGAATAGTTCCTTTCTCGGCGCCCGTGCTTGGCCAGATTCGACGCGGCCTTCTTAGAATCCCATTCAAACCTCATATTAAAGGGGACACATTAAATAGGTGGGATGCAAGAACAGCATCAAAGGCGAATAGTGTTAAAATCGATCCGATGGAAATCGGCGTCGATATTGTTGAAATCGCCCGAATTGCGAAACAGACGGGCAATGCTCGCTTTCTGAAACGCGTTTTCACGCCCGAAGAAATTGCCTACTGCCGAGCACGGAAAAACTCCGCGCAGCATTTCGCAGTGCGTTTTGCAGCGAAAGAAGCGGTCTGGAAGGCCGTCGGTCAACGAAACCTCACCCATCGCGAAATTCAAGTTCGCAATAAGCCCAACGGAAAGCCCGAGATCATTTTTCCGCTTCCATTTCGACGTTTGAGCCGGCGGGTCTCGATTTCGTTATCGCATGGGCGTGAATACGCTGTTGCGATGGCGATCTTTTCGGATCGATAGGTATGATTTTCCGGCGGCTTACCGCGAGCGTGATCCGCACTCTTGTCCCTCCCCGTCCAGTAGACTCCCACAAAGGTCGCAACGGGCACATCCTGATTATTGCGGGCAGCCGGGGGATGAGCGGCGCCGCCGTTTTGGCGTCCCTGGGAGCCCTGCGAGCAGGGGCGGGTTTAGTCACAGTGGCCGTACCCCGAAGTCAGCAGACGGTAATTGCGACTCAAGTCCCCGAAGTGCTGACGTTGGGCCTGCCTGAATCGCCGGAGGGTTCGTTGTCCGGAGAAGCGTTCACTGTTCTCAACCGCTATGTAAGTGAGCACCGAATTACGGTCGGTGCTTTAGGCCCGGGCCTTTCCACCCATTTACCAGTCAGATCGTTGGTTCGAACGCTCCTACGACATTGGACCCTCCCTTTGGTTTTAGATGCCGATGGTTTGAACAACTGCAGGATTCGAGATCTTCAGGTGAATTTCCCATTGGTCATTACGCCGCATCCCGGAGAATTAGGACACCTTCTTGGTTTAGATAAGGAGGCGATCTCTACCCGGGGTCGCGACTTGGCGATGCGTTTTGCCATGAGCAACCACATCGTCTGCGTTCTAAAGGGTCACCAGAGCTTCGTGACGGATGGCGCGCAACATTCCATTAATACGACGGGCAATTCTGCCATGGCTACGGGCGGTACGGGAGATGTCTTGACCGGCATCATCGCTGGTCTGCTAGGACAGGGACTAAAGACCTACGAAGCGGCTTGTGCTGGGGTGTATCTGCATGGTTTGGCAGGGGATCTAGGTACGGTCGCTGACCGAGGACTGCTCGCCCGCGATGTTGCGGGGACCATTCCTGAGGCTCTGCGGCACATCGGACGATAGTGCCTTCATTCCTCGCCCCCTTTGGGGGAGTTGGAGAAAAGTAGTGAATGATAAAAGAATTGAAAATATCGGTGAATTTGGATGGCTTAAGAAGGTGATTCCTAAGCTCTACTGGCCTTCTTCATTGAATCCTCAATTGTGCATAGGGGCGGGGGATGACGCGGGGGTGATGCGCTTAACCCAAGGTAAAGTGTTGGTGGCCAGTACCGACGCGATGGTAGAAGGGACCCATTTCGAGCGCCGGTGGTTCTCAATGGAAGACCTCGGGTATAAGATCCTGGCCGTTAATTTAAGCGATTTAGCAGCCATGGGGCGAGTCAAACCATTGGCGGCACTGGTCACGGCGGGATTTCCGGGGGGCACTTCTGTGAGATCGCTTGATCAGTTCTACAAAGGGCTCGAGAGTTGTGCACAGCGGTGGAAAACCGGCTTGCTCGGGGGGGATACAGTGGGTTCGAAGAAAGGGTGGTTCGTTTCAGTCACTGTTTGGGGTGAAGCGTCTAGCCGTGACCTTATTAAACGATCAGGGGCCCGCGCGGGGGACGTATTAGCGGTGAGCGGTCCGCTCGGATCGGCGGCGGCCGGACTGGAGGTCCTTCAAAGATCTAAGCGCTCCTGGAAATGGACCTCTCGGCTCGTGAAGGCCTTTTCCCGCCCGGAACCTCGATTTGAGCTCAGTACGCTCTTGAGCTTGCGCAGATGGGCCACCAGTTTAATGGATTGTTCTGATGGTCTTGAGGCCTCCGTGAATTTACTGGCTGAGGCCTCCGGCTTAGGAGCTGAAGTGATCATGGATAGCTTGCCTACGCTTGCAGAGCTCGGACGATGGGCAAAGTATTCAAAGCGAGCCCCCGTGGACTATGCCCTCAAAGGTGGCGAGGACTATCAACTGGTTTTCACGGTCCCAGAACGCAGCTGGCAGGCTGCAAAAAAGGCTCTGCCAGGAATGTCGCGGGTAGGCCGAATGCTTCCAAAAGGCCGAGGTGTCTGGGGGATTTCCGGCACCCAGAAGGCCCGTCTCACCGAATCTGGCTTTGCACACTTCGCTTAATGACTACCCGGTGGTTGCTGGGAAGCCCAGCCGAGATGCGAGCTTGGGGACGCCGATTTTCACGCATCTTAAAAACAGGGGACATTGTGGCGCTCATCGGTCCTTTGGGAGCGGGAAAGACGACTCTCGTACAGGGAATCGCTAAAGGTTGGGGATATCAGCGCGGAGCAGTAAGCCCCACATTTTCACTCGCCAACGAGTATAGGACGCCAGAAGGGAATGTGTATCATATGGATATGTACAGGCTCTCTGAACGAGAGCTGAGCGCCTTCCCGCTAGACGACTATTTAGAGGGCGGACTTTGTTTGATTGAGTGGGCGGATCGGATTCGACACCGTTTTCCGGCCGAAGTACTGGAGATTCATCTGAGGCAGCGTGGCGTTGAACGTCGAGAATTAAGAATCGTCCGACCCCCCTCCAGTTGGACGCGACGATTGTGAACTTGGAAAGCACCCGGGGCAAGTGCCCACTGAGCGCTACTTGGCGTTGGAAACGTCCAGTCCGCGCTTGTCTCTGGCGGCTGGAGACGAACAACGGCTCTTGGCTTCTTATCAAGGACCCTTGGAATGGCGTCACGCTGACACCTTATTTGACGGCATTCAAACGCTGCTAGGTCGCCTCAGGTGGAAGGCCTCGACTCTTACGGGGATCGCTGTTTCCCAAGGGCCAGGTAGTTTTACGGGACTGCGCATTGGATTGGCTGCCGCCCGAGCGTTTGGCCAGGCGTCTCGGATTCCTGTGGTGGGTGTTCCGTCACTTCAGTCACTCGCTCTCAGTGCACCGCCCGGAGCACGATGGATCAACCCAATGATCGATGCGCTCCGGGGCCACGTTTTCGCTGCGCTATATGAACGACAGGATGTAACCAGATTAAAGGTCATCCATCGTGAAGTTCACGTGCCGCTTTCTAGGTGGATAGCTTTCTTGCGAAGGCGCACGCGTGGGCAAGTCTGGTTGACCGGAGATGCTTTGGCAATTTATGAGAACGATCTTAAAAAAATCCGTGGGGTGAGAAGGGCGGCCCGTGAAGAATGGTACCCTCGAGCGGAAGCGTTGCTCGTTTTGGCTCGAGGCGCACTCGCCAAGGCGTCCGTGATGTCCTATAAAACCGTGATTCCGCTTTACCTGCGAGAAGCCGCGGCTCTTGAGCGGATCAAACGCTAAGTTGGAATGTGACGATGCAAGTCGTTGCTTTTTCAGCTCAGCACTGCTTGCAAGTGCGGCAGCTCCTTAAAGATTCCGATTCCGATTGGACGGCCGCTCAATTTGAAAACGAGCTCCTGCAGCCACTAGCCAAATTCTATGTATTAATAGAAGGTGAACTCGTTTTAGGTATCGGAGGCTTTTGGGTGTTGGTAGACCAAGCGCAAGTCATGCAATTGTTTGTGGATACCAAACGTCGTCGTCAAGGACTAGGAAAATATTTGATGAACCAACTAATCGCGTCCGCTCGCAAAGAAGGATGTACAGCGATGGGGCTCGAAGTTCGGGCCAAAAACCTTCCCGCTCAGCACCTTTATGGTGGACTAGGCTTTCAAATCTGCTACCGGCGGCCTGGGTTTTATATCGAGCCCTCCGACGACGCTGTGGTGATGGAGAAAAAATTGTGAAATTAACCTTGTGGGTTGCGATCGTTTATTGTCTGACCCTGATTTCGGGCGTGGCGCGGGCGACTTCGCAATCCTATGCCAATTACATGCAGGGACTTGTTGAAGAGAGGGCGGGCCGCCCTGCAAAAGCCCTTGAAGCCTACGAGAAAGTCGTGGCGGAAGATCCGCAAGCACTGGAAGTTTACCGCGATATTGCGCAGCTGCATTTGCGTCTTGGACATCCGGATGCGGCGCTCCGAGCGGCGGAGAAGGTACGCGAGTTAGCCCCTCAAGAACCGGACTCGTTCCTTTTCCT
>JBBSDO010000199.1:0-5665 GCA_038241515.1 Elusimicrobiota bacterium | reverse complement strand
TGAGCGCTTCTTTCAGCGGCTCGAGATCCGTGGGGAGCGTCCATCGATATACAGGAACGCGAATGACCCGAGCGCCGCGAGCAACCAGATCATTGATGAATTCTTTATTGGAGGTACCATACTCCTGAACAACCACCGTTTTTTGGGAAAGCGAACCCTCTTTGTCTAGAACCTTAATGACATCCCGCCACGTGCCGGGATCACAAAGGGTGGAGGCGGAACCGAGGCCTCGCCGTCTCAAGGCTTCCAGGGGTTTGGGTCCGCGCGCATAGAGCTTGATCTTTGAGAAGGCTTCTACCAGGCGGGCGAGGGGGAAAGCGGTTTCGAGAACCTGGAAAAGGGTTTCCGTCCCGATTCCGGTCAAAAAAATCATGACGTCTACTTGGCCGGAAATCAACTTTTGACCAAAACTAAGCGCCTCGCGGTTTTCTCCGAGCGGCAATTCCCGCATCGAAGGGGCAACGAGGGCCTTTCCTCCTCGTTCTTCAATTAATGCCGCCATCTGTTCGCTGCGCCGGCTTTCAAAAGAGATAACGCGCAGGCCGTTAAATCCGGATTTCTCAGACGACAATGGGGCCATGAGAGAGATTCTATCACACCGACCTCTGTACTCCCTTGCTTTCCACCCTCCGAATACGAAAAAGGGCAAATTGATAGAATAAGCCAGCTCAGTCGAAGACCATGAGGAGATTCATTTGAATTTCATTGAAGAACAATTTGAATGTCGGAGTTTTTCGGGTAACGCCTTGGCGGATGGACGATTTGCCTATGCGGGCTCTACCCCCCACTATGCGCCCGACCGAACATTCGATACGCAGCACATTCGTCTTGAACTGGCACTCGACTTTGGGCGCAAAAGCCTTCAGGGCCGCTGCACAACCACTCTTCTGGCGATCGCCGACGGCGCCCAGACCATGGTTTTTGATGCCGTAGATTTTCAGGTTCAGGGTGTGACTTCGCGATCTAAAGCGCTGAAATTTGACTATGACAAGCGGAAACTTACCCTCCGTTGGCCGAAGCCTATTGCTCGCGGCTCAAAGCTCGAGATCGTCATCGCCTACCGCGTCACGCAGCCCAAGCTGGGACTGCACTTCATCGCTCCGGACCGGCAGTATCCTGATAAGCCCATCCAAGCTTGGACGCAGGGGGAAGACGAATACAATCGCTACTGGTTCCCGTGCCATGACTCCCCCCAAGAACGGATGACGACAGAAATGATCGTTTCTGTTCCTTCCGCATTCACGGCCATTTCGAATGGCGGTCTTATCCGAGTGACCAAACGGGGCCGAAACCGCATTTTTCATTGGAAACAAATGGTCCCTCACTCTCCATACCTGGTCTCTTTGGCGGTGGGCCAATTTTCTGAAATTAAGGACCACTGGAAGAAAGTTCCTGTTTTGTATTACTGCCCTGCCGGGCGAGAGGCCGACGCACGTCGGGCCTTTGGGAAAACGCCACAGATGATCGACTTTTTTTCGACGAAGCTAGGCGTTCCCTACGCCTATGCAAAATATTCCCAAGTGGCCGCTATCGATTTCATCTATGGGGGGATGGAGAATACCTCCGCGACCACCCAAACCGCTTTAACGCTGCACGATGAACGGGCTCATTTGGATTTCTCAAGCGATCCGCTCGTAGCACACGAACTGGCCCACCAGTGGTTTGGCGACTTAGTCACCTGCAAAGATTGGTCGCATGCGTGGCTGAACGAGAGTTTCGCCACTTATTTCGAGGCGCTTTTTAGAGAGCACGACCTGGGCTACGACGAATTCATGTTCGAGTTAGACGGAAACGCGCAAGCTTACTTCGATGAAGATCGCGAGCGCTATCGACGTCCACTCGTCACGCGCAACTATAAGAACACAAACGACCTCTTTGATCGGCATTTATATGAAAAAGGATCGCTGATCCTTCATATGGTGCGTAATCTCGTCGGAGACGAAAATTTCTGGCGGTCGATCAATCTCTATCTCACACGCCATCGCACCCTCGGGGTTGAAACGGTCAACTTAATTGATGCCATCCAAGACGCCACAGGTCGAAACATGCGTCCTTTCTTCGACCAGTGGGTATTCAAGGCCGGCCATCCCGAATATAAAGTCCGCACCTGGTGGGACGCAAAGGAAAAGAAAGCGTTCCTGCGGATTTTACAGACCCAGACAGTGAACGACGAAACCGGACTTTTTTCCATGCCCGTGACATTCGCCTTTTACGTCAACGGACAGGAAAAGCGTTTCGTCGAAACGGTGGACAAGAAAGAACATCTCTTCTCCTATCCATTGACGCAATCTCCGGAGCTCGTTCTCTTTGATCCGGATCACGTGATCTTGAAAAAAGTCGATTTCGCCAAGCCCGAGGGGATGTGGGTTTTGCAATTGAGTCAAGATCGTCATGTCCTGGGACGAGCCGAAGCGGCGAAAGCGTTGGGAGCCTTAGCCGGCCCCAGTGCCACTCAGGCGCTGCGCCAAGCGCTTTTCAAGGAGAAGTTCTGGGGTGTCCAATCGGAAATAGCGCGCGCCTTAGCCAAAACGGGGTCGATAAACGGCATGGACGCTTTGTTGGAAGGTCTCCGTCAAATCTCTCACCCCAAAGTACGGCGTGTGATCTTTGAAGCCCTGGGCAGCTACCCTACCGCACGCGTGTTGACGGACGTGCGAGTCCTCTACGAAAGCGAAAAGAGCTATTTTGCCCAAGCCGAGGCGATTCGAACGCTCGGCCGAATGAAGGACGCCTCTTTAATGGGACCTTTTAAAGAACTACTGAAACAAGAATCCTGGAATGATGTCACGCGCTGCGCCGCGCTCGATGCCATCGGTTCCCTGCAACTGTCCGAGTCCGTGACGATTCTCAAGGAATATTCGCGCTACGGACATTCACCGAACGCGCGTATGACGGCCATTCGCCGTCTCGGCGCTCTGGGAAGAGCGCGCGAGGACATCCAGACTCATTTGCTTCCTCTCTTGGCCGATCGCTACCTCTTAGTTCAGCTGGCGGTCGTCCGAGCCTTGGCGTCGTTTGCGGACGAGCGAGCTGTCGATGCCTTAATGAAGTGGACAACCGGCGATATCGATGGGCGATTGAAGCGGGCCGCTGAAGAGGCCGTAAGGAAAATCAGGAAGGGAATGGAACAGGAATTTCCGAATTCAACGAAAGCGCAAAAGGTGAAAGGTAGATAAGCGGTTGGAGTGGCCTCACCCGGCCTCCGGCCACCCACTCCCCAGAGGGAGAGGGATTAAGGGTGAGGCGATGTTTACATTATGATCTCTTCATCCAAAGAAGCCGCCCTTCTCGCCAAAATGAAGGCCCTCGGCATACGAGAAGCCGATATCGACGAATCGTTCGTTCGCTCCTCGGGCGCCGGTGGCCAGCACGTCAACAAGACCTCGAGCTGCGTCCAATTGCTTCATCGCCCCACGGGCATCCTTGTGAAGTGTCAGGAGGACCGGTCTCAGGCCATTAACAGGTTTCTAGCCCGGCGGCTTTTACTCGAAAAAATTGAACGCGAGATTTTAGGCCGAAAAACGAAGGAGCAGCAAGCCTGGGAAAAAATTCGTCGACAAAAGCGCCGCCGTTCCCGCCGCGCCAAAGACAAGATGCTGGCCGATAAACATCACCAATCCGAAAAGAAGCAAAACCGCCAATTCCGCGAGGATTTTTGATTCTACGGAGTGGAGGGTTCGACTTTGATAATGCTCCCGAAGGGGGGATCGATTTTTCGGCCGTTGACGCTCAGGTGAAGCCAGTAGTCGCCGGGGGCCACAGAAGCCTTAACGGAAATATCGGCGGCAAGCGTTGAAGAGTCTACTCGGTGAAGGCCGGAAATCGAAATGCCGGGCTCATCCAAATCAATGTGCAGGTGCTCCATCCACTGGGAGGATAAGTCGCGCCCGACAATTTTGAGGAGGCTTTTTCCTCCCGCGCGAACTGGCGGCGACACTTGGACCCCGACCACCCAATTCGGCGGAACAATTTTGAAAACGTCTTTCTTTTGGAAAAGGACGGGGCCGCCGCTGTGCGACACCGTCACCCCATAGGTTCCCACGGGTATGGACGGAGGGGCATTAAAGACCAGGCGCATCTGCGCGCCAGAGAGAAAAGTGAACGTGCCGCGCCCCATCGCGTAACCATCCACTTGGCCTTCGAGCGCCTCCGCGTCTTGCCGGCTTAAGCCGCTTCCTTGTACGTACACCTGAATCTCATCTCCGGGGCGGTGATAGAGATCTTCCGCCCGTAAGCCTTGTATAAAGCCGGACTGGCCGATATTCGGTCGCACAATTCGAATCATGCCGTTACGCCGATAGACTTCCTTTTCCGCCACCTTCACAACCAACCCATATTCCCCCGGAGGCACGCCTTGTCCGATTCGCAGTGTCCCTTCGACGGCGTACGGAAGATGGGGTTCGATCGCGGAAATCTGCAGACCGGGGGTGCTCGGTTCCACTCGAAACTGCTTAAAAAGCTCCTCGTCTAAATTCGTGATCACGCGAAATCGGCCCGCCCGCCCATTCTCTTCCATACTGATAAAAATGACCGTGAGAACTTCGCCCTTGCGGACGATGGCGAAGGGATCGGGCGCGCTGAAGACGGGCAAATCCTTGATCAGAACGCGTGGAAATGAAAAAGCGGTGGCCGCCTCCGGTCCCACTTCCAGGTCGCCGTGAATTTGGTTGGCCGTGGCGAGCTTCAGATTTTTCACACGGATGCCCGCGTTCTCTACTTTTACCTTAATCATTTTTTCGAACTCGGATGTAAAGCCGGAGCCATTGATATCAAATCCGAACGTCACGCCGGGAGGGGTAATCTCCTGGTTGTAGTAGCAGCGCACAATCTCGATATTTTTGGGGATGAGCTCTTTGTGCAGCTCGATCTTTGGGGGTGTGGGTCGCCCTGAAGGACCTTCCGGGGCCACCTTCTTTGGGGGCACCTGTTTCGGGGTCACTTTAACAGGCTTAGGGAGCGGAGGCTTGGGGAGTGTTGGTAGATGCGGAAGGGCGGGAATTATCGGTGCCTGTGGCTTGGAAACGGTTATAGGGATCGGATTTTCGGTTGTTAGCGGAACCGTCGTTCCCGATTTTCTCAACCAATAAATGGCAAAAAGCACGAGAAGTAGCAGCAAAATGAGAAGCAGTGCTGAGCGTTTTCGGCGCATTCTGTTAAGGAGGATAAGGCTTGCTTCGCAGGTTGTCAAGGAGGGATTGGTATAATTTCGCGAAATGATTACGCTGCGTAACGTCTTTAAGGCATTTGGCGATCAAATTCTCTTTGAGGGGGTTAATCTTCAAATCAACGCTGAGGATCGTTTTGCTCTGGTGGGGCCGAACGGGGCCGGCAAATCCACACTTTTTAAACTCATTATGGGGTTAGAACAGCCCGACGAAGGAGAAATCAGCTTGCGCTCCGGCGTCCGATTCGGGTATCTGCCCCAAGAAACGGCCTCCTTTTCCGGTAAGCCCGTTCTGACCGAGGTCATGGGGGAAGGGGGCGGTAGCAATCAGCAGGTCGCTCAGGCCAAAAAGATAATGATGGGCCTCGGATTCAAATTAACGGATTTTGAGCGGCCCATCTCCGAGCTCTCAGGGGGCTGGCAAATGCGCGTGGCGATTGCGCGCCTGTTAGTCGAGCAGCCGGATCTTTTAATGCTGGACGAGCCGACCAACCATTTGGA
>JBBSDO010000198.1:0-5670 GCA_038241515.1 Elusimicrobiota bacterium | reverse complement strand
CCGCGCTCGTCGCTCCTTGCACTTGGCCAAACCTGGGCCTTCATACGTGACCGTATTTATGAAACGCAGTACTAAGCAGTGACGGCGCAGAATGCTTTGGATGGCGAAGGGCTCCAGAATGGATGAGTATTTCGTGTAGAAACTGTTTCCGAAACTGTCCCCAGGATTTCGGCTTGAGTTCATATCAGAGTGGCCAATCTAGTCCGCAAATCTTCGATAACCGTTTCAAGAGGCGGTAGTCCGGTGACAAACGCTCCTAAAGAGCTTTGCCAATGCGTTCGCGCTTCTGAAAGGAGCTCATCGGTAAAGAAATCGTCTACCCGATGGAAGGACACTTTGCGATGTCTGCATTTCTCCTGAAGAAGCGGCAGAAGCTTTTCATGATCGATGGTCTTGCCGTAAGCCGCAAACAGACGCCAAAGATCATAATAATCCCTTGCGCGGGGGCGGTTCCAGCCCCTGGTAATAAGCTTTTCGTGTGTCTGCAGCAAAGTCCGTAATTTTTCTGCGACGATTTCCATCAGCTGATAGCAGCGAACCCGAACGCTGAAATCCTCGCCGTATCCGTGAATCAATGGACGCTTTTCCGGCGCCAGGAGCACGGGTTCATCATGGGAGATTTCGACCTTGATTCGGCAAAGAGGCGATGGATGCCAGGGAAATTGCACGTGCAGAGTAAAGGCTTCCTGGCCGTGAGGATGAGGGTCTCGTTCCTCATAGCGTCGGATCACAATTTCAAAGGGTCCCTGTTCGAGAAGAAGACGCTTGGTTTCTTGACCGGCGGATTCCATGGCCGCCATGAGGTCTTTGCCCTTCGGCGCATTGGCGGCAGAATAATCCAAATCTTCTGAGAACCGATAATCTCCGAAAAAAAGCTTCTTGAGCGCCGTCCCGCCTTTAAATATAAGACTCCGGCTTAAGGCGGCATGTGTGGACAGGCCGGCCAAGATATAGCTGAGCGCATAGTCCTTCTCAATAACCGGTTGCGGCGCCTTGGCTTTGGCGGCCTCTGCCGCAATGCGGGCGCGAAGCGGCTTCATACGGTTCGCCCTGACAGGTTTTCTAGAATCTGCCACTTTGAATTGCTGGGGCCACGGCGCGGGCGCGTGGGGTCAAGAATGGCGATCCCAGTCACCGGCATTTTTCTAAGGGGAGTTAGCTCCTTCTCTGAAATTCCGGCTCGCTCCAGAGCCCAACCTAAGCGCTTGGCCACAGAGGCTTTTCCGTAACGCCCCGCATATTCCACCAACTGCTTGATATTGAGCTTATTGGCATTTTGTTCTACCAAAGTAAGGGCCTCTCCAATCCCGCCAAAAAGACGGGGGGAAGCAAACGTTTCCAGGACCGTACGTTCCTTGTCTGTCATAGGAATCCTGAAATGTTCGCTGACCCATACGTGTTCAATCCCAAAGAAGTAATCCCGCTTGACGGTAACAAATTGATACCGGCTGTTGCCGATCTCCCAAACATGTCGTGCCGCAGGCCGGTTTGAAGAACCGGCGCGCATGCTGGGCGTAACCACCTTCCCAGATGTCATGGCAAAGATCGTTTGGGGGATCTGCTCCGTAAAGCCATAATGATTGAGCGCCGACCAATGGCTGATCGCTGAGGGTTCAACAAGTCGAGTCGCGATCGCAAAAGGATGGGTCGAAACATCTGCAATGGCATAGAGGCCTCTACGCAGCCTTTGAAGCCACTTTCCTTGGGCTAGATCGCCCAAAAGACTATTTTCATAGTTCTTGGGTATGCCTAGCTTTCCGGCGGCCGTAGATGCTTCTTCCGTTGAAAAGATATACTGCCCGTTATCCGCCAAATAACGCAACAGCTTCCGCCCTTCCGTGGCTCCATAATCTGAGGATGGCATAAGATTCTTTACTACATAAATAGGCTTTTAGCAAGGTTTCGCAGTAAATAATTAGTCGGTCCTATACAGTCGCTTGAGCATCAGCCTATTCTTTATCGAAGACCCACGAAAAATAGAAGACACCACCGCACCACGCGTTCCGAACGGCTCGACAACTTGGCGTAGTTACGTATGGCCACGCCTAACTCCCGAAAAGCTTCGCTGTATTCCGACGGTTTGGCATCGGCGTCACACATTTTCTAATACCGCATTTTTCTCTCCTACCTAACATGTTCTACCGCACCGATATAGGCCACCGACGGCGCAGCGAAGGCGACCGTTTTGAACTCGTCGCTGGAAAGGGACGCGTCGAAGCGGCTCGCGCACTGGGTTGGGAGAGGATCTGGGCGGATGTAATGCCCGGCCTATCTAAAAGCCAGAAGTTAATGATCACCTTGTCCGAGAACAATGAGCGAGAGGATGTCAGCCCCTTCTATACGGCCCAGTTGTTCAAGATGATCATGGACCTGGAAAATTTGGACCAGTCCGGGCTCGCCCAGAAATTGGGAAAGGACAGGACATTGGTAGCGAAGTATCTTTCCTTAGCCAATGCGCCCCACGAACTTCAGCAAATGGTGAATCGCCCTCTGGTCGACGGGCGGGCGTCCGCTGGACTTGGTGGCGGACGATCCACTCTTGGACTTTCGCACTGTCTCGAAATCATGAAGGCCGTGAGTCCGGAAGATCAGCGTAAGTTGGCGGAGGATTGCCACCAGAAAAAGCTCTCCGTCAAAGCGCTGCGAACGCGCGTCAGACAGGCGAACGCTGGTGTCGTTGGAGCCGAGAATAACAAAGAAATTCCGTCCTTCGTGTTTTGTTGGAAAGCCCAAGAGGTCGCCGTGAGGGCGCGCGCTTTCCGACCTTTGGAGGAAACGCAAGAACGATACCTGGCGGAGCTGGCTGCCGCTTTGAAACAGTTCTGCGATAACGCCGCGTCGGCGCAACAAAACGATGCAACTGTGTGTGAACTCCCTCAGGCCTTGCCAGACTCTCCCTTGTCCAGGCCCGCCGAACAGTCCGCTGCTTAAAGAAATTCCCGTCTTGCGTCATCAACCCCTAGAGGGGTTGATGGCGAGGAGGGACTCATCGCGCGCTTCTTTGGGGATAACAGTAATAAAGTAGCTCGCAGCTCTGTCCAGCCTGGACTCACTGTTTTCGTTAGGAGCTGCTTCGGCATTCGGCAATTGTCGCGTCACAGTCTTAGCCGAAGTTGATAAAATAAACGCCTCAATGTCCTCCCCCACAAATCCGGTGCGCGTTCGTTTTGCCCCTTCTCCCACAGGTTTCCTGCATATCGGGGGAGCCAGGACCGCCCTTTTTAATTGGCTCTTTGCCCGCCACAACAAGGGGATCTTTATTTTGCGCATTGAAGATACCGATGAGGTGCGCTCTACCGAAGACTCGGTGCGAGGGATTCTCGATTCGATGAGCTGGCTCGGTCTCGATTGGGATGAGGGACCGCTAACGGAAGGGCTAAATCCCGTTCAGATGTTTCCGCCCAAAACCCTGGGCGAAATACCTCCAGCGGTCGTTATGGGGAAAGCGATTATTTCCGGTACAGCTGCCACGAAAGGCGATTTCGGACCCTATTTTCAAATGCAGAGACTGGATAAATACCAAGCCTCGTGCGATCAGCTCATCCAAAGCGGAAAAGCCTATCCGTGCTATTGCACGCCTGAAGAAGTTCAAAAGATGCGCGAGCTGGCAGAGCTTTCTAAGCGGCCCCCAAAATACGACGGAACCTGTCGCAATCTCACCGCCGAACAGCGCCAACAGAAAGAAACCGAAGGGCGAAAAAAATCGGTCCGTTTTAAGACGCCGATGGAAGGCAGTGTCAATTTTACGGACCTCGTCAACGGCGCGATGCACTTTGAGACTCTTTTGCTGGAAGACTTTGTCATTCTGAAGACCTCGGGGGTGCCCACCTATAATTTTGCTTGCGTCGTCGACGATCACTTGATGGAAATCAGTCACGTGATTCGCGGCGACGATCATTTGTCGAACACCCCGCGGCAAATTCTCATCTTTGAAGCCCTCGGATGGGCCCTTCCCCAGTATGCCCATTTGGCGATGATCAAAGGGTCCGATGGCGCTCGACTGTCCAAACGGCATGGGGCCACGTCCGTCATGGAATACCGCGAGGCCGGATACCTGCCAGACGTGTTACTGAACTACTTGGCTTTGCTGGGCTGGGGTACTGAAGACAGCCAGCAGATCTTTACGAAACAAGAAATGATCGACAAATTTCTCCTTGAGCGCTGTGTGACGAGCCCGGCAATGTTCGATCCCGCCAAGTTGACGTGGATGAACGGCGAGTATCTTCGCAAAAAAACGGTCAGTGAAGTGGCCGATCTAGCCAAACCCTTTTTTACCGCCAAAGCTCTGGACGTTATTCCGAGGACGCGCCTAGAGCAGGCGATCGCCCTCGAACATGAAAAAATCAAATTGCTTACGGACGTTCCCAAGCTGACCGACTTCCTCCTGTGGGACGTGTTCGAATATCGGGAAGAGCCGGTCAATAAAGTGCTGCGCGCCGCCGGAGCCGCTGAGATCTTAAAGGAGATAAAGCAGCGTTTGACCGCGCTTGAGCCCTTCACCGCCGAGACCGTAGAAAAGACCTGCAAAGATCTGGCCAAAGAGCGCGGAGTCAAAAATGGCGCCACCTATCATCCTCTCCGTGTGGCGGTATCAGGGCGCACTGAAGGTCCCAGTCTTTTTCACATGGTGGAGTTTTTGGGGAAAGCGCTAACACTGCAGCGTATCGAACGCGCGCAAGCCCTGCTAAATCAGCCCTCAGCAAGCAGTTTTCAGCCTCCGGCCCCGGAAGGTTTAAAAGGCTGAAGGCTGAAAACTGAAGGCTGCAAACTGGAGGAAGTATGTCCAATGAACAAGAAATAAAACCCGAAGAGGTCGAGGGCCACTCGGACCGCGCTCGCCCGCCGGATGGGGTGGAGGGTGATTTTCGCCTTTTGGCGCTAGTAATGTCACTTGCGACCGCCGCTTGGTCACAGCTCGGTAAAATTCCGCATCCCGCGACCAAAAAAATCGAGAAAGACATCGAGCAGGCCCAGATCAGTATCGATTTTCTTCGCATGCTGCTAGAAAAGACCAAGGGAAACTTAAAGCCTAAAGAAGACGAGCTCCTGCGCAACACGGTCACTGATTTGGAGCTCAATTTCGCAGACGAGGTGGGGAAGGCGGGCGCCGCAGTCGGCAAAGGCCCCGATATTATTATTCCCGCCGGAGTGTCGAAGGGTCCTGATATTATCAAGCCAAACTAAGCCGGAAATGTTAAAACGCCTATAGATTGAATTCGAGAATGATTCGACTTTCTGTGTCGCTAGAACCATGGTGAGCGGCCCCAGCGAGTCAAACCATTCCCGGATTGTGTAACGGTAGCACGATGGACTCTGAATCCATTAGTCTAGGTTCGAATCCTAGTCCGGGAGGACTTCGACTCGCCTGTGGCTCGCTCAGTCCGAGCCAGCTGACAGGCGAGACGAAGTCTTGTGAGCGAAGATGTTAAACTAAATTTTTGCCGATTGGAGTGTTGGCCGGTAGAAAGTCTCTCTCCGATTACCCGACAGGACAGACAATTGGCATTTAAACATAGTCACGCCGCGCTAGCGAGTTTGGCGGAGAGGCCGTGCCGGGGAACGGGAATAACGGTTGCAACGGGCTTGCCAAAGAGGCGCTCGATTTCGGCGGGCGTGATTAGGTAAAAAGAGGGCTGTGCTACGAAAGAGAGGAAATGTGGATCGGTGGGT
>JBBSDO010000197.1:0-5672 GCA_038241515.1 Elusimicrobiota bacterium | reverse complement strand
TTTACTCGCGGTAGAGCCTTATTCACGATTTCATCGAAAGGGATAGGACGCAGATCCAAATTCAAGCGTCCCGAGTCGATGTTCGCCATATCGAGCAGATCCCCGATTAATCCGTTCAGATGATCTGCTTCTTGGATTGTGATCTCGGTCATGCGCTTCTGGGCCTCTGTCAAGCGACCTTTAACGCCCGATTTTAAGAGCTCCGAGTAGCCACGAATGCTTGAGAGCGGCGTGCGGAGATCGTGAGACATCACGGTCAGCATTTTGGATTTCAAAGAATCTAATCGAGCCATGGCTTCGCTCGACTCTTTGAGATCCTGAACGAGCTGCTTGTTTTCGAGCGTCAAACGCTGCTTTTCGATGGCTTTCTCAATGGTGCGCTGCAATTGCGCGGGATCAACGGGTTTAATCAAATAGTCATAAACGGCTTCTTGAATGGCCTTGACCGCCATTTCTAATGAAGCATGGCCGGTCATCAAGATGACGCAGGTGTGTTCGCTTCGTTCGCGCACTTTTCGCGCCAACTCGAGTCCGGTCGAATCTGGCAGTTGGAAGTCGACCACCACGACATTAAATTCCTGCTTATCCAATTGTTTGAGTGCCTGAGCCCCGTTCGATGCGGTGGTGATCACGTATTTGGCTTCTTCGAGAATGTCTTTTGCCGTATCCAAGATGTTCACGTCATCGTCGACGAGCAACACCGATGGGTTCCCCGCGACAATTCTTTCGTAAACCGCATTAATTTCGGACATACATTCCTTTTAGCCGTTTGTGACGAGCGTGACACCTTTCATAGGCAAGTGAATTACGAACTTTGTGCCTTCGCCGACCTTGGACAAAACGTCAATGCGGCCTTCGTGACGATCGATGATCTTTTTTACGACCGCTAGTCCCAAACCTGTACCCCGGCTTTTCGTCGTAAAAAACGGTGCAAAAATTTTGTTTAGGTGTTCTTGCGGTATCCCGCAGCCGGTGTCTCCTATCACAATTTCCGCATACGCTCCCTGGGCCTTTGTGCCTACGGTAAGCCTACCTCCAGAAGTCATCGCCTGACAAGCGTTTTCCATTAAATTAACGAGAACTTGCCTAAGTTCGTCCTCATCGACCGGCACTTCCACCTCAGGAAGGGTGAGCTGTTTGTCCAAGGCGACGTCAGCTGGGATTTGAATACGTTCAATGGCTTTTTCTAGTAATTCATCGATTTTCCGCGGAGCAGCGTTCAGGGCGCGATTACGCGAGAAATCCAAAACATCTCTAATTATCGCATTAGATTTGATGATCTCAGATTCAATGATTCCCAGGTGCTTCTGAACCTTAATCCTGCCGTCGTCCCCGAGCCCAGTTTCATCCCTGTTTGGAAAAGGGGGAGACAAAAGCCCAAATTCTGGCTGTGATTGATTTAAGAGGCCTGCCAGCTTCGTTTTGATGAAATAGACCGAATTGTTCATTACGGCGAGCGGATTGCGCAGCTCATGCCCGACCACCGAGGCCATCTGCCCTAAGGCGGCTAATTTCTCCCCAGCGATCAGCTGTTCTTGCGCTTCTTTCAAGTCTTTCGTCCGGTCTTGGACGCGGCGCTCCAGCTCCGAGTTCCACGTTTGGAGCTCCTTTTGTGCCGAAACAAGATTAAGGGTTTTGTCTTTGAGCGAGCGCGCCATCCATAGAAATTTATCGGTTAACGAACCGAGCTCGTCGTTCGAGGTCGGCACTTGCGATATATCAAAATTTCCCTCCCCCACCTGCTCGATAGCCGTCTGGAGTTGATGCACACGCTTAACGATCCACTGGCTGGCCAGCAAACCGATAACAATCGTCCCCAGAATGACGAGAACGAGCACTTTAAAAATCTCTCGCCGCATTTGCGCAGAAGCCTGGTAGGCCTCGGCCGTAGGTTGTTGAACAAACACTTTCCAATTCAACTTAGGAACCGTCGCATAAGTGGCCAAGAATTTATTGTTGCCTGCGGCGAACTCAATGGCACCGTTATCGGCCTGCGGACCTTCGAAGGCGTCCTTGTTCTGCCTCGCAAGCTGCTCGAGTGCCAGAATCTCCGCGGGAGTTTCGGTGGCCATCAGAGTCTGTACATCCGGATGGGCCACCATCTGAAAATGGGCGAGGTCCACGATATAGGCGTACCCTTTCTTATCGATAACGATGTCTTTAACGAGGGAACTCAAATCGATCAGGTTGACGACCCCCAGGAGGACGCCGATGGGCCGGCCCGGAATGCGCTCGATGGGCACGCCAATCGTCATTTGAGGGTAGCCTTCGGGCGACCGGGACACGTCGCTGCGGTAATCCCCGAGCGACCGAATAGACCGTAGCGCCTTCATCTCTTCGCGCTGAACTTGGGCCGGCGAAAGTCGGCCTACGCGGTTCACCGTCGCCATTTCGCGACCGTTCAAGTCGAGAACGGTCATGCTCATAAAAACGGGATAGGCATTCATGACCGTGCTCAGCGCCTCGGTTTGCAGGCGCGGGTTCATGCTTAGGAAATCGCTGGACTTGTGAATCACTTGAAGCGTGTTTCTTTTATCGTCTAAATAGTTCGTGACGTTGCTCGCAATTTTTTGAGCGATACCTAATTTGACGCCGATGATTTGCTTCTGTATATAGCTTTCGCCGACATGGATCAGCTGAAAACCCGTCAAAAGGAGGGGCGCGAGCGACAAGACAAAAGAGGCCGCCAATAATTTATAAAGCAGCTTCCCGCGCTTTTCCGAAGTCGCGGACGCGGGTGCGACTTCGAGCGCTTTGCCCGCAGAGGCTGCGCTCGCAGAAGATCCGACGAAAGCGGAAGTTAAAGTTCGCGAATTCATGGTCAATTGGTAATCGACATTTCTACTTTGCTTGAACCGGGCTGCGATACGGTGCGGCCGCCAGCGTTTAGAACGCGCTTACGATCGACGTGATATTCGTCTACGAGAACCGAGCGCACGAGCTCGGCCCGCTTTTTGGCTAAGGCTTCGCTATTGTGTTCGCTCGCCATCGCAAAACCGACGATTCTCACTTTTTGAAGCGGGTAAACCTCAAGAGTCTTTCCGATTCGCTCCAGAGATGCTTTCAGCGTAGGCTTCAGCGCGGATTGGTCAACGTCAAATTCAATCACTTGTTTCCAAATCGCATGGGTGGAATCGGTTCCTTCCTCTGTAGCCGCAGAGGACGTCTCTTCCGGAGGAGCCGCGGATGTTTCTTTCTTGCTCCCATCAATGAGGCTGTCCGAACTTTGAGCGCGCTCGGTGGGGTTGGCCTCCGTTGCGGCGGCGGGTGGCGTTTGTTCGACCGATGATTCGGGTTTCTGAGTCGCGGGTTTAGAATTGGATTTCTTTGCCGCTTTGGCGACCGATTTAGAGGGTCCGGCCGCTCGGCGGTTTGACGCGAGAGATTTCTTTTTCTTGGACTTCGACGAGGCCTTAGCGGTTCTGTGTACTCGGTTCTCAAGATAGCCTTCTTGACCGCTCGAACGCTGGACTTGCAAGGTGACCTCTCGTGTCATGATGGTCCCATCGGAATCGGTGGCCGCGAGACGCGCCACATAACTTCCGGAGGGCGCAAAATCCTTCGTTTTCTGATCATGGCCGTCCCAGCTCACTTCCTTAAGAAGGTTTCCCTTGCCTTCTAAGGAAAACACGGGCTGGTCCACGGACGAGAAGGGCAAAATCTTCACCGACCATTCGCGCAGTCCCGTTCGGGTCAAGGCGGCGATTTCCAAACTGACCCATTCCCCTTCGTCAGGATTAAAAACTTTCTTAGAGGCCATAATCGATCGCTCCAGCCACCGAGACATGGCATGGCGAGGGTCGGCCGCGGGCATGGCGTCGAGCAACGCCGTCCGGCTTCCGACGGTCTCAATGACGACACGATGCAAGGAAGTAGTTACATGAGCCGCAGGATTCAGTTCGGCGGCTCGCTTAGGATCGCTTTCTTGGGCCAGCAGGTCCGCGCTGACAAAGCGTTGCGCGGCCATGTTGCGTTCCTGGACGAAAAAGTTATACAGCTCGGAGTAGCGCCGCAGGAACAAAGACCCATTGACGGACGGGTCCTGCATTTCCTCAGGGTAGCTGTGAATGATCACCGGTTGCTGCCCAAAAGTTTTCAGCCAGGCCGAGACCCGGTCCAAGACCGGCACGCTTTCCTCTTTAAGGCCTCCCGTATTATCGGCGAAGAGAAGATCCGAATTTAGCGTGACTTTAGCCGTGTTTTTATCCAGCTCTACTTTAACTCCCGGAATGGCCTTCAGATCCAAAGTAAAGAGAGAGCGGCGCTGTAAAAGGTGCCGCAGCTCTTCCTGCGCCTCCGCATTAGACACGCTTGCTTGCCCCCCTAACTTTGATTTTCCTGACGTGCCGCTCGGATTTTTGCGCATAGAATCCATTACGAGACGCAAGTACTCCCGCGCTTCCTTTTGATGGGGATCTCTGCGCAGAACGGTCATGAACTTGCTTAAGGCGGCGATGTATTGCTCGCTTTCATAAAGGGCTTTTCCTTCTTCAAGGAGGGAGTCGGTCGAGGTAACTAGATTGACTTCACTGTGTGGCGAGGCCATCGCGCCAGGCATCGGATGTTGAGCCTCGGCATGGGCTATGGCCATAAGAAAAGCAAATGGCAAAAGACAAAAGGGCGCGGCTGCCGATTTCGCCAGGAGAGACAGGGGAGCGCAGAACGCGCTCGTTCGTCGGAAACATTTTTTTCTTACCATTTGACCTTCCTTTCTGGGTCTAATGTCCTGGGTCTAAGGGTACCAATAGAGTGTTACGGGAAGGTTACGAGGGAATGAATTCTCGGTAAATTCTGCAAAAGGCCGAATCAACACCGCCTCGCGCAAAGCCCGCTAAGCTCGCCAAGAAAGGCATATCCATTGCTACTTCCGGTTTCCCCCCTTGGCGGCTTGGCGAGAAACTGTCTTTAAGACGTGTAGAATTCCGCGATAGGCTTAAAGACCTACGAATTTCGCGTAAATTAACATTGATTTAACACTGCTGTAACATTGGTAGGTCATACTCAAGCTGAACCCAAACCCTATGGATCCCATCCTTCAGAAGCTTATCGACACGCGAGTAAAAGCCGCCCAGCTCTTTCAGCAGCACTACGGCGCCTACTTCGGCCTAAATCAGTCGACCTACCGCGTGCTCAGCTCTGACTCACAAGGCTACATTAAGCTCCAGGACACAAAAACCGGTAAGACGAGCACCATTGACCCAACAAACTACGTTTATAAAAGCACTGGCTCAACAGGCCCCGCTTCTGGTCAACAAGGGGGATCCGGTGGCGGAGGATTCAGTTTCCAAAGTCTTCTGGGTCTCAGCAGCGTCGTTACCCCCGTTCTCCCTTTTCTAAAGAAGGGGCCTTCTGCGCCCGAAAAATCGATGTCTTGGAGTACTGAGCCTACTTCTAAAAATACTCCAAACGCCCCTTTTGGAGGGTCCAGCGCCCCTTCCTCCGGACCTTCCCAAGGCCCTGCGGGCCCCGTTCCTCCTACACCTTCGACACCTGGAAGCTGGACGGCTCCCCCCGGGTCCGTCAGCTATGCGTTAAACCCTTCTGGCGGGGTAGTTTACTTTTCACATTCCCCAACGGAACCGGGAATTTCTGGGCCCGCTCAGCTCCCTCCAGGCTGGGCTGTTGGTCAAAACACAATCACAGGTCAACAAATTCTGACGTTCGAAAAAGCG
>JBBSDO010000196.1:0-5679 GCA_038241515.1 Elusimicrobiota bacterium | reverse complement strand
GATTCCCCATACTCCCCAGCATCTCCCGCTAACGCTTTCGTCGCGCTGCCGCGAATCACCGGCACCTTATCCCCGGGAAACTCGTACTTCGTCAACAGCTCTCGCACTTCCATTTCGACCAAGTCCAAGAGTTCTTTGTCTTCCACCAAGTCGCATTTGTTAATAAATACAACTAGCGACGGCACATTCACTTGGCGCGCCAGAAGCACATGCTCGCGCGTCTGAGGCATCGGACCGTCAGCCGCCGACACCACCAAAATCGCTCCATCCATCTGAGCCGCACCCGTAATCATATTCTTGATGTAGTCGGCATGTCCCGGGCAATCAATATGCGCGTAGTGACGCTTCTTCGATTCGTATTCCACATGCGAGACCGCAATCGTCACGATCTTCGTGTCGTCACGCACCGTTCCGCCCTTGGCAATATCCGCATAGGTCTTCTCGACAGCCTGGCCCGTTTTCGACAAGACTTTTAAAATGGAGGTGGTTAACGTCGTTTTGCCGTGGTCCACGTGACCAATCGTTCCAACGTTTACATGCGGTTTCGTTCGTTCAAATTTAGGTTTTGACATTTTGGTTCTCCTTGCTTGTCACATTCCGCCTACACTGCGGAACGATAGATCAAAGGTACTTATTTCTTAACAGCCCCTGCGCTCCCACCATCGCCTTGCTGCTTTTGAATAATTTCGTCCTGAATATTCTTCGGCACTTGCGCATAGTGACTTGGTTCTAAATTGAAAGACGCGCGTCCCTGACTCAATGAGCGAACCGTTGTCGCATACCCGAACATTTCAGCCAGCGGAACAATACCTCGAATGGCACGGGCATTACCGCGCTGCTCATTTTCCGTCATCTGCGCGCGTCGAGACTGAAGATCTCCGATAATTGGCCCCATATAGTCTTCCGGCGTCACGACTTCAAATTTCATCATGGGCTCCAAGATCACGGGCTTAGCCTTCTTCGCCCCTTCTTTGAAGGCCATTGAACCCGCAATTTCAAATGCCATGGCATTGGAGTCGACGTCGTGGTAGGAACCGTCGAAGACAGTGCATTTTACATCAACCATGGGATAGCCTGCAAGCACTCCACCTTCCATGGCCTGTTTAACGCCTTTTTCCACTGCGGGAACGTACTCGCGAGGAATCGCGCCACCCTTTATCTTATCTTCAAATTCAAACCCCTTACCGGCTTCCAATGGTTCAAGAATAATCCAGCAATGTCCATATTGCCCGCGTCCACCCGTCTGCTTAATATATTTACCTTCGACTTCAACTTTGCCTCGGATCGATTCTCGGTAGGCCACTTGAGGGCGGCCCACGTTAGCCTGCACATTAAATTCGCGTTTCATTCGATCTACAAGGATCTCCAGATGCAATTCTCCCATTCCGGCAATAATGGTTTGGCTTGTTTCCTCATCCGTGCGAACTCGGAACGTGGGGTCTTCTTCTGAAAGGCGGTTAAGCGCCAGCGCCAGCCGCTCTTCGTCCGCTTTGGATTTGGGTTCTATGGCGACCGCTATGACCGGCTCTGGGAAATGCATCGATTCCAAAATGACGGGATTTTTTTCATCACAGAGAGTGTTTCCCGTCGTCGTGTTTTTGAGACCGATTACTGCCGCGATATCCCCCGCGTAGACTTCTTTAACATCTTCGCTCTTATCGGCATGCATGCGTAGAATCTGACTGATGCGTTCCTCGGATTTCCTGGAGGTGTTGGACACATAGCTTCCCGCTTGTAAAGTTCCGGAATAGACCCGGAAATAAGTGAGCTTGCGGCCTCCTGCGCGAGGGTCCACCTGAATCTTGAATGCCAACGCAGCAAATGGCGCGTCATCTTTAGGGAGCCTGACGATCGGCTCGTTAGTCTTTGGGTCCGTTCCGGGTGTGGGTGGCATATCAATGGGCGCAGGTAGATAATCACATACGGCATCGAGCAGGGGCTGGACACCCTTATTCTTATAAGCCGAACCACAAAATACCGCACAGAATTTCCCTGTCAAAGTTGCCTTCCGAATCCCGTTGACAAGCTCGCTTTCTGAAACCTCTTTACCCTCTAGAAACTTTTCCATGAGCTTGTCGTCAAAGTCGGCCACTTTTTCAATCAAGTGCGCGTGGCCCTTTATAGCCTTTTCTTTCAATTCTTCTGGGATTTCTTGAATTTCGTACTTCGTCCCCAATTTGTCACTGTTCCATACGTAGGCTTTCATTCGAATCAAATCGACGACACCACTAAAGGTTTCTTCCGCACCGATCGGGAGCTGGACAGGTACCGCATTGGCCGCGAGCTTTTCATGCATCGAGGCCACGCACATGTCGAAATCGGCCCCCACCTTATCCATTTTGTTCATGAATGCCATTCTGGGCACCTGATACCGTTCGCACTGCCTCCATACGGTCTCAGACTGTGGCTCTACGCCATTACCGGCGTCAAAAACGACGATCGCCCCATCGAGAACTCGCAGGGAGCGCTCCACTTCCATCGTAAAATCCACGTGGCCGGGAGTATCGATAATATTGATTTGACGCTCTATACCATCCAAACCCTTCCACGTACAAAAGGTAGCGGCAGCTGTAATGGTGATTCCGCGTTCGCGCTCCTGCTCCATCCAATCGGTTGTCGTTGTTCCGTCGTGAACCTCGCCAATCTTATAGATTCGGCCCGTGTAAAAAAGGATGCGTTCCGTGGTGGTTGTTTTACCGGCATCGATATGCGCACAAATGCCGATATTACGGATTCGATCTAGAGTGTATTGCCTGGGCATAAATTTGAAGGAGTCGAGTTACCAGCGGTAGTGCGCGAACGCCTTGTTCGCATCAGCCATTCGGTGGGTGTCTTCTCTTTTTTTAATTGCTCCGCCTTCACGGCGGCTTGCCGAAAGAATTTCATCGGCCAAACGCTCGTGAAATGGCTTCCCCGATTTTTCGCGGGCGAACTGAATGAGCCAGCGCATGGCCAGCGCAGTTCCGCGCTCCGGGCGTACCTGGATAGGGACTTGATACGTAGCGCCTCCGACTCGCCGAGGCTTCACCTCAACAAGGGGTTTTATGTGATCTATCGCGCGATTGAAAACTGCCAGGGGTTCTTCTTTCGTTTTCGTGTTTATCAAAACAAACGCCCGCTCGAGAATCCGCTCAGACATTGTTTTCTTGCCGGAAAAATTTAAGCGATTAATGAATCGGGAAACGAGAACAGAACCATATTTAAAATGGGCATCCGGCATCTCTCGTCGTTCTCGCGGTCGTAATTGCTTTCGTGGCACTTTTGTCTCCTAATCGTTTATTGCGAATTTCGAGTTGCTGATTGCGAATTTATACCGATGCAATTCGAACTTGCCAATCCGAAATTCAAAATTTTCTAGGCGGCTTTTGGCCGCTTCGCACCATACTTGGACCGACCTTGCCTCCGGTCCTGCACACCCGTAGCGTCGAGAGCTCCGCGTACGATGTGATACCGCACGCCTGGCAGATCTTTTACGCGTCCGCCACGTACAAGCACGATAGAGTGCTCTTGCAAATTATGTCCTACCCCAGGAATATAGGAAGTCACCTCGAAGCCGGAAGTCATCTTCACGCGAGCAACTTTCCGCAGTGCCGAATTGGGCTTTTTTGGCGTCGTCGTATATACCCGAGTGCACACTCCCCGACGTTGGGGACAGGACACAAGCGCAGGCGCTTTTGTTTTCGAGATCAGCGGCGTACGTCCAAAGCGTACGAGTTGGTTAACGGTAGGCATTATTTAATTTCCATCGATCATGTGTTTATAACTGCGTAACCCGGTCCCGGCCGGGATTAAGTGTCCGATGATAACATTTTCTTTTAGACCGCGCAGGTAATCCATCGCCCCTGAAGCAGAGGCTTCGGTGAGCACGCGGGTCGTTTCTTGGAAACTTGCGGCCGAAATAAGGGACTCGGACGATAACGACGCCTTGGTGATCCCCAGCAGAACGGGCTGCGCTTCGGCGGGCTCGCCGCTGTTTGCAATCACCTGTTCATTCAAACGTTTAAAGCGATTTTTGCTGACGATCTCACCAATGAGAAGTTCAGTGTCGCCTGACTTGGTGATCCGAACATTGCTAAGCATTTGCCGAACGATTATCTCGATGTGCTTATCGTTAATCACGACTCCCTGGAGTCGATACACTTCTTGAATCTCGTTCACGAGATGTTCTTGGACAGCTTTGGCGTCTTTGACTTTTAGAATGTCATGAGGATTCACCGACCCATCCGTAAGCGCCTCTCCAACGGCGACGCGATCGCCTTCGTAAACCACCAAATGTTTTCCATGAGGAATTGAATATTCTCGGACGGTCCCGGTTTCCTCATCAGTCACAACCACCTTTTGGCCACCCTTTGTAGTAGTGCCAAGCTTTACCACCCCTGGAATTTCCGACACGATGGTCGCATTCCGTGGCCGACGAGCCTCAAAAAGCTCCACCACACGAGGCAGACCCCCGGTGATATCTTTTGTTTTCGTCACTTCTTGAGGAATTTTCGCGATGACGTCCCCTTCTTGCACCTTTTGTCCCTCTTCCACGCTCAAATAGGTGTCCACAGGAAGCGTGTATCCAGCGACCCGCTTCCCGTTTTTAAGGATCGCAACCTGAGGATGGAGACGCTCCGCGCGATGTTCAATAATGACGCGTTCAGTAAGACCAGTTACCTTATTTTTTTCCTGGTGGACCGTAATACCTTCGATGACGTCCTCTAGCTTCACCGTTCCGTCAAATTCGCTGATGATCGGCAAGGCATGCGGATCCCATTCTGCGATAAGCGTGGCCTTGGCTACAGCCTTTCCCTCGCTAATTTTCATGCGGGCCCCATAGGGAAGCCTGAAATGATCTCGTTCTTTACCGGAGTCTTCTTTGACCGAAACTTCCGCATTTCGGCTGACTACGATAGGTTGGCCGTCTTTATTTTTCAGCAAGCGCACGTTGAAGAATCGAACGTGTCCCTCATGAGCCGCGACAATTTGTGAGCGCTTGACGACACGGCTTGCCGTGCCACCGATGTGGAACGTACGCAACGTCAGTTGTGTGCCTGGCTCACCGATAGACTGAGCGGCAATGATGCCGACCGCTTCGCCGAGCCCAGTCATGCGGCCGGTTGCCAAATTTAAGCCGTAGCATTTTGCACAAATTCCCCAACCAGAATCGCATGTCAAAACAGAGCGAATTCGTAGCCTGTCGATCTCAGCCTCTTTTACCTTCTTTGCAACGTCACCCGTGATCAATTCACCCGCTTTGATAATGACTTCATCGGTTAGCGGGTGTGTTACGGTGTCGACGGCCACTCGGCCGACAATTCGTTCTTCTAAAGGTTCAATGACTTCGTCTCCCGAAGACAGAGTTCCAATCGAAACGCCCATGATCGTTCCGCAATCCTCAATCGTGATCACGACGTCATTGGCCACGTCGACAAGGCGACGGGTCAAATAGCCGGCGTCGGCTGTTTTGAGGGCGGTATCGGCCAAACCTTTTCTTCCTCCGTGAGTGGAAATGAAATACTCCAAAACCGTCAATCCTTCTCGAAAATTCGAAATAACTGGCGATTCGATAATCTCACCAACGCCGCCAGTCAACTTTTTCTGGGGTTTGGCCATCAGACCACGCATCCCCACGAGCTGCCGCACCTGAGACAGGTTCCCCCGCGCACCGGAGAACGCCATCATGTAGACCGAGTT
>JBBSDO010000195.1:0-5690 GCA_038241515.1 Elusimicrobiota bacterium | reverse complement strand
CTCACGTAGCCGTGCTCGAAAGCGCCCAATACGCTGAATGTCGCCAAAAGCGGTTTCCCCCCAACGGTTCCATCTTTCTAACATTGTGGGGTACAGGTCGCGATTCAAAGCGACCCCTATCGAAGCTTCCAGGCAAATACCAAATCTCATGGGACGAGGCCGCGAGCTTTTCCAAAAATCGCCGATCATGCGTCGTATACCCATCTGATACGTACAGAATCCTCGCCATCTAGGATGGCAGTGCATGCGTTCTAACCCATGGTACAGCGTGACCTTTTAATTTCTCTACGAAGCCGTTACCCAAAAGGAGCTTGAAGGTCTTCAATCCTTCTCGAATGCCGGGCATCTCCTGTTTCAGAAAATCAGTCGTTTTTGCAACGCTTAAGCTGGTGTCTTTAGGCCTTCTTGCCCTAAACTGAAAACTTTCGGAACTGGATTCGGTGATTAATTCGGGCTTGAATCCAAATATCTCCGCCAGCCACACGCCAAATTCATACTTCGAACAAGAGTCGCGAGACGCCAAATGAAATGTGCCTACTGCCCCTTTGTCGATGAGCTTTAATATCAAACGAGACAGATCGTTCACAAGGAGTGGTGTAAATCGCAGGTCCGTAAAACCCTGTATGGGCTTCTTTTCGATGAGCATACGCAAAAACCACTCCGCCAAACTGCCTTTTTCGAGATAATTCCAGCCAAACATGTTCGTTCGTATGATGAGCGCCTCCGGACAAATCCGCTTGACCTCTAATTCCCCCTCCCACTTCGTTTTCGCATAGACATTCACCGGGGAGGGAGGGTCCGCTTCGGAGTAGAGCGAATCCTCACCGCTAAAAACCGAATCGGTAGACAGGTACACTAGACGTTTGCGGTTCTCCGCACACCAGCAGGCGATCATTCTGGAAGCTTCCACATGAATCTGCTTAGCCTCTTCGGGATTTGCTTCGCACTGATCGACGTCCGTCCACGCAGCGCAGTGAACGATAAGATCCGCGCTGAAACCGTCGAGCGCCAATCGCGCGGTTTCCCCATCCCTAAGATCGCACTTAACTTGCGGGCCACATCCTGCCGGTCCATTGCCCGAGCGACTAAGCCCTCCCGTTTCCCAGAAATCGCGCGCCTCGGACAAGAAGTTGGCACCGAGCAAACCACTGGCTCCGGTGACCAACAGTCGTGCCATTTTAGGAAGCGGCTTCCTGGACGAGCAAGCGTTTCATGTCTTCCGGTTTGAGCCAGTCCTCGTTCGTCTCGCTTGAGTAGCGAAAGTCAGACGGGAGAGTCCGACCGCCAGGCGACTGGCCGTTGTTCGTCATACTGAACACGGTTTGGATGACATACATGCTGCCTCGATCAATTGTATTTCGCGACTCCTCCTCCGTGATCAGAACTTCGTTCAATTTTTCGCCGGGCCGAATACCGGACACCTCAAGTTTACACTCGGGCGCGAGCGATTTCGCAAGATCGAGAATACCCATGCTAGGGATCTTAGGTATAAAAATTTCTCCCCCCTTCATACTGTCGAGACAGGTCAAAACGAAGTAAACGCCTTGTTCCAAGGTAATCCAAAACCGGGTCATGCGCTTATCGGTCACGGGAAGGATGCCGGTTTTTCTCTTTTCAAGAAAAAACGGGATAACGCTTCCGCGACTTCCCATCACATTGCCATATCTGACAACAGAAAAGATTGTTCCTTTCGGCCCGGAATAAAAGTTACCGTCGACAAAAAGACGTTCGGCACACAGTTTCGTGGCGCCGTATAAATTGACCGGGTTCACCGCTTTATCTGTGGAAAGCGCTATCACTTTTTTCACCTTTTGATCGATCGCCGCCAAAATAATATTCTGAGCTCCAATCACATTCGTCTTCACAGCCTCAAAAGGATTGTATTCAAGCGTAGGCACTTGTTTAAGTGCCGCAGCGTGTACCACGATATCCACATCGCGGAATGCCATCCGAAGCCGATCGACGTCGCGCACATCACCCAGGAAGAAACGCACTCGGGGATCGCCCTGGAGTTTTTTCGCCATTTCAGACTGCTTCAACTCGTCCCGACTAAAAATAATGAGCTTTTTGGGCGAGTACGTCTTCAATGCCATTTGAGTAAATCGCTGACCGAAGGAGCCAGTTCCGCCTGTAACAAGAATGGTTTGGTTTCGCAAGGAATCTTTAGTGGGTTTGTAGTTCATAAGTGCTCCTTTATCGCTGGGGAATCGGTTAGCCGTTTCTGTAAAAGCCAAGCTGGTACGGAAATTCCAAAGGTGCCGCCCTGAGCGTCCGAGCGGCAATCGAGGACGATTTCCCCGGGTTTAGCATTGTCGTTGGTTTGAAGCCTGCGGCAATGAGCGCTCACTCCGCTGGATCGAAAAGCAATTTCCATCAAAGTCGCGATTTCTCCGCTTCCTGCTATCCCAAACTCAGAATAGCCGCTTTTAAAAAGATGAAGGACCAGTTTCTCTAGACGTTTCTGATATTCGCCATAGACGTTGATAGTTTTGGAAATATAGGCGTATGTCTTTCGACTTTTTTCAAGCATGCCCTTAGGGGTAAGAAGATACTCGAATTTCTTGGGATTAAGGTTGGAGACTTTCAAATGCCCCGTTTGAATTAACCGCTTCAGCGTCAAATTAATAAGGCCGAGGGAGAGATTCGTCGCCTGAGCTAAATCGCGCTGCGAAAGGTTTGGAGTGCTCGAAAGTAACTCTAACAGCTTGGCTGTCCTTTCCAGTCTGATTGCGTTTGGCACGGTTCAGGCGGTGTATGAGGGGGCAGTGTTCAAAGTGTGAACATTATAGCGTTTCGTACTTCCGTGTCAAGAATTCCCAATGGGCAGCATCCGACGGGCTGCCGCAATTACTGCAACTCCGGATACGCTCAGAAGTAGCGCGATCCCGGCTCCCACCAGCCTGGAAATCCGCACAAGAGGGAGCATCCACCACCAAAGCGCAACCACGTGCAACCACTTACTCGAGCTCAATGATTTGTTCGGCTGACCCGCTGTTCGCAGCAAATCACGCACATCGGTTCCCAGCGCATCGCGCGTCTCATGGTAAGCCGACTGCCAGCCGTGGACGAGAGGTGTATCGTGAAACGACCAATTAACCGCCTGCCAAGTACTGTTTGGCTGGTCGAAGTATTCTGCGAAATAGCGTTCATAGAAAGCGAACATGAAAGGCCCGTTGACTACGAAACCGAGGACAGCCAGGCCCATGGTGACTCGTCGCATCCGTTCGGTGGAGGTTAAACCAATCAAAGTGCATAACACGGGCACGGTGGGCAAAATAAGACGCGGTCCCCAAGACCAGGTCGCGTACCAAAGTGACCAGAATGAGTGAAGACAAATATATCCTATCGCCACCGATAATACCGCCAAGATCTGCCACGGATTTTTCTTAAAAGCCGGGGGACAAGCGAAGAGGCCCCCGATAATCGGCGGACAAAACCAAAAAAGTCCCCTTCCTGGACTGAGCATAAAACCGGTCAGCGCCTCTGGAAAATACCGAAACGAGAAATCCCAGGGTTGCCCCACGGATGACGCATGGCCAAATCGGAACCAATTAAAAAAGGCGTAGAGAAAGGCTCCCGCCAACGTACCACCAATCGGAAGCAATGCCTTTAGAGACTTTTCGGTCACAAGAAAATAGCACGCCAGAACGGGTCCTAAAACGATCCCGCTCGGCTTGGCTAGAACCGCCAAAGCACAGAATAAGGCACATAAAGCTCCCGTTCGATGTTCGTTAAAAGCCACATACAATGCTGCCACGGATAGGAGCCCAAGTAACGGATCGGCGTAAAAGTAGCGGCTGTAAACCATTGCCATAGTTCCAAACGCAAAGGCCAAGCTGGCCACGAAGGCTGATTTCCATCGGCCACCTAAGCGAAATGCCAATAGTAGGACCAGACCGGCAGAAAGGGCTGTGCAAATGACCGAAACTTGAATGGCTGCGACCGCCGCCAAGAAATGGTCCGGCAGATGGGATTTGCCTGCTACCAGCAGCGCCCCAGCCACAAACGGGACACTGACTATTGAAAGCAAGGGGTAGAAGGGTGCGTAATAGAGTCCCCCACGGCCTAGAATGGCCCGGGAAGAAGGCGGCACTGAGAAATCATGGTGTTTCACAAGAGAGATCGAAACGTCCAGCATCATCGTGTTATCAATGCTTTGCAGACCCGGGGCTAGGAAGGCCAAGTAAATGAGCCCTATCCCGACAGTCAACGTCAGCGCCGCACGATGGCCCTGAGTATCACGCGATGGAAAATCGGCCTTCATTTTTTGATGCCCGAATTATACACGGCCGACGTTGGCCTGAAACTTTAATCCTGTTATAATCTGCCCTGTGATTTATTCTAGCGTCAATGTTTTCGCACTCAATCGGGTTCCTTTATCGGCGCAACGGGTGTTGGACGTCGGATGCGGCTCGGGCACCCTCGGGAGAGAAATTAAGCAGCGCATTGGCTCTCACGTTGTGGGAATCACTTACTCCCCCGAAGAAGCTGCACTCGCGTCGAAGGAGTTAGATCAAGTATTGGTGCGCGATCTAAATCAATTCGACGTTCGCGAGGCTGGCCGATTCGATTGTGTAATTTGTAGTCATGTGCTTGAACATCTCATGGAGCCCGAAGTGTTGCTCAGTCGTCTCCTGGGTAGCCTGAACCCCGCGGGCATTCTGATTGTGATTTTGCCTAACATTCTTTTTTGGAAACAGAGGTTTGAGTTTCTACGAGGGGAATTTAAATACACGGAGGACGGCTTAATGGATCGAACTCATTTTCGATTTTATGATTGGCAGAGTGCCCGGGCACTACTAATCAACAGCGGATACGTTATAAAGGAGTCTGCTGTTGAAGGCATGGTTCCGTTGCGAGGATTGCGTGGTATATTTCCTCAGCTATGTCGGCGCGTTGACGAAGCAATGGCTCGCCGATTTCCGGGCCTATTTGCATTCCAATTTATATTTTCTTGTTCACCAGAAAATAAGACCATGATTCCAAGCGTCGATACCTTATCGCGCCAACCTGTACCCCTCTCGTAAGTTTCACCGAAAGAACCGAAGGGTCTTCCCCCGAGCCATCACGATGGAAGGAGGCTCCTCGCCGCTATGGTTTCCTGCACTGCGTTCCAAACCTCATCGACAGACACCTCGGTCAAACAGAGGTTATTCTCGGGGCATTCGGTGAGGAAGCACGGCGAGCAGCGGACCGCTTTGCGAATGAGTCGATGATTTTTCCCCCAAGGCGCCCAATGCCAAGGGAGTTGAGACGCCGTATAGGCTACAACGCAGGGGATTCCAACGGCCGCAGCCATGTGGACGGGGCCGGAGTCGTTTCCTACGAAAATGTGGCAGCGGGAAAGCAGCTCGATGGCTTGCAGCAAGGATGTCTGTCCACAAAGATTCACAATAGCGCCATTGCCTCCGCTCTTGATGGATTCGCCGCTGGCATAGTCGGATGGACCTCCGATGATGATCGCCTGGCCCCCGTTTCCGACCCAGCGACGGGCGATTTCAGTAAACCGCGCAACTGGCCAAAGGTTGGTGGAGCGTTTTCCACCCGGCGCGATCGCTAAAACTTCCCCCGATTTCAACTGGTAACGCTTAAAGAGCTCTTTCACAAAGGCTCGGTCATTCAAGGAGATCGGGAAAGGAAAAAGGCAATCCTTCGCAGGGATGCCCCACTCAGCGACGTAATTGAGAAGT
>JBBSDO010000194.1:0-5697 GCA_038241515.1 Elusimicrobiota bacterium | reverse complement strand
TCTCAGCCGAACGTTATCAGTCAATCGAAGATTGGCTCAACGATCGCCCTCGAAAATGCCTTAAATTTCAAACCTCAAGGGAGGCCTTCAATGCCCTCTGTTGCGCTTAATGGTGGAATTCGCCTGAGACAAAGCATTCGGTGGGTACTCCTTCGACAGAATTCATTTACGTGACAAGGGATTTTGTGCGCTATGATTTGCTTTATTATGGAAAACGGAGGAAGGATGAAGGCAGTTCTCGACGGTTTAAAAAGACGGGCACGAGTTCCTGCTTCGACGATTGGTATTACGAGCTAGGACTGTTGAAATTGATCCTGACAACGGCATGAACGTCTTACCCCCCCGAACCCAAACTCAGGCGCATATCGCTTTCTTTTTCTGGTTAGCAGGATTAGCGATCTTTTTGCCCATTTCCATTGCGCTTTCAAGTATTTTGTACTTCCCCCTGTTGACTCTTTTCGTCGTCTTTGGAACGTGGGCTCTACGCTTATGGCCGCCTGAATGGACGGTCTTGGAAAAGGCGTTTATCGCTTTCTGGTTGGTAAGTCTTCTCTCTGGCCTATTGGGTGTCGCACCGCGTCACAGTATGGTTCGGTTAGGCAAAGATCTTTATTTTGCCATCCTGGTACTTGTTTGCGCGTATATGGGGGCGAGAGGAAATGGTAGTCGTTTGGGGACGTTTTTTATGATGAGTGCGATCGCTTCGGCCGTGTTCGGGATACTGCAATACTGCATTGGAGTTGAGCAAACAGACGCGCACCGGGGTGTCTTCCTCCATCTACCGGCATGGACTGCCCATTTTCCAAGACCTGTTCTCGATACGCTCTCCATTGTAAACGGTCGTGTAAAGGGAACTCGAGCGCATCCAATCACGTATGCGGAAGGTCTGTTGTTTCCGCTCGCATACACCCTTGCTCAGATAAAGGAGAATCGATCCCGTGATTGGTGGAAATGGCCCTTGGCACAAGCGGTAATTGTTGTCGCATTACTAATATCCCTGAGCAGGGGGTCGTGGATTGCAACCGTTTGCATGGGAGTAGCTTCTGTGGTTATTGATGGCGACCTTAAATTGCTAAAGCGGCTCGGTCTGCTTTATTTTCCGATCGGACTTCTGTTTTTTATGCCGGTATTCCGAAATCGAGCCCGAAGCATTTTCGACCGCGCCTATCAGCCGAATGCGGAGAGGATAGAGATGTGGCATGTGGGGCGTCGTATCGTTAGGGACTATCCCTTCCTTGGCGTGGGACCCGGAAATATCCCTCTTGTATCTTCTAAGTATCAATCAGAAGAGAGACGACGTGAAGGCCCGTGGGGACACCTGCATGACACCTATATTAATGTAGCTGCAGAGCGGGGTCTCATCGGATTAATCGTTTTCGTTGTGTTCATTGGAGTGCTTACGCGCCAACTTTGGCAAGGGTATCGCTGGGCGAATAGTCAAGAAGACTCCCAACGAAGGGTTTTGATACTCGCTGCGCTATTCAGCGTCGTCGGATGGCTTGTGGCTGGAATTACGGAAACGATATACCATGACAGCAACATTCTAATGATGTTCTATTTTGTCATGGGACTCGGAATAGGCGCACGGTGGGAGCTTTTGCAGAATTTCAACGGAGTGAATTCGGCGGAAAAGTCTCCTGGGTCCACCAACCTGCACAGTGCGCCTTGCACTTGAGCGTCGATCCGGGCAGTTTAAGGTACCTTTTCTAAGGCTTGTAAAATGACGTTAGACGCTGTGGTTGGGTTTCCTGCGAGGCCAGTACGTAACGTCAGAAGGTCTTCGCGCATTTTTGCCCACAAAACCCGATTAGTCAGTAGCGACGTGGCAGAATCAGCCAGCGCTTCGGGTTTAGCACTGTTCTGGAGAAACTCGGGGACGATGACTCGTCCGGCAAGAATATTGGGCATGGCTACGTAAGGCAGCAAGATCAACCTTTTTGCAATCTGGTACGTAATTTGAGAAAGACGATACATGACGACCATTGGAATTCCCAATAGCGCATTTTCAAGAGACGTCGTCCCAGACACCGTGATCGCCACCGTCAACGATCTTCGGTAATGATAGGTGCTATCGCTTACCACCTTGATCCAAGGGCAACGGGCTTGAAAGGCACTAAACAGATGCGCCGGAGTTACCTCCGGTTTGATGAGTATAAAATCCGCATCGGGACATTTTTCTTTGATGAGTGTAGCCGTCGCACCCATGATCGGAAGGTGACGCTCAATGACATCGGGTCGTGAGCCCGGCATAAGGCCGACCCGACGTTCGGAAAACGTGTCGGGGCCTGGAACCAGCTTTGACACTAAAGGATGGCCGACAAAATCGACCGGAACATTTGCGTCGCTGTAAAGCGCGACTTCGAATGGAAAAATGACCATCATGCGATCTATAGCGGCGCGCAACGCCAACAGACGCGTTTTCCGGCTTGCCCAAATCTGCGGGCTGATGTAATAGAGAACGGGGATCTTCCGGCGGTGCGCAGCCCGGGCGACATGGATATTAAAACCGTAGTAGTCGACTGGTACAACCATATCGGGAGTGTCATAATCGAGAATGTCGACAGCGATCCGCCAAGCTTTCCATAATTGCCGGATTTTGAAGATCGGTTCGAGAAATCCGAAGCCGCCAACGCCAACCAGAGAGAAACGAAAAGAATCAGCACAAGTTCGAAGACGGACCCCGCCCAGAGCGGTCACACGTAACTCCGGGCAATGGGCGCGGAGGTCTTGCACGAGGGCCGCGGCATGCTGATCGGCGGAAACATCGCCCGCCGAAATAAAGAGATGAGGGCTCTTAGCCATGGACTTGCAGATTTTCCAAGACATCGCGGGCGAGTTCTAAGGCATCGCGTCCGTGTTTTCCGGACACCCGGGGAGACTTGCCCTCCTGCACACACTCGAGGAAATGGTCTATTTCGAGGGCTAAGGGATCTTGGCGATCAAGCTTGGGCGTCAATATCCGAATGTCTGAAAGGTTCTTCACGACGGAGCCTTTCTTTTGGTAGATCTTCAGCTTCGGTGCGGCGTAGTCGATTGAAAGATAGGCATCTTTCTGAAAGATTCGAATTCGCCGGTACTTCTGAAGTGAAACGCGCGAAGCGGACAGATCAGCGATGCACCCGTTTGCGAAATGCAACCGTACTTTCGCGATATCTTCATGATTGGACAATACCTTCGCCCCAAAGGCTTCCACGCGCTTGACTTCTTCCCCCACCAAAAATAGGACCAGATCAAGGTCATGAATCATTAGATCCATCACCACACCTACGTCCGCAACGCGGGGGTCAAAGGGCCCCAGCCGATTGACCTCAATAAATTGGGGATTGTGGATGTATTGCGAAGCGGCCAGGACTGCGGGATTAAAACGTTCGATATGTCCAACTTGAAGAACTTTGTGAACCCGATCAGCCAAATCAATTAAATGATCCGCTTCACTTAGGGATGAAGCTACTGGTTTTTCGATGAGACAGGCAATTCCCCGACCGAGGAGCTCACTGCCGATCGCAAAGTGCGAAGGGGTCGGAGTGGCAACGATTGCCGCATCGACGTTGGCTGGGAGTTCAGAAAGCGTCGGAAGGACCGAAATGCGATACCGACGAGCTAGATCGCGGGCCTTTTGAGCATTTGTGTCAAAAACACCGACAAATGAAGCGCGACGATTTCGGGAAAGGTACTTGGCGTGAAACTGGCCCATGCGCCCCGCTCCTATTAGGACAGTGCGTACGGGGCCGCGACCCGTGTGCCTTTTAGAGGCGAAGGCCCGTAATAGCGAGGTGAGCACTATCAGCCTCCTTGACAAGAACTTCCTTTTCGAGCAATAACGTTCTTCCCGCTTCCAAAGCGATCGCCTTAGCGCCTGCGTGGCGTAGAGAGTCGATTGTGCGAAGCCCGATGACAGGAATATCGAATCGTAAATCTTGCCTGGGACGAGCCACTTTAATCACAACGCAGCCGGGACCCGCAATTTCCCCAGCGCGGCGGATACACGCATCAGTTCCCTCCATGCCTTCAACGGCAACGACGGTCTTATTCTTCACCACGAGCGTCTGCCCGATATCCTGATTGGCAATCGCTCGCGCCAAAGGCCAGCCAAATTGAATATCCGCATTTTCCGTAGAATTCGGTTTTCTTTTTGTGATTGGACCTTCGGGACACAACCAGTGCTCGAGATAGGTGGCAGAGGAAAGAAATTGAATGCCTTCGAGTTCGAATTCTTGAGTAACGGCGGAGAGCAAGGACTCCGCCTTTTTGTTGGCTACTCGAGCGAGGAGTTTAACAACGCGTAAGTCAGGAACTATATCCCGAAAAAGTTGGGTATGTTTGACTTGGCCCGCCATCACCGCACGCGTAACGCCGTTTTGTTTAAAAAACTCTAGCGTCTTACCCAGTTGGCCGAGGGAAAGCCAAGTAATCGTATCTACATGGTTTTCCAAATCTTGGGAGGCTTCTTCTTTAAGAGCCACCGCCACGATTTGTTCACCTTGGCGCCGGGCGTGGTCAGCAAAGAGAATGGGAAAAGAGCCGTTTCCGGCTATCAAACCAATCTTTTTACTCGTCATCCTCGGATTTTGATTTCTTTGAGGCGGGTCGACATATACCGCGTGGACTGCTCTGTAGGAAAGAGAGAAACTCCTTTACGGCACCTGTCCGATCTTGAGTGGCCGTTTGAGACACTTGTTCGTGCAGCGGCAAGGCCGAGTCAAATATCTCGCGAAACGCTTTCTTCATATCAGCAATCGCCTCTGGAGCATAGCCTCGTCGCCTCAGTCCAATGAGATTAAGACCCGAGAGACGCGCTCGGTCACCCCAAGCCAAAGTAAACGGGGGCACGTCTAGGGGAACCATAGCACCTGCCCCGACCATGGCTAACTTCCCCACTCGTACAAATTGATGAATTCCGACCATACCGCCCAAGACGGCCCAGTCTCCTATTTCGGCATGTCCGGCGATTGCCACGGAATTGGCAACGATGACCTCGTTTCCTAGGACACAGTCGTGGGCCACATGGGAATAGGCCATAAACAAACAGCGCGCGCCGATCTTGGTGATACCCGTAGCCGCCGTTCCGCGATTCAATGTGACACATTCGCGAACCACGCAGCCAGACCCTAAAATCAATTTCGTGCGCTCACCTCGATACTTTAAATCCTGGGGGGGCGTTCCAACAAATGCCCCAGCGTGAATCTGGCATCCTTCACCCACGTCTGCAAATTCTAGAATCGCATGCGCGCCGATCCGAACGCGAGGGTGAAGAACCACGTCTTCTCCAATGACCGCATAGGGTCCGATTTCAACTTGTAAGCCGATCTGGGCCGTCGGATGAATGATGGCCGTCGGATGTATCTTCGCGCGCTCGCTGGTATCCATACCGGCACTCATGAATCCGAAGGTGCCTTGTCGACGATGGCAAAAGTAAATGTCGCTTCGGTCGCCATCTGTCCCTCCACGAAAGCCTCTCCTTTGGCCTTGCCAAATTTATCGCGAAGTTTAAGGATTTCAACTTTCAGCTCCAAACGATCGCCGGGGACAACGGGGCGCCGGAACTTGATCTCCTCCATCCCCATAAAAAAGGCCAACTTGTTCTTGAATCCTGGCTTAGAAAGAAATAGAGCGCAGGCCACTTGGGCTAAGGCTTCGACAATCAACACGCCGGGCATGATGGCTTTTTCAGGGAAGTGGCCTTGGAAAAAAGGCTCG
>JBBSDO010000193.1:0-5765 GCA_038241515.1 Elusimicrobiota bacterium | reverse complement strand
TCAACTACGGTGCCGAGCAATAACGGCCCGACAGCACAGGTTCATCCCGAGGTTCTAAATCTTCAGGCCTCTTTTTCAAAAGTGGCTGACATCGTTAAACCCGCGGTGGTCAGTATTTCGACTATTCATATTGAACGCATCCAGGAATCCCAGCAATTCTATTTCGGCGATCCCATGGAACAATTTTTCGAACAATTTTACGGCGGCGGTAACGGAAGCGGCGAAGGCAACCCCTATCCCGCCCGACCGCCTCAGCATCCTCATCAATTCAAGATGGAGGGTGTCGGGTCCGGCGTCATTATTGACCCCGACGGATTGGTTTTGACCAACGAGCATGTTGTTCATGATGCCGACGAAATTAAAGTCCTCATTTACGACGTGGATGGAAATAAAAAGGAATATAAAGGGAAGGTGGTCGGCAAGGACGCCCGCACCGATATTGCCGTGGTAAAAATTCACGCAGGGCGCAAACTTCCTTTTGCAGCTCTCGGCGATTCGGAAAAAGTGAAAGTGGGCGACTGGGCGATCGCCATTGGATCGCCTTTTGGTCTTGCGCAGACCCTCACGGTCGGTGTCATTTCCGCCGCGCGCCAATCGCTGGCGATCGAAGACCGGGAGTATCGTAATCTGATTCAGACGGACGCCGCCATTAACCGGGGAAATTCCGGAGGACCATTACTTAATATCCGCGGTGAAATTGTGGGGATTAATACGGCGATCTATGCTCCGACGGGAGTTTTTGCGGGCATTGGTTTTGCGGTCCCCATCAATCAAGCCAAAGCCATTTTGGAGGATTTAATTAACAAGGGACATGTCACGCGCGGATGGCTCGGTGTGGAGTTGGGACGCGAAATCACTCCCGCCATGGTCAATGCTTTTGGTCTTTCTGACACGAAAGGCGCCCTTGTGAATGAAGTTCTCAAGAACTCTCCCGCTGAAAAGGCAGGTTTAAAGCGCGGTGACGTGATCCGTTCCTTTGGTGGAAAGGCGGTGGAGTCTTCAGACAAGTTGCAAGCGATGGTGGCGCAAACGCCTCCCAAAAAAGCCGTACCCCTCGAAGTCATCCGGGGCCGAAAGGACATCAGCTTGAGTTTGGTCTTGGGTGAACGTCCGGATACGGCGGACGAAGCCCATTCGTCGTTGGGTCGCCCCGAGTCTCACAAGCCTGGAAAACCCGACCAACAAGAATGGCAAGGGGCGCATGTGGTCCGGCTGACCCCTGCGATGGCCGAGAATTTCAGGCAACCTGCCGAAGCAGAAGGTGTTCTCGTGACGGACGTCGAACCCAATTCGAATGCAGAAGAAATAGGCCTTCTGGCAGGCGACGTGATCCGATCCGTCAATCAGATCCCAACCCCCACCCTCTCCTCCTTCGGTTCTGTAGCCAAAAAAGTGGACCTGTCGGATGGCGTGGTATTGGATGTGCTGCGGCAAGGACACTCAATCTATCTGAGCTACACCAAAGGAAAGTAACGGGAAACGAGGGTTTCAGAAGGCAGGGCAAAAGGCAAAATGCAAAAGGCAAAAGGCAAATTTCTTGGGGAAGTTCTCTATTAAAAATACCTCAAGAGTTTTGCCCTTTGCCTTTTGCATTTTGCCTTTTGATTTGGGGTTGAATTAAGCGGCGTTGGCCATCGGAGCGCGCACGCGGAAGACTTCGCCTCGCTCGTTCTGTTCCAGACCTTTGGGGACCCAGAAGGTAAAAGTGGTTCCTTCGCCTTGCTTGCAGCGAACGGCAATTTCGCCGTAGTGGGCGTCGATAATGAATTTGCAGATGGCCAGTCCCAAGCCGGTTCCGCCGCGCGTACCACTCACCTGTTCAAACTTCTTAAAAATGCGGCTCATGAATTCAGCTGGAAATCCGGCTCCTGTGTCGATGACCTGGCCCTGAATGCGGTCTGAGAGTTCGCTGAATTTGACTGTCACGAAACCCCCTTCCGGAGTAAATTTAATGGCATTGCCCACCAAATTGATGATGACGCGCTCAAGGAGACTGGGGTCCAGTTTCACGAATCCAAGTTCCTCCGGCATGTCGAGCGTCAGCGTAATTTTTTTCTTAGCCGCCTCGGTATAGAAGAGTTCGACGGTGTTAGGCAAAATCTGACGCAAGTTGCATTCGGCAAGATTCAGTTTTAATTTCCCTGCCGACATCTTCGCCGTATCCAACAGGTTTGAAACGATGTGCAGAAGTTTCGTGGAGGCATTTTCCATGATATGAAGCATCTTCTTTTGTTCCGCCGTAATGGGCCCCGCCATCTCTTCGGACAGCACTTGGAGATACCCGCGAATCGCCGTCATAGGACTCCGCAGATCGTGCGTGAGCGACTGGAGGAAATCATCTTTGAGTTGATCGAGCTCTTTTTCAGCGGTAATGTTGCGCAGAAGCAGGACCATCCAATAGGCGGTGCCGGAACCTTCAGGAGCGTTCACGAGCGAAACGGAAAGTGAGAAATAGCGCCGCACGCCTTCGGCGGAGAGATTGACCTCTCGGATTTGTTTCGGGCTGTCTCCTTGTATCGATTCTCGGACTGCCACGGCTAAACGGTCATCCTTCACAAAGCTCCACACCGGCCGTCCGCTCAACGTTTCCCTGCCACCTTCCTCGAGCTCCAAAATGCCTGTGGCTTTGGGGTTAATGAGCTGAACGTTTCCTTCCTGATCGGTCAAAATAATACCGTCTTCGCTCGAAAAGATGATGCCTTCGGTCTTCGCCTTTTCCGAGACGATTTCGTCCACACGGACTTCACTGTAGCGGCGCATTTCCTCGCTCATGCGATTAAAGGCCTGAGCCAAATCTTGAAGCTCGTCATGCGTGCTCACTTCCACGATGGTCGAAAATCGCCGAGCGCAATGCGTTCCACCCCACGCATCATGGCCCGAATCGGACGCGTCAAATGCCGCGCGAAAAAGAAGGCGCCGGTGAGCGTAAAAGCCGTAATTCCGATGAGGGCGCCAATGCCCTTCCACACGTACTGGGGCTGCAGCCACATGAACAGCCAAACCGTGGCAAACATGGGAACAATCGAAAAAGAAGTGATGAGTAAAACTAGTTTGGATAAGAGGGACAAACGAAGGCGAGCGATGAGTTTCATCAAGGCTCCCCAAGTCTAGGGCCAGTTTAGGGGGGTGTCAAGGAAAAGGTTCGCCGGGTGATGGGAGGGCAACGGGGTGGCGCTTTTTAGGGTCCCCTCAAAAAATGCTAGATTGTTGCCGATGAAGAAGAGGTTACGGGGGCTCGTTTTTCTACTCGCGGTCGGGGCACTTTCTTTTTCTGCGCTTCACACCCATCACGTTAGTCTCATTGATTCGAACTCCGACTCGGCACGTTGCGGCCTTTGCCATACGACCCCCATTGGAAGCGACACACCCCCTATCGCTTCACGGCCTACCCACGCAGTTGTCCCAGTTGCCGCTATAGCGGAAATCGCCAGTTCGGAAAAGCCTTTTCTGCTGCAAGAAGCCCCCCGAGGTCCTCCCGCCGTCTAGCCTTTTGCCGTATTCCCAACAGTTTTGGCGCTCCCAGAGGACTTATTGATCGGAGGTCTCATGCGAACTAGATTCGCTTTAATTGTTTCCACGCTTTTCCTTTTAATTCCTGTTTGGGCTCTAGACTCCGGCGGAGCGACGGCAACACCGTCAAACGTTGGTTCTCCTTATCTAATCTCGAGTCCATCGCCTGCGCCGCTCGGCGGGGGTGCGGTGAGCGCGCTACAGTCTTCCAACTTACTCAATCCCAACATCAGCGTGGTCGGTTGGTTTCAAGGGGAGGTGGGACATCCGCATGATCCGGGTCAAACGCCCGAACCCGTCCTACAATTAAAGGAAACGGAAATAGGTTTCCAGTCGATTGTGGACCCTTACGCCAAAGCAGACTTCTTCCTCAGTTTTGATCGGGAAGGCGCAGCGAATCTGGAAGAAGGCTATATCACCTGGTTTCATCTTCCGCAAGATTTAGCACTTAGAACGGGTAAATTCCGCTCTTTCTTCGGACCTTTCAACCGCACCCATCCCCACGATACGCCCTTTGCCATCCGGCCGCTTTCCGAACGAAATTTCCTCGGCGAAGATGGTCTGAGCGCGGCGGGGGCAGGACTATCGTGGCAAGTGCCTATCCCGTGGCTCTTTGTTAACCTCGACGCCGAGGCATTGCGCCCGCCGGTGGTGAGCGACACGCCGTCATTTGACCGCGCAGAGCGCCGGGATCTTCTTTACACGGGCCGGGTCAATAGTTATTACGATCTGACCGAGCAGTCGAATATTTCCTTTGGGGGAAGTTATGCCTATGGCCCTACAGGCCAGCAATTGAACGGTATCGGAACTTCGTCCGACACATTGCATACCCAGCTCTATTCGGCAGATCTCACCTATCGCTGGAAAGATCCCGCCCGGGCTATTTACCAATCATGGCTTTGGCAGACGGTTCTTCTCTGGAGTAAACATGAGATCGCGACGAATTCGACGGTGAATAGTCGAGGCCTTTTTAGCTGGGTTCAATATCAATTTGCTCAGCGATGGGCCGCCGGGGGACGGTATGATTATTCCCAATTTCCGACCGACAATAACAGCCATGAATATGGAGGCCTTGTGTTCCTGACCTATTCGCCATCCGAATTTAGTCATCTCAGCCTTCAAGGGAGTCATTTCAAGCGGTCCGATGAGGTAGACGAAAACATCGGGTATCTCCGCATCGTCTTCAATATTGGTCCTCACGGCGCTCACCCCTTCTAAAAACCAGGAGATTACGATGAATGTCAAAAAGACTATTGTTTTATTCGTCACGGTTCTTCTCTTACCCGTGCTCGGCTGGACAAAGTTACAGGTCGTGACCACGACCGAAGACCTCGCCGCCATCACGCGTGAAATCGGCAAGGACAATGTGGAGGTCACTTCGATCGCCAAAGGTTACCAAGACCCTCACTTTGTCGATCCCAAACCGAGCTATCTCCTGCGTCTGAAGCGAGCCGATCTTTTGGTAGTCGTCGGACTTGAACTCGAAGTGGGTTGGATGCCCCCGCTGCTACAAAACGCTCGCAATTCGAAAATTCTTCCGGGATATCCGGGGTTTCTGGACGCTTCTGATGGATGCAACGTCCTGCAGAAACCGACGGGTTCCGTCGATCGCAGCTTGGGCGATGTGCACCCGCTGGGGAATCCCCACTATTGGACGGATCCCGAAAACGGTAGGATCATTGCCCAACATGTGGCGGCGAAGCTCTCCGAGATTGATCAGCCCCATGCCTCCCAATACGACGCGGGCCTCAAAGATTTTGAAGACAAATTAAGCGCCAAGGAAAAGGACTGGAACAAATTGGTAGAGTCCTTTCGCGGGGTGAAGGTAGTGACCTACCACAATTCCTGGCCGAACTTTGCGCATGCCTTTGGTCTTACAATCGTCAACCATGTGGAGCCAAAACCGGGCATACCTCCGTCGCCGTCTCATGTGCGCTCGCTCGAGACCCAAATTCAGCGCGAGAAGATTCCGCTTATTCTTGTGGAACCCTATTTCGATGAGAAACTGCCAGCAAAAATCGCCGCCGATACCGGGGCCAAACTATTGATTTTTCCGCCCTCCGTAGGAGGCGTTAAAGAAATCAGAAACTACTTTGACCTCTTTGACTATGATTTAAAACTTCTGAACGATGCGGTCGGAGGTAAAAAATGAATGACGCAATTCAAATTCTCCTTTGGCCGGCGCTCGCCTGCTTAGTCCTCACCGGAATACATGCCTATCTGGGTTTGCATGTGGTGGAGCGCGGGGTGATTTT
>JBBSDO010000192.1:0-5786 GCA_038241515.1 Elusimicrobiota bacterium | reverse complement strand
TGAGCCAGCCGGCGCCGCTCGATTCCATCACCCCGATCGCCATCGTCGCCGACCTCGAGCACGACGACGAGATGCGCGATGTGTTCCTCGAGGACGCGCGCGAGGTTCAACTGATTCAGGCCAACCGCGTCCACCTCCTCGCTTCACGCGGCGGACAAGGTCGGGCCCAGGTCACACCTCAGCAGCTCATCGAGGCCTCGCTGCGCCTGCGGCCCGACCGCATTATTATGGGAGAACTTCGCAGTGTCGAAGCTTTCTCTTTCTTACGGGCGATCAACACCGGACATCCGGGATCGATTGCCACCATCCACGCCGACTCGCCTTTGATGGCCTTTGAACAATTGGCCCTCATGGTCATGCAGGGCGACCTTGGCCTCACGCGGCCGCAAATCATCGACTACATCCGCCACGTTGTTCCGATTGTCGTCCAGCTTAAACGCGGTGATAAAGGGCGTCGTTTTGTTTCAGAAATTTACTATCGGGGGACTTCAGCATGAATAGGCATCGAACCGTCTTAGGAGCGGCAATCGCTTTGACGGCGGTCATCAGTTGGTCGTGGCTGGCTGGGTTTTTATTTTGTGTGCTCGGCCGCCTGCCGGTTCACTTGGCGACACCGCTCACGCTCATCCATTATCTTCCGCTGTACTTTGCATTGAAACCGGTCAAAATTCTGATGGAGGTAAGCTCACTTGCCTCCTTCACGCTCATGGCGCTCATCGTCGGCGTTATCCTTCGGAATCGGCAACAAACGAGTCCTTATGGGGATGCCAGGTGGGCTTCCCGGTGGGATGTCCGAAAAGCGGGGCTCTACAGCGAGTCCGGGATTATTCTCGGGACGCGCCAAGGACGTTTTCTATGCATGCCGGGATGGGAGCATTTGATGTGTTTTGCGCCGTCGGGCTCCGGCAAAGGCGTGGGTCTCGTGATTCCGAACCTCTTGCATTGGTCCGACTCGGCCATTGTCCATGACGTGAAGGGTGAGAACTTCCGCTTGACGAGCGGATACCGCGCCGAACGCGGACAAAAGATCTATTTCTTCAATCCGGGAGAACCGAATGGACAGACCCATCGGTACAACCCCTTTCAATTCGTCAGTGACGATCCCGGACTAAGGATCGATGACTTGCAGAAAATCGCCCATCTGCTCCTGCCGAAACATGATTTCTGGGAAAACGAGGCCCGTAGCCTCTTGGTGGGTCTGGCGCTGCATTTGCTCGATGAGCCGAACGTTCCAGTGACTTTCGGCAATCTCCTTTGCACGATCCGCGAAACCAACTTCTTTGATTTCGCGCATGATCTTTTGACCCACCACCGCCAAGAGATGAATCCAGTCGCCTGCATGGCTTTGAACGCCTTCATTCAAAAAGCCGAAAAGGAACGAAGCGGCGTTTTGTCGACGCTTTCCTCCGCACTCGAACTCTGGGCCAACCCGCTAATCGACGCGGCGACCTCGGCCAGTGACTTTGACCTGCGCCGCTTCAAAAAAGAGCACATCACGCTCTATGTCGGCGTTTCCCCGAATAACTTGCACCGATTGCGTCCCCTTCTTCAAATCCTCTATCAGCAGGCGACTGACATCCTCACAGAAAAGGAGCCCGACCCCAAGACTGAACCTCTTGGCGTGCTCTTCCTCATGGACGAATTCGCCAGCCTTGGCAAGATGACGCAATTCGAGCAGGCCAGCGCGTACTTTCGGGGTTATCGCGTACGCTTTATGATGATTATTCAAGACCTCCCGCAACTTGAGCGTCATTACGAACGCGCCGGGCTCAACTCGTTCCTGGGGATGTCCAAAGTGAAAGTCACTTTTGCCTCCGGGGATTATCAAACGGCGGAGGTGATTTCAAAATATCTCGGCACGTATGGCGCTCGAACGGAAAGCCTCAGTGAACGCAAAGGGCTCTCGCTCTTGTCCGGACAAGGCAGCCGGTCGGTTTCGCAGACGTCACGCTATCTCCTCTTGCCTCAGGAAATTCTGCAGCTTCCACCGGACGACGAGATCATCATGGTGGAAGGCCTGCCGCCTATCCGGGCCCGAAAGATCCGCTATTTCAATGAGCCAGTTTTCAAGAGCCGGATCAGGCCGCCGGTCTCTTTAACGCCGATTGAGCCGGTGATCCGCCGGCTGAAAGCCGCGCCGCCGCCCATGGCGCGAGAAATGACCGAACAGGAGTTAGAACAGTGTCGACAAGAATTCAACATCGAAGATATGCCGGAAACCGCCGCCTGAAAGACTCTCGCAGTTGTTTTTACGCGAGACACTAAACTCAAGGAGAAACCAACATGGCTAACCCCAAGACCGCTAACAAGACCACTTCAGCGAAACAAACGACACCTCCCCCAACGCCGCCAATTCCGAAAGCTGCATCGCTTGATATCCCCGCGTTTAAGCGAAACGGGAAATCAGCCACCCCTCCCGCGACCGCTTCGGCGGCAGAAAGTGTCGCTGATGGCCCAGCCACGCCGATCGCAGCGCCCGCCAAGCCGTCCACCGGTGTTCGCATGCCGAGGATCAATGATGTCCGCATCGCCGGTCGACTCACGGCCGAGCCCGTGATCCGAGCCGTTGGTAAGCAGAATGTCGCCAACTTCAACCTGGCTGTTGAAAAACCCTACCTCGACCAGAAGAACGAATGGCAAAAGCAGGTGTCTTTTATTCCCTGCGCGGTCTGGGGTCTGGTGGCTGACCGCTCTAAGGATATTCTGCACAAGGGAAGCCCGGTCTATCTCGAAGGGCGTCTTCGTTCGAATTCCTGGGAAACCAAGGACGGCGAAAAGCGCTCTGCGATGAAGCTGGAGGCGTATAAAGTCCAGTCGCTCGCCCGGAATCCCAACCGAAGTCAGGGACAGGAAGTCGGCGAGTAACCAATGACTTGGAAACCGTTTCACCAGGAGAAGTTTTCCCATGACGAAACTATCAATGCTCGGTCGCCGCGGCGACCGGGCATGAGGAGCGAACATGAATTCAAATAAAACGTTGTCCAATGGGTCCCTCGCGTTTCCGCAGATTATTCAAACGGACGCACGGATGTATATCGTCGAATCGACCGCATGCTGCAGAAAATGCGGTCATCTCAACCGCGTCGTGACTCTGGCGGCCAATCCCGAAGGATCAGAATTGCCGGAGGGAGAATTCGGCTTCTTTCTGCTATTTCACATTCAACGGATGCCGGGGTTCCTGCTCCAAGCCCTAAGGCGCCACAGCCCTTCCTATGGGCTTTGCTTCGACGATGAACTGAAGACGCCTTGTTATCGGAACGTTTGCGCCGTCTGCGAGTACGTTTTTGAAGAGGAAGATCTCGCCATGGAGCCCGGCGACGCCTTCAACCCTTACGATGAAGCCGACTATGAACGGATCAGAATTATTGACGCCAATTATGTCGTCGGCTATGAACTCCGGATCGAGGTCGATGACGACTACAGGTCCTTTGAAGGGATCGAGGCCGCGTATGGTCCGGAACCGGATATATGGGATTGGTACCTAAATATCCAATGTGAATAGCGCGTTACTTCGGAGGGTCGCGCCATTTGGATTGCAGTCCTTTCAGTCCGATGCGGATTCTCTTGAGTCGGTCGCTCGTGGCCGCGGCAATGGTGAGCGTGAGCCCGAGCAACGAGTCGAGATATTGTTGGCGATAGGCCAAATAGATGGTTAGGCAGAAACCCAGGAAAATGGAGATCCCTTGTGCATAATTTCTTAAATTAATGAAATTTCGCTTTTCTATTGCATCATCGCAGTTCTTGATTTTTGTTTCGTGTTTTCCTTTTGTCGGTTTCGTCATAGCCATGGCTCCTTTGGATTCTTCGCATTTCCGCGAAGGCACCAAAGGCGCTTACGGCGAGGGAGTAGTCTCCGTTTAGGCTGGACCGTCCGCCCGCCGTGTGGGGGAGCGGGCAGCCTGGAGGCGTCCCGTAACCCAATAACTACATAGTCGGGACGTACCGACTATGTAAATTAGGGGAACGGTACCTCACGACCGGCCTGAGAAGGAGCCGTCACCCTGCCAAGCCCATGCGGCGGAGGTTCGACACGTGGCAGGGCGACTGAGCGCCAGCAAAGGAGAGGATGGACCGGGAGGGATAAATGGGCACCGTTTATGCTCACGGGCCGCCTTGACGTGTCTCCATCACACCCCCGAACAGGGGGCCATGCACGACATGGGGCAGCCGTTAAACTTGTAGCGCTGAAGCGGAAAGAGCTGGACCCATCGAGTCGTTCTTGAGGTTAAAAACTGATCTATGTTTCAGTGCAAAAGATGAATGTTTATTTATAGAACTTGTAAGAGAAAAGTACTCTTTTTCTTACAACTCAGCATGTGATCGGAGAGTCTACAGGGCAGCGAAGTTTGCTTATCTGCGTTAATGACAATAAGAAGTAGTCTTTGTTACTATAAATTAAACTATGTATTGAATATGGTTCATATTTATACTATATTGTCTACTATGGATAGTCTAAATGGAAGTAAAATAAACCATCTTCTCAAATCTTGGCCCCGAGGCACCGTGGCCGTTCAATCGTGGCTAACCCAGCAGGGCATCTACCGACAACTTAGCGATGTCTACCGTAAGTCCGCTTGGCTAGAGCATATCGGGAACGGTGCGTTTAAAATCTCCGGGGACAACGTCGATTGGACGGGCGGCGTGTGGGCGCTGCAGCAGCAGTTGTCCCTCCGGGTCCATGTCGGCGCCAAGACCTCTCTCGAATTGCAGGGATTTGGTCATTTTCTCCCTTTGGGCAAGGGAGCGCAGGTCTGGTTGTTCGGCGCTCCGGGCGTTCGGTTGCCGTTGTGGTTTTCAAAATACGCCTGGACCGATACCGTACGCTATACCACCGCCGATCTCTTCGGAAAAGAAGAAAAGTTGGGACTCGAGCCAAGAAATATGGGGACCTACTCCATCACGATCTCGGCGACCGAAAGAGCCATCCTGGAAGCACTCCACCTGGTTCCTGGTCAGGGCTCTTTTGAAGGCACGTTCCATTTGATGGAGGGACTTACGAGTCTTAGACCCGAATTGCTTCAAATGCTCCTGATGCAGTGCCGATCGATCAAAGTGAAGAGGCTCTTCATGTACATGGCCGATAAATGCAATCATCCGTGGGTTTCCAAACTCGATTTGTCCAAAGTCAATCTTGGCAAAGGAAAGCGCCGTGTCATCAAGGGCGGCCGATTCGATTCGAAATATCAGATCACGGTGCCCCGATGAAAGAGTCGCCCTACTTCAAACATGCTGAGCTCATGATTCGCGTGCTTCCGCACGTGATGAAACAGCGTTGCTTTGCGCTCAAAGGAGGCACCGCCATCAACTTCTTTTTTCATGATATGCCGCGGCTTTCCGTTGATATCGATCTGACCTACCTTCCGCTCGAATCCCGGGATGACACCTCTCGAGGCATTGAAGGCGCACTGGCGAATATCGCCCGGGACATTAAGCAGGCATTGCCGCAGGTCGATATCCGGTCGCATTCCCTCGATAACCCCAAGAGGATTTCCAAATTAACCGTCCTTTGGGGAGAGGCCAAGATCAAAGTGGAACCGAACGAAGTCCTCCGAGGGACGGTTTTCCCCGTGGAAGAGCGGGAACTCGTACCCCACGCTAAAGAATTGTTTCGCACGTCCTTCTCAGCGCCGATTCTTTCCCTCGCTGATCTCTACGGAGGGAAAATTTGCGCGGCACTCGACCGTCAGCACCCTCGCGATCTTTTTGACATGAAGATGTTGTTCGATGAAGGCGGGATCACCGAGGAGATCCGGAAAGCTTTTGTCGTTTATCTGGCCAGCGGAAAC
>JBBSDO010000191.1:0-5793 GCA_038241515.1 Elusimicrobiota bacterium | reverse complement strand
GCGCGCTGTCCTATGCTGAATTGGGTTGGAGCCAGAACCAGGTGAATAGGTTTTTGACGATTGTTCTGAGCGAAAAGGAAGAGATCAAAAGAGACCGCTTTTTGCCCTATTGGACTCGAGTCGCCGCGGAGCGATTTCCCAGCCTGAAGATATTTCGACCATTTAACAACGCTGTTCTTGATGAAATACTGCTTGAAATACGGACTGCGGAAAAGGAGTGGCAACGACGTCTTACTGGATCTAGCTCGTTCCCCGCACAAGACAAGAAGAATGCGCCATTACTCGACCACAAGGCTGCTCCCGTTATGGAGGATCGAGGGAATGCGGTAGACATCCTTCGATTCGCCCTCTATCCCCCAAGAACAATACGGGACCAAGCCGAAATAAAGAACGATTTACTCAACCAACCGCTTACCGGAGAAGAAACTACGGTTTTTTCTTGGGTGTGTCAGGGGTACTCCACCCTGGCCATCGCCCAGGAATTTGGTACCCTTGAAAAAAGGATTTGGGCTTTGCGCAATGGAATCCGCGCCAAACTCGGGATCCCCACAGTACCGGGTAATGCGATCGATATGGTTATGGCCTACGGAACAGGTCTCGCCACCCGGCCTCCCGAGCCTTTGATTGAATCCGCACGGGCTTTCTGGGCGGGCGGATTGCTGACACCAGAACAAATGAGGCTTGTGAGATTGACCGCGCAACTTTATAGCCAAGATCTAGTACCCCCTGACGTCCTCCTACGTTCCATTCAAAGGACCCAAGAGGTGCAGCAAGCGGAGATCGTTATTCAGCACTATTTGGGTCCTCCTGCAAGGTTAGTCAGATACTCGTTCAGCTTTAATCTCCTCGAGGCCTTTTACGCCGCCGGGTACCTCGAGGAAGGGAAACCTCGGCACGCAGAAGATAAGCGCAACGATCGCGGGAAGCGAGTCTAACGCCAATAGGTCGAAATCTGGACTCAACCTGGAATCTCTTCGAAAGCAGCGCAGGCTTTCAGCTTCGGCCTGAGTTTCGGCAAACAATTCAAGCCCGATTGGAGGCTTTTATGTCCGACGTACCGACCGCCCCAGAATCCGCCCTCGTGATCCAAATGATTCCATTGGACCAAATTCGCCCATCCCCGCACCAAGTGCGCAAGGATTTTGAGGAAGCCGGTATCAGATCTCTAGCCGAGTCCATTGACAAAGAGGGGCTCATTCAGCCCATTACGGTACGGAGGGTTCCAGATGGATTCGAGCTTATCGCGGGCGAAAGGCGCTGGCGGGCAGCAAAGCTGCTAGCGAGGGAAGCGATCGAGTCCCGGATAGTAGACGTGCCAAGCGAGGCTGCGGCTTCGGCCAAGGGACTAATTGAGAATGTTCAGCGCCAAGATTTAAACCCTGTAGAAGAGGCTGAAGGTTTCGCGGCGATCAATAAGCTTGATCCGGGGTATTGGACCAAAGAGAAGATTGGGCAAATTGCCGGTAAAGACCGTAGTTTTATCAGCAAGTCCATATCGATGCTCGAGCTGCCCAAGGAGGTCCTCGATAGCGTGCGTCAACGCACGCTCGCCCGGGAGCTCGCAATCGAATTGATGCGTATTGACAATGGGAATTCGCAAAAATTCATGGCCCGTAAAATCATCAAAGGTGGGTGGTCTTTAAAGCAGGCGCGAGCGGCCATCGATTCGAAACTGGCTGGCAAACAGGCACCAAAAATGGCCGCCGAGGTTGCCGATGTAGATCCTTTAGCGGGACTCGAATCCTTAGCATTTTCCAACGGTTCTTTGGGACCGACAGGAGCGTGGGAAATCACCTATAAAAGTGGTCGCTGGCTTATCTCTATAGAGAACCGTTTCGACCCTCCTCAAGAGGGCCTGGCGGACTTTTTGACAAAACTCGCTGACGCGATTCGCGATGGGGTCCCTCGCAAGAAGAATTCAGCTGTTTCGAATACCGAGCTAGGAGACCCGAAGGAAAGCGAGCACCCCATAAGGCTCCCCAAGACCGCTGAAGAGGAAGCCGAACTCGCCCGATTGGCTGTAAGCGGACCTACCGCGGCCTACTCTTGGATCTATGGGCCGGGCAACAACTTGACCCGACTCGTCGCCGGCAAGACGTGGCAAGAACTCGGATGTGCCGATTCCAAAGCCGGCCTAGCGCTCCTCGTTGCCGGGGTTAAGAACTTTATCGGGGACTAGCGGAAGTGGGCAATGATCCGATGGAGAGCGAGTAGGGATGGTCCAAAATGCATATCTCATAGCCGATAGTTCGTAGCGGATAGCGCATAAAACCCAAAAGCTCACGTAAGAACCGTCGCCGCGCCACAGCCGTGGTAACGACCATGGAAGCCATCTCATTCCTCGCCCCCTTTTGGGGAGAGGCGTCGGTGAGGGGGCAAATCAAGTCCAGGCATGAAACGACGACGGCATGAGACCCCTCACCTAACCTCTCCCTTTGGGAGAGGAATTCCTATCCCTTAAAGAGGTAACGGCTTCTTTGCCGCTATCCGCTAAGAGCTATCAGAAGTGGGCTATGATCCGTTGACTTCGCCCTTACAAGCCCTTTTCGCTCTTACCCGCTTCCACCAATACACTCGTAAGGTCAACTCGCCCCTGGGCCTTTCAGTACCGTCAAAATCGGGCCTGATTCTTAACCAAACCGTAACACTCAATGGCTATCATTTTCTAGCATGTCCCGACTAATTTCATATTCAATTCGTGTCATTCTCATCCCCTGCCTTTTATCCAATTCGCATTCGGCGAGCGCCCCAAGCTCCGCTGGGTCATCAGCCACAAATTTGCCACGTCAAATTGCTCCTATACGCTTCGAACAAGAAGCGATTTCCGTGGCATTGGGTTATCCTACCGCACCGATTATCGACAAGGCCAAGCTTGCTTGGACAAGTCAAAATAAAGATCAAACTAAAGAGGGAGTGTTGCCCTCTAGTAGAGGCTTTTCTGGATTCGGGCCAGGAGGTCTATTTGGACGCGCTCGGCTTTTCCATAATCCGGATGATTTGGATGAACACGCTAAATTGCCGCCAGCAGCCGAGAAAATTATTGGCATCGACGACCCAGGCGCGGCCCTTGCAAAAGGGGGTAACGATTCCAAGCATTCATCCAAGAAGGCTCCTTCGCCACTTGAAATTGATCGACGAGTGAAGGCTACGATCGTCCGCATCAGCCAGCATTCGGAATTTTCAAGATGGAGCCCCGGCTTACGAGATCGCGTCGCGGAATTTGCCGAGGTGGTTCAGTTGGGCCGTCCTCTGACAGTTCTACAAATATGGTATGCCAAAATCTTAATTCAGCGATATATAGAATTTCTGCGAGAAAGAGAGCGCGGAAGGCTGGATCAGATAACCCGCGAAAAGTTTCATGCTCGGATGGGCCAACTTTTTGAAGCGACTGTTCACGGTCAACCTCCGGAAGTACAGGAGATGCTTGCGCTGCTCACCCAGCTCTCAATTGAAAACTGGGCTCAAAATTATGAGTTGGCTCGCTTTATGGGGTTTCTCAAGGTTTATAACGCAAAAACCAGTAATAGGTTTGATGAGCCCTTTCTTGAGTTTATTAAAGAGCTCTCGCCTATGCGAAAGACGGTGCCGTATGAAAACCTCAATGTAGAAAAATATCTCATTCTCCAACTTCGTCGGATCATGACGCGAAGGCCTGAGGTGCTTGACTTGCTTGAACATGCTTTGTTGCACGATGGAGATCTTCGCTTGGTGACCCCGGCGGCGGTAGTGAGCACATTGGCGGCGTTGGCTCGTCAGCATAAGAAGAGTCCGCTCGACCCCCAATTTCTGACGATTTTGCGCAGTCGGAAAACCCGTAGTCTCTACTATGAATGGTGGAACGAGATGGTTTGGCCGAGGGTCGTCGCCCTTTTATTGCAAAGCCCTCGAACGGACAAGTCGGCTGCCGTTCAAACAGAACCACTCGAAGAGCTCACTGAGAGTGATGTGTATGAAAGACGGCAGAGGATCGTTAAGGTGATACGAGATGCGTGGCAGAACAATACTATTGCCGAGCGAAAATGGGCAGAAAAAAATGCCGCAGAGGAATTGCAATGGGCTGAGGATGAGCGTGTATTTGGTTCCTGGGTTGCCGCCATGACCATTGCCGGAATTCCCCAAACTATTATTAGAGTCACTGATAGCGAACGAGAAGGGATATATTCTTCGGAAAGGGTCATTGAGTTAGCCCGGCAAGCGAACCCTCTTCATTTGAATCTCCTCCTCCTAGCGCGGCTTTTCCCGACATGGGTAAAATCGGCTTTGGTCCGTTTCGGATCCATCAATGTACCCTTGAAGCAGGCCGGATTAAATGAATTCGATTTCAATAAGTATCCGCTTGCCGACCTGCCTGAAGATCTAACTGCACGTAGCACAGTTCTTTTCGAGCAAGCGAAAAATAGACAGTTGTTGATCTCTCATCCTATAGTGAGCGTGCAAGGGCATTCAAAACGGAGAAAACAGAATTCGCAAGATGAAGAGAAAGGATTTAAAGGATCTGTTTATAACAAACTTCCGTGGATTGAAACGATAGAGGGAGAAAAGGGGAACAGCTGGCATCTTAAGCAGGCGGTTCTTCCAGGTATTGAATTGAATGTTCGGATTCACGACAACGGGAGCTGGGTCTTGGAAATAAAGCCGGGTTGGTTTTGGCGAGAATACGATCAAATGGGCCATCGCTTTTATAATGACCGCTTTAAGATGGCATGGGATGCCTCCTCGACGCGTTTTTCATTGGATATGGATACGATGAATGGATATGGTAAACCGGAGAAACGTGTGACGCGCACGATCAATTTGCCCCTGAAGGAGCCCACGATCGGTTTATGTTTCTCGCATGGGGCCGTGCACATAATGCTGCGAACGGATTCGGCGCTTTCGACGCCTATTCCTTTGAAGGGGAGGACTGGCTTTTCGAAACCTGACAGTATGATATCTTGGGAAATTCATAATCTGAATTCTCAGCGTGAACCGATTTTTAAAGAAAGCGGTCCCGAACCGATGGGATTTTATTTAAGTCCTTTAAGATTGGTCGACGTTGATACACGTGCCCCGAAATATGCTGCGCAATATGATCGAGCCACACGGAGGTTCAGGCTGCGCCAGATAATGAAGCACATGATGGACGACCGAGGTTCGAACGCTGTTCAAGTGCTAGTGCCTATCAATGAGTGGCTGGGACCTAACTATGGATTGAGGCTTTTTTATAAACGAAGTGGGGATAAGTCTGTTATCGCTTTTGAACCGATCGATGGGCGGACGGACCAATTGGCCGAGCGCCTACGACACCTTCCCATTGATCTCCCGCCCGATAGACCGGCCACGAATCAAACAACCGTTGGCGCTGGAATTTTCATGATGATGCTGGTCGTAATGATACGGACTTGGGCAAATCTGCACGGAATAACCTTACCCGCGGGATGGGAAACTTTCTTCCTCATTTCAGGAATTGCCGCTACTCTGCACGGCTTGCATTACAATGAAATGTTTTATCGTCCGCTCACGGGGTCGCCTAGGGCGATCACGACGTCTGCATAGATCCTCGGTATTCCGTCGATAGCCCAGTGAAGGCCACACCGTCAGAACCATCGCCCGCAGCCGATAGCCCGCAGCGGATGTCACAAAAAACGATGCGACCCGAGCTAGGAGCTATCAGAAGTGGGCTATGATCCGTTGACGTCGCCCTTACAAGCCCTTTCCGCTCTTACCCGCTCCACCAATACACCCGTAAGGTCAACTCAACATTGGTAAGGTCCACTTCAACGAACCATAGCCCAGAGCCGATCGCCCGCAGCG
>JBBSDO010000190.1:0-5823 GCA_038241515.1 Elusimicrobiota bacterium | reverse complement strand
GCCGTAGGCCGGGAGAGGGCGAACGGCGAGGGAAACGGTACCCTCTCCCCCACCCTCCCCCAAGAAGGGGGAGGGTGAAAACCCCAGTTCTTGGCCGCACTGTGTGTCGCTGCACATTCGAGCTAACGGTTAAATAGCCGATTTTCTTTCGATTTATGCTATAAGGGGGACACCTACCAAATCAACCCGCCCGGGGTTTGGCATCCGAAGGAAGCAACTTGGGGCCATGGTGTTTTTGTCGTATTCGTCCTTAACTGAGGAACACTTGTAATGCGTCCAGCCGATCCACGAATTCGCCAGCCAGGCTGCTCCATTTCCCAAAGTGATAGGAGGATTTCCTATGAGTATCAGAAATGGAGTTAGTGTGACTGTGAAAAAGCAAATCCAGCCTGAATCCTTGGAGGAAAAATCATTTCCTGTCGTCGGCGTAGGAGCATCCGCCGGGGGCTTGGAAGCTTTTACGCAGCTCGTCCGATCTCTCCCTATCGATACCGGAATGGCCTTTGTATTGGTTCAGCATTTGGCGCCGGATCATAAAAGCCTGCTTGCCGACATTCTTTCTCGCCAAACCCGATTACCGGTCAGCGAGGTTAAGCATAAGACTCGCGTAGAACCGAACCATGTCTACGTGATACCCCCGAAGGTGCAAATGAGCATCCAGGGAGGTGTCTTAAACCTCGTTCCGCGTGAAGAACATACAATCTCCTTCATGCCAATTGATTATTTCTTGAATTCGCTAGCCGCGGATAAAGGGAGCGATGCGGTCGCGGTCATTCTTTCTGGCGGCGACGGAGACGGTTCTCACGCATTGGAAGCCATCAAGGCGGGGGGAGGGATTACCTTCGCTCAAGACTCTAAATCGGCCAAAATCGACTCCATGCCGGCGCATGCGACGGCGACAGGACTTGTCGATTTCGTCCTTCCACCGGAACAGATCGCCCAGGAGCTCGCTCGCATTGCGCGTGACCCCACTGCGGTACAACTTCGAAAAAGTCCCGGGGAAGAGATTCTTTCAAAGGAAAGCGATTATCTGGCGAAGATTTATAAACTTCTTCACAGGGATCGGGGCGTTGATTTTTCCAATTACAAACAGGGCACACTCCGCAGACGCATCGCCCGGCGGATGATCGTTCAAAAGGTCAGTACGCTGAAGGACTACACAAAACTTCTGACGACGCAGCCGGCGGAAGTTATGGCACTTTTCGACGACATCTTGATCCATGTGACGGAGTTTTTCCGGGATATCGAGACCTTCGCCGCCTTAAAAACGATGGTGTTTCCTCGACTGATGAAGGATAGGAAGCCGAACGACCCGATTCGGATCTGGGTACCGGGCTGCGCGACGGGGGAGGTAGTGTATTCCATCCTCATCTGTTTGCTGGAATTCCTGGGAGGGAAAGCCACTCGGCATGACATTCAGGTCTTCGGCACCGATATCAGCGATAAGCCGCTTCAGCGTGCTCGAGTGGGAATTTACAGTGAACAGGCGCTCGCGCAGGTCTCGATAGAACGCCGTCGCCGCTTCTTTACGCAGGTTTCGGGCGGTTTTCAGATTGCGAAATCTCTTCAAAACCTCTGTGTTTTTGCCAAACAAAACGTCGCCAAAGATCCTCCTTTTTCGAAGGTCGATTTGATCTCTTGCCGAAACGTGCTGATCTATTTAGGACCCGTACTGCAACAAAGGATTATGGCCACTCTTCATTACGCCCTAAAGCCATCTGGGGTTCTGCTTCTCGGAAACTCCGAAACTTTGGGCACTTATTTCGATCTTTTTAGCTCGCTCGATAAGAAGGTTAAGATTTTTGCCAAGAAACAAATCTCGATGCGTCTGCACCCTCTCTTTCATGCCAGCGACTACCCGGTCGAAACAACCAATGGCGAACCCCCCAAGGCCCCAAGCGAAGCCACCGGTCCGAATATGCTGAAAGAGGCGGATCAGTATATTTTGGAGAAACGCGCTCCGGCGGGCGTGATTATTGATGGAGCGATGAATATCGTGCAGTTTCGGGGTTCGATCAAGCAGTACCTCGAGCTGTCTGCGGGCATGGCGAACCATAATCTTTTCAAATTGGCCAAGGACGGTTTGCTCCTCGAGCTGCGCCCGGCGATTGAGAAAGCGAAAAAGGACAGAAGCTCCGTAAAGGTTCACGGCTCCCGGATTAAAGTAGACGGGCACTATAAAACGATCACCATCGAGGTGACCCCTCTCAAACAAACCTCCTCCGGAGATCCACACTTTCTGGTCTTATTCGAAGAGGCACCCCAAAACATTATTTCAGAAGGAAAACCTGGGAAACTCGGACGGCAAGGCAGTCCGGCGGCGCTCCGGGCCGCCGAGTCAGAGATCGCTCGTTTAAAGAAGGAGCAGGCGGCTGGCAAGGACTACCTCCAATCGATTATTAGTCAACAGGAGGCTGTCAACGAAGAATTGAAGTCCGCGCATGAGGAAGTGCTTTCCAGCAATGAAGAATATCAAAGTTCCAATGAAGAGCTGGAAACCGCCAAGGAAGAATTGCAGGCGACCAACGAAGAAACGACGACTTTGAACGACGAACTGAACAATCGTAATGCGGATCTCTCCGATCTGAACAGCGATTTGGTGAATCTGATGGAAAGCGCGAACGTCCCGATCGTGATTCTAGGAAGAGATCATCACGTGAGGCGTCTGACCCCAGCGGCAGAAAAAGTGCTGGACATTGCGCCTACGGATGTTGGGAGATCCATCCACGGAATAAAACTTTCTATTGTGGTGCCGGATCTCGAAGCGCAGATCGCTTCGGTATTGAAGACCCTGGTAGCGGAACAGCGCGAGATTCAGGACGGGGCGGGCCATTGGTACAGCATGCGGATTCAGCTCTACAAAACTGTGGATGATAAGATTGATGGCGTTGTATTGGCTTTTTCCGATATTCAATTGGCCAAGGAACGTCAAGCGGCGGCGACGGAATGGGCGAAGACGTTGGAAACTCGGGTGAAACAGAGAACAGAAGAGCTCGTTCATACTCAAAGCGCGTTGCACCAGGCGGAAAAGTTGGAAGCGCTCGGACGCTTGGCGGGCGGCGTAGCGCACGACTTTAACAATCTAATGACGGGGATTTTGGGAATAACTGATGAGATCCAGATGGAATTGGGGCCCACGAGCCCGCACCGGGAAAATTTGGAACTCGTCGTCAATGCCGCACAAAAAGCGACCGCGCTCACCAAACAGCTCTTGGCCTTTGGACGTCGGCAGCTCACCGTTCCTAGAGTCCTCAATCTAAACCAGGTGATCGGTTCCATGGAGGCTTTATTCACCCGGCTTTTGGGTGAGGATGTGGAAGTTAAAATGGTGTTAGATCCTCAAGCGGGGCCCGTGAAACTGGATGAAGGACAGTTAGAGCAGCTAATCGTCAACCTTGGCTTGAATGCCCGTGATGCCATGTGGACAGGGGGTAAGCTGACGATTGAAACCAGCAATATTGAGTTAAAGGAGTCCCCCGTCAAGCGGCTTTTTGACGCCCCGTCCGGTCGCTATGTCATGCTAACCGTCTCAGATACCGGCTGCGGCATGACTCCAAAGACCTTGAGCCGTATGTTTGAGCCCTTTTTTACGACTAAAGAAGAAGGCAAGGGAACAGGCCTCGGGCTGTCCAATGTTTATGGCATCGTCAAGCAAGCCGGAGGAGACATCGCCGTAGAAAGCGAGCCGCAAAAAGGAACCACCTTTAGGATTTATTTCCCGCGGGCGGAAGGCCCCAGTGATTCAGACCGGCGAAACTTCGACCGGGGAGACGCTCAGGGAGGTTCCGAAACGGTCCTGGTCGTAGAAGATGAAGACATCGTCCGAAAAGTGTCGGTCAGGGCTTTGCGCAAGAAGGGGTACCACGTGCTCCATGCAAGCAGCCCAGACGAAGCCATCAAAATTAGCGAGCGCCATCCTGACCCGATCCATTTGCTACTCACGGATGTCATTATGCCCGGCATGAACGGACATGAATTGGGTAAGATGATCACCTCCAAACGCCCCGCTACGAAAATCCTTTACATGTCCGGCTATAACGAAGACATCATCGGGCAACGCGGCGTTCAAGATAACGGCGTCAACTTCATTGAGAAGACCTTTACGTCAGAAGGTCTATGCCATAAAGTCCGGGAAGTCTTGAACGCGGCCCAGAATCCGGCAACAAACGGAAATGGGTTGGCGGGCTTAAAAATTTAAAAAGAAGTTTCCCTGCAGGCTCTATGATTGATGATCAACGAGCCTAACCCTCCCCCAAAGCCACTCCCACAAAGCATAGAAACTGACTCAAAATCCCCTCATGAATCGATAAAGGTGCCCGCACAGGGGGTCTGTAAACGGCGCCTCGCGCCAAGCCGCCAGGGACGCCAAGAACGGCTGAGGGTCAGGATAGGAAGGAAACTGTCACTACTGTAGTCTCGATGTACCGAACCCTATATCGGTTTCCTTGGCGAGCTTGGCGTCTTGGCGCGAGGAAGGAAGTATCAAATCATCAAAAATCTAATTCTCGGTCGTTGCCCTACGAAGAATAATTCTCATGTTTAGTCCTGTAATTAAGCGACGGTCAAACGAATGGGTTCGTCGAGATCTTGAATCGGACGGTAGCGTGTCAAACTCGTCATGTGTGCAACCCCGTTGGAAAGCCAGCGCAGGCCGTGGAAACTGGGCTCGCGCAAAAGGTCCACACTATATACCAGACGCATAATCGCATTCCACCGGAGCGCCGGATCAAAGGCCTGATGCCATAGTCGCCGGTAGAACGAGTCCGGCGGTTCACTTTTTTGCTGCAGAGCTGCCGCTAAAATGCGGGAACCATAAAGCGCCATAGACATCCCTTCCCCGGCAAACGGATCCATGACGCAGGCCGCGTCGCCAACAAAAAACGTGTGGTCCCCGGTTAAATGGCGGATGCCCAACTCCACCGGCCCCACGGCCAGCCAAGCATTCGTCCGTCGAGACCCACGCAGATGCCCGCTCAAAATAGGATTCTCTTCCATGAAATGCGCTAAGAGTCGATCCAGAGACGGCCCATAAGTGTGCATGGCTTCGTGGGTCGTTAAAGCACAAACGTTGACGCCCTCTTTTTGACGGGCAAGCCCCACATAGCCGCTTTCCACCAAATCCAATTCCACTTGATCGGTGATGCCCTGGACATCGTCAAAAATGGCTTGGACGCCAAAATACCGTTTTTTGGAACGCGCGTACCAGGGGAACTCCGGTTTGTGATCGCTCAGGCGATCCGAATCATTGGATCTCCCCGCGGCCACCACCGTATAATCGTCCGCGACTTTTTGGTGGAACCCATCTTCGTTTGTATGAAGCTCTGCATGGCACGCTTGGGCTTGCTGGCGTAAGAGATTGTCGAGGACATAGCGAGAAACCGAGAGTGCCTCCTTCGGTAATGCCGATTCTAAGATCGTCCCTTTCCGCGATGCGATCACCGTCCGGTGAATGGGGATAGCACCTGCCTCGCGCAGAAGCTTCAAAATTCCCAGGTCCTCCAATTCTTCAAGGCTTTCCGGACTCATAAATCCGCCGCAGAGTTTTGCACGAGGAAACCGCTCTTTGTCAAAGAGTCGGACGCTCCATCCCGCTCTCGCCAAACGGATAGCCGTGGCGCTTCCGGCCGGCCCGCTTCCGATGATCGTTACGCTAGGCATGGGGGATGTTTAAGAATATAGCATGGCGGGTTAAGAGACCCCAGGGAGAGCAAAGAGAGAAAGAGTAGTCAGATCAAATCGCAAAGAGAATATGTCGTTGACTCCTTTTTACGATTTGATCTGACTACTCTTTCTCTCTTTGCTCTTAGCCGTATTCCCCCCCGT
>JBBSDO010000189.1:0-5825 GCA_038241515.1 Elusimicrobiota bacterium | reverse complement strand
AGATGGTTTCATGACTTGGCCATGATTGAGGCACGTCTATGCGGAGTAAAAGTATTGCTGCGCGACGAGGCAACACCGATCAGCGCGGTCAGGGGTTTAATGAAGCGACAATTCAAGCGCCTTTATTTTTCAGTTTTGACCCGTTTTGTAGACGGCTACCTTGCCATCGGCACTTTAAACAGCCGCTATTACCAGGGATATGGAGTTCCCGACAGCCGTATTTTCAAGATGCCATATTCTGTGGATAATTCCTTTTTCCAAGACAAGGCTCGGAAAGCCACTCCGTCGCGGGAGAAGCTACGGTCGGAGTTGCGCCTGGAACGGGGGCGACCGATTATCCTGTTTGCGAGCAAACTGACTTCGAGAAAAAGGCCCGACGAACTTCTAGAGGCCTATCGACTTCTATCGACTGACGGCAAAAAGGAGCCCGCGCCGTATCTTCTCTTTGTTGGAGACGGAGAACTACGAGGCTCCATCGAGCAGAAAGCAAAAGAAATGGGCTGGTCCTCGATCCGCATCCTTGGCTTTAAAAATCAGACCGAACTTCCATCCTTTTACGATCTTTGCGATATATTTGTGCTTCCTTCCGTAAATGAACCGTGGGGACTAGTTATAAACGAAGCTATGAACTCTAGCCGGGCGGTCATAGTGAGTGACCAGGTGGGTTGCGGCCCGGACTTGGTTCGTCACGGCGAGAACGGTTTTATCTACCAGTCTGGTCGGCTCGAAGAACTCGCCGCTTGTCTCAAAGCAACTTCCGATCCGGCTCTCATGCACTCTATGGGCGAGGCCAGTTTACGCATTATTTCAGAATGGTCGTTTGACCAAGATCTCGAAGGATTTAAAAGGGCACTTCGGACACTTGTGCCTCGCGGCTAGGCTCGCGTCGTTTTTCTCTGCGATTCCTTGTTTTATTGCCCGGGTAAGCGATCGCGTGTATAATCCCGACGATCATCTATGGATACTCTGACAAAACCTTTGATTTTAACCTTCGGTCAACGAGAGTTACACGCATGACTCGGAGGGGATCTGTTGCGCTTTTTGGAGGGCTTGGATACCTGGGGCAAGCCCTGCATGGCCACTTATTGCGCAATAATATTGATAGCTGGATTATTGGTCGCCAAAATTCGAATGAAGCCGCTTTCGCTGCGGATTGCCGCTATCGGTCTTCAGAGCCCAGCCTGGAGAATGCGGTCGAAGGCGCTTCGACAGTCTTTCATTTCGCTACCCTTACAACTCCATCCATTGGGGAAAAAAAGCCTCTTCTCGATCTCGAAAACGTCAAGATGACGTTGTCTTTAGCCGAGGCCTGTGCAAAAAAGCACGTGCGCCACCTCGTTTTCGCCTCTTCAGGGGGAACGGTGTATGGTGAGTTAAAAAAGCCAGCAACAGAAAGTGCTCCTACTCATCCCATTTGTTCTTACGGAGTGGGTAAATTGGGATCCGAATTGTTCCTCTCGCACTTCGCACGGCGCTCAGCTGTCCATGTAACGGTTTTGCGCATCAGCAATGTCTATGGTGGGGGGCAAGTACAAAAGGGGGAGCAAGGCGTCGTGAGCTATCTTTACAATCAAATTGTCCGAGGGGAGACGGCTGATTTGCTGGGGGACACCGTTCGAGATTACATCTATATCGAAGACGTGATGCATGCTTTTGGTAATGCGATCAGTAGTTCCGATCCTTTCCGGATCCTAAATATCTCTACGGGGGTAGGCACCCGGCTGACTCGCTTAGCCACTCAGCTAGCCCAATTAATGGGCAAAAAAGCGCGTTTCATCGTTAACAAGCGACGGCCTTTTGACGTAGCCTATAACGTGTTGAGAAACGATCGGGCCCAGGCAGTTTTGAATTGGCAGCCGACTTATTCTCTCAGAGAGGGACTGTCTATTTATTTACGTGAACAATAATTCGGCGCCTCTTTATTGTAGGAGCTCCGGAAGTATTACTGTCTCCCATCCCAGTCGTGTGCTAGTGGCTTACCAAGCGGTACTTGCTCTCGAGGAAGCAGGTTTGTTGCGCCACTTCGAGACGGGCCTCTACTTTCGCCCCCAAGGCCCGCTCGCAAATCTCATTGCAGCCCTTCCGAGCGGGCTTGGCCTGCGCTTATCTCGGGAGCTCAATCGTCGCCAGCAAACCGGTGTTGGAGGCGCACGAGTTCGCAGTCATCCCCTTTGGGACACGGTGTTCACCGTCGCGATGAAGTTAGGTTTACCAGCGCCCTTCGTGACTGGAACCATGTTGCTACGCAATCAGCGATTCGACGGCGCCGTGGCGCGGCATGTCTCGGAGTGCCGTCCAGCTGCGGTTATTGGTTACGATACTTCAACGTTAAAAACGTTTGAAGCCTGTGCAGCTTCTGGCGTTGTGCGAATTCTTGATCAGGTTATTGGACATATTGCCATAGGCGCCCCTTTGCTGGAGGAAGAGAAGCGGTTGCACCCAGAATGGAGCGACAGTATTCCATTGCACGGCCTGGAATCCACGGTCAAACGCTGCCTTGCGGAGGCCCGGCTGGCCGATTGGGTGTTGGTCCCATCCAATTACGTGCACGAGACTCTCTGCCAAGTGGGAGTCGACCCGGCCAAAATCCGCCTATTGCCCTATGGGGTGGATGTCGACCGGTTCCGTCCGGGTCCGCTCGAAAGCCCGAGGCCGTTTCGCGTGCTTTTCGTAGGTCAGCTGAGCCAACGCAAGGGATTGAAATACCTTCTCGAAGCCTGGAAACGCCTTCAGCTCCGCAATGCCGAATTGGTTCTTGTCGGGACCATTGTGGGCCGCGGAGGCGGCTTAGCACCTTACCAAGGACTTTATCGCCACCTGCAAAGCGTCCCATATTCAGAACTTCATTCCTATTACCAGGGTTCCGATGTCTTCGTTTTTCCTTCTCTTCATGAGGGGACCTCTTTGGCCGTTCTGGAAGCAATGGCCAGCGAACTCCCGGTCATCACCACGCGCAATGCGGGGTCTCCCGTCCGAGATGGCGAAGAAGGATTCATCGTTCCTATCAGGGATGTGGATACCATAGCCCAAAAAATCCAAACACTGTATAACAACAAGGATCTAGCAAGGAGTATGGGCCGAAAGGCGCGTCAACGGGTCGAACAGCAGACCTGGCAGCACTACCGGAACCGACTGGTAGAACACCTTCGAAGCATGTTGGGCTCTAAGGCCCGCGGGGATTAGGTTAAGGCGGCCGCGATAGGCTGGGTTCTGAGGATTGGTCTTTCTGAAGCAGGAGCGATCGCCTCAATCACAAATGCCACTTTTCCGTACGGGCTGGGTTTTTCATCGAAAGTATCGACAGCCAAGACCCGATACCGAATTTTGAATCGCTTCACAAACTCCTGGAACGCTCGGTATTCCTCAAATTGCCACCCATCGTAATTAAAATATTCGTCAAATAAAATGATCGTTCCCGGGACGATGCGGTTGCTCAGCAGATGGAGCACCGTCTGCGCTGACGAATATACATCACTGTCAATATGTAAAAGGGATACATTTTCTGGGTGGCTTTGCAAAAAGGTGGGCAAGGTCTCGTTGAACCAACCTTTATGTAGCTTTACATTCGAAAGAACTTTTGGGAGTTGGCCCTTCTGGTCGAAAGCCCTCTTTCGGTAGTAGCTCTGCCAAACTCCGCGTCCATCCGGCAGACCTTCAAAACTATCGAAGCCGTGGATTTCACGTTTTACTCGCTCGGCCATATAGTTGATCGAAGCTCCTTTAAACACTCCAAACTCCAAAATAAGACCGTCGACCGAAAGGTTGTCTATGCAGATGCTTTTAATGTTCCATTCGTCGTTGCACCAGATCGCTCCATCTCGTACAAACTCGTCTACCATCTTCTTTTCAAGTTGGGCGTTGTAGTAAACGATGGGATAAATTCCCTTCGCGGGAGTTCTCACAATCCCCATGATGTTAACTAGCAATTTTCCCAGGAAAATCTGAATCCGCAATCTAATAGGCATGTCGTCCTCGCGCTCTCTTGATTAGTGTCAGCTTTCTATATAGGCGTTGAAAAAGTATCTTATTTTGGGTGCCGTCGGCAAACGCATCCTCCCTTCGCCTTTTAGAAATTCGATCTATTTATCGATCTTGGCTAATAAGTTGCTTGGGGCCCCGAAGAACCAGAACCGGCGAAAAGTGACGTTTGCCTCCGGGAATACCTCCCTAATAAGTGATTTAAATTCTTGCCACCCCAATAGGTCCAAGTGGGCAGGCGCCGCCCATTGAGTCATTCCCAACGCTCTCAGCAGAGCTCGGTGCCACGTTTTTGGAAGCCAATGAATTAAGGGAAGCTTCGTGTGGACCTCCAACCAATGATAGCGATTTGGGGTCGTTACGATCACGCGCCGCCGTGCGACTCGGCTAAGGCACCGGAGATGCTCAAGTTTGTCGTTTCGTAACGCACCGACATGTTCAATAACGGCGGATGAGATGACCATATCGAAAGATGGTTTGTCTGTCCGGAGGTACTCGGAGAACGGAAGCCAGCCCCAGCCGCGTTTCTTCGCTAAGGCAGAACAGTCCTCGGGAGATGTGACCCATACCTCACACCCAGCCTTTTGGCTCTCGATGGAAAAAAAATTGGTATCTTCAAGGTCATCCTCGGGGGTAGCACCGACTTCAAGGACCCGCATTCCGGGAGTAAGTGGGATGATCGCCAGCATTCGGCGTCTCATGACCACCGAGAGGCGACTTCGCCATCGAGTCAAAATCGATCCTGCGTTGTAGTAATCGATGATTCCAGGTGTCATGGCCTGATTGTAGTAGAATGACGTTCACCTAGCCATCGTGCCCGCACCTAAATTACTGAACTCAATCGTTCCTCCCAAGGGGTCTGAATCCTCACCAGACGTCAGCGTCGTCCTGCCGTGTCTGAATGAATCCAGAACAATCGGACGTGTTATTCAAGAGATCCAGAATGCGTTTCGCGCAAGCGAATATTCGTTTGAAGTCGTCGTAGCCGACAATGGTTCCACGGATCGTAGCGATAATATCGCAGAGTCGTTAGGAGCCCGAATCGTTCATGTAGCAACGCGAGGATACGGAGCGGCGCTGAAGGCCGGATTTGAGAAGGCATTGGGGACATGCATACTCTTTGGAGACGCCGATTTGACTTACAATTTCGCTGAAGGCCCGGCTTTAGTCCGACTTTTGCTGGAGAAGCGCGCAACCATGTCTATGGGCACTCGTTTCCGAGGAACCATCGAGAAAGGGGCAATGCCCCTTTTGCATCGGTACTTGGGGACCCCCGTTTTGACCCAATTGATCAACTTACTATTTGGATCACGAATTAGTGACTGCAATTCCGGATTTAGGGCGATGCGAAGAACGGATTACGCTCAGTGGCATGTCAGCTCCGACGGTATGGAGTTCGCATCGGAACTTATCATCAACTGCCTGAAGACGGGAGGGGAAATCGTGGAGATGCCTATCACCCTGCGTCGCGATGCCTTGAATCGGATACCTCATCTATCAACATGGCGCGATGGAATGAGACATCTCTTGTTTATTGTTTCACGAGCGCCCCAAGGCTTTGCCTACATGGGCATCCTGCTCGGAATTACTAGTCTTTTGATGGCGGTTCCCTGCATGGTGATTGGGCCGGCTCAGATCGGTCCGCTAGCGCTGTTCGATTTGCATACACTCATTTTGGCCATCTTCCTCGGTTTTATTGCTGTCCAGTCCTTCTCTTATGGACTCATTCTCGACTCCGGATCTAAATCGGTGCTGCCAATTAATAGACGATTTCTCGAAATTAAAGAAGTTGCCCTGCTGCGGGTTTTGATAGGTTTGTTAGTATTTTTCGCTTTATTTATCGCCTT
>JBBSDO010000188.1:0-5879 GCA_038241515.1 Elusimicrobiota bacterium | reverse complement strand
CCGATGATCGCGACCGTCTTCATGGAGTCATGTGTTCTCGGAAATCTCAGTGCCGGAAATGCCGCATTCCTGTAAAGACCATGCTCATGCCGTATTCGTTGGCCGCGCGGATGGAATCTTCGTCGCGAACCGAGCCCCCGGGCTGAATGATGGCGGCGATTCCCATTTTGGACGCTTCATCGACACAATCCCGGAAAGGAAAGAAAGCATCAGAAGCCAAGACCAGGGGCCTTTGACTCCCGAGGATCAGAGGCTGCTGCTGTTGAAGCTTCATCCAAGCGACGCGCAGGGCGTCAACGCGCGACATTTGGCCAGCGCCGAGTCCCACCGTTTGGAGCCCGCGTGCCAGCACGATCGCATTGGATTTCACATGTTTGACAACCCGCCAAGCAAATTCAAGGGACGCCATTTCTTCGGGGCTCGGCGACTTTTTTGTGACCCCTTTTAAATCCGTGCTGCGACCGTAGTCCTTCTCCTGGACCAGCAGACCCCCGGAGACCCGCTTGACATCGAACTCTTTAGCGGCCGTCGTGATAAATTCCGGCAGCTGCAAAACGCGTAAATTTTCCTTTTTGCGAAACACGTCCATGGCTTCGGGTCTATAGCCCGGGGCGATTACGCATTCGAGAAAAATTTTGATCATTTCCTCAGCCGCTTGGCCATCCACTTCTTTATTGAAAGCAACGATGCCTCCAAAGGCACTCATCGGGTCGCAGGCCATCGCCAGCCGGAACGCCTCCGCCGGCCGATCCGACAGGGCGACCCCGCAGGGCGTATTGTGTTTCACGATCACGGCCGCCGTTTGATGAAATTCGCTGACCAGATTCCAGGCCGAATCCAAATCAAGGGAGTTGTTGTAGGAAAGTTCTTTGCCCTGAAGTTTTTTAGCCGTCACGATTCCCCAGTTCACGCTGCGCGCCCCCGTCTCCTGATAGAGCGCCGCTTTCTGGTGAGGATTTTCCCCATAACGCAACGACTGAACCTTTTTTAAACCAATCGTCATCTCTTGCGGAAATATGTCGGGGGTTTTTTCTTTGTCGCGCTCTCGGAAGTAAGACGAAATGACAGCGTCATAGCGAGCCGTGTGCGCGAACGCTTTGGCCGCCAGGCGCCGTTTAGTCTTCACGCGCACGACACCGTCGTTCTCGGACAACTCATGCAATATCTGCGGATAGTCGCCGGGATCACAGACAATCGCGACATCATGAAAATTCTTTCCCGCCGCGCGGAGCAGCGTTACCCCCCCGATGTCGATGTACTCCAGCAATTCTTTTTCGTCCAGAACGGTTTCGGTCACGACCTTCTCAAAAGGATAAAGATTCACGACCACCATATCGATCGGTTCTATATCGTGCGTGTGCATGTCTTTCACGTGTCGCGCGTTATCGCGAATCGCCAGAAGGGCCCCAAAGACTTTCGGGTGCAATGTTTTTACCCGGCCGTCCAAAATCTCGGGATATCCCGTGATGTCCTCAACTTCACGCACGGGGATCTCGCATTGTTTCAGCTTTTTGGCGGTTCCCCCTGTGGAAATAATCTCATAACCCGATTTAATTAATTGGTCAGCGAATTCCACGATGCCCGTCTTGTCGGTGACGCTGATCAAAACCCGTTTCTGCCGTGCACTCATGAAAACTCCTTCGAAATGAAATCGATATGGTGCGGTTTGCGACGACGAAAACCATTCTACCATATGATTTTTCGTGTATTGGCGGGGCGAAAAGGGAGGTCGCGAACCGCGAAATTAGCGGGCAGTTTATTCGCCGAACGCCGAGGAACGAAGGGGCTCGCCGCGGAGGTCAGTAGGGCTGTCGAGTTGCTTCAGGAAGGATTTTCTTTGGCGCTAGTTCCAGAACCGACTGCGACGGATGGTTCCGTCATCCTCCCGTTTCGTAACGCCTATTCCGAAGCGGCTCGCCAAGCACGGGTGCCTATTCTGCCCGTATGCATTCAATACCGTGAGGAGACGGATCCAACGTGCTTTCCAGCCGGTGTTATAGTTAGATATCGAGAACGAAGGTGGCGCAGAACTTTCCGGATTTTTCCAGCAGCTTTAATCGATAAAAAGAAGTGGCCTTTGCATCGACCGTTTGACGATGCCTTGTCGCATCTATACTTTCGCCCTTTAGACATCCTGTATCATCCCCGGCTCTTTAGGTGGGCGTCTCCGCCGACCCCGCAAGGGGTGCGGCAACCGACTGAGGAATAGGGAAATGTTTATTGCTTCTCACTCTTCGTGTTTACGCGTGCACCCCAACCTACTTGCACAGATTAATCGTGGAATGCATACTTACCAGCATGCCTTTCCAACATAGCCAAGAGATGATACCGAGATTCATAATCAGATTTGCATCTGCCTTTGCTCTAGGAATTATCGGAAGCGTAATTGGGCAACCTGCCACCTGCTTCGGCAAGGATGTTGAAATACTTACCGCAACAGAAAGATGTGAGAATGGCTCTTACCCCAACTCGTGTTACCTAGTCGGCGATTTTTGGAAACACAACGGAAACGCAGAAAAAGCAGGTTCTTATTACAAACTGGGTTGCGATAAGGATGATCCTCTGAGCTGTGCTCTATACGCGGAATGGGCAGCAGCTGGGAATCAGAAAACACTCGCTATTGAGCTTTATGATAAGTCTTGTCGTCTGTATACCGGCCTTGGCACCGACAAGTTGTACTGCACCACGGCGGATATTCTGCGCTATGGGCCGGAAAAGGTCTGCACTGAAGGAACAGGAAGGTCTTGCGAAATTGCTGGCGGCACGGCACTGAAAGAGAACAACAAGAAATTGGCGATTCAATTATTCTCGAAGGGATGCGAAAAGAACAGCTCAAGATCCTGCACAGCATTGGCGAACCTGCTCAAGGAGCGCGGAGACAAAAAAGGCAGTTACAAGGTCTTGCTCAAGGCATGCGAAGGAGAAGATCGGTATTACGCATGTGCCCAGGCAGCAGAATTTGCCCTTGAACAGAAAGAGAATGATCGGGCCATAGAGCTTTTCAAGCTATCCTGCGACAAAACGAATGCTCAGGCTTGTTTACGTTTAGGTTGGGTTTTCTTAAAGATGGGCAACACAGAAGAGGCGACCACCCATTTCAAAGCTGCCTGCGGCCCCCCTTGGCGATTAGCTTGGGCGTGTGGAATGGTTTCCTACCTGCAGCGCGGACTTTCAACAGAGAGGGATATACGTCAAACTGTTATCAACGGCTGCCAAAAAGGGAACGGCGAAGATTGCTATTACCAAAGTAACATTGAAATCTTTGACCGACCCGGCGACCACGCCGCGCAAGATCGAGCAACGCTTCTCGAAGACGATCTTCTGTTGAAAAGTTGCGAATTAGGCTATGGCTTGGCCTGCAATCGTTTCGCCACAAAACATACTGGCGATAAGGATCGCAATTTCTACATCGTTTACTACGAGAAGGGTTGCGACGCAGGAGACGGCGCTTCCTGCATGCGAGCCAAACAGTCCGGTTCAGCGCGAACAAACTTAGACGAATTAGGATGTCGATATGGCGACCAACAGGCATGTCTAGAACTTGGATTCACCGTTCTGGAAACCGATTTTGACAAAGCGAGGGAATACTTGGAAAAGGGGTGTCGAGGCGGTTCCTCCGTGCATTGTACTCGTCTCGCGCGAGCTGCCATCGACCAGAACCGTTTCGCAGAGGCCAAAGAGTTCGTACACCTGGGTTGCGACTCACAGATTAAGACTCCATTTGGCGACTGCGCCTCTTTACGGGAAGAAATTTTAAAGATTTCAAAGGATATGCAGGAAATAGTCCCCGTAGCAGGCGCATGTAAGCGTGTTCAACGGGAAGTGCCGCCTCAGCAAGAGTTAGGGTATCCTGCTCAAAAATACACAGATTTCGAAGTAAAGAGTCCGACCGTCCGAGTGATTACCCATTCGAGTGCTTGTAAGCCAAGTCAGACGAAGGGATTTTTGAGATTCTTACTGGAAAATTCAAAAATGAAAGATCAGTTTAGTGACGGCTTCCACCTTGAACTTTATAGTTGCACGCTGCTCTCTAATACGGGGGCGGAATACGGATTAGCCTTGGTACAGGCCACGGTGAAAACAAAACCGCAGAAGAATGCTTTAGGCTGGAAAGTTCTCGCCATGTTACGCGTTGATGCGGCAGGAAACCCTGAAGAGGATTTGAAAGAAATTGTATCCGTCCAAAGCCATTATGACATGCGTTCTGACTCAAAAATAACCCGCATTTGCGACGTTGACGATGATGGCTTAGCCGAAGTAATCGTCGAGAATGTGCTTTACGCCGGAAAGAACGGCACAATTTTCCACTTTGACCGCGACTATCAAGCTGTTCGGGAAGAATATGTTGCGGGATATGGGTGGGATTAAGGCTTCCGTCGCTCTAACCGGAAAGTTGCCCGAGAACCTCTATCTTTCAACCAGTTTGGGACCCCAGATTTGACCACCTCACACGTTTGAGATTTGTGAGGTCTCCTACGTTGCGTTTGAGGTGCGAGGTGCTGTTAGAGAGTATTTCGAGAATCTGCTCTTTAAGAATGTCCCAAATCTTCTTGGCCATTTCCTGGGGAGAACCCGCTTCCTGAAGATTCGCGGAAAACGCTTTCGGCGGCGTCCCGCGATTCGATCCAAAGTGCTTTCCAGCCGGTGTTATAGTTAGATATCGAGAACGAAGGTAGCGCAGAACTTTCCGGATTTTTCCAGCAGCTTCAATCGAAAAAAAGAAGTGGCCTTTGCATCAACCGTTTGGCGATGCCTTGTCGCATCTATACTTTCGCCCTCAAGAGCCGCCTGGATCTGGAACTCTTCGCCCACTTCGGAAAAGGCAAGGGCCTTGACGTGGAAGAGCAACTGCTCCGTGTCTTTTAAATAGATCAGCTCCTGCAGAAACGTGTAGAGAAGCAAATCACGTTCGTCCGCTTTTAACTTGATCGCGCGGTGAACCAGGCGGCCGACGTCGTTGGGATTTTCGAGTTGGATAGCGAGAAAGGCCTCAGCCGCGTCCACAAACACTTGCTCCACGCTGGCGGCCTCAATTTCGCAGGCGACGTCGGCGAGTGCCACATCATCCACCAGTTCAAACGTCATCGGTTAATTTCCCCCAAAAGCGCAACTCATCAAGAATAAACAAGGACTGTCGTTAAAACCTAGGCGCCCTGCGCTAAAGCAATGTGAGGTGTTCGATTGCAGGCGCTCTTCCAACTAGCCGAACTTGCATAGTGCAGCACTTCACGCTGACGCATTCACCGGGGGTAAAGCAAGTGGGAGATCTGGTTGCAGGGCCATGACCAGTCTTATCTAAAGTTGGCGGATACGCACCTACTACGGTGTTCCAAATCAATAAAACGTCGCCGGATCAGGATGATCCGAACCTTCCATTTCGAATTCAAGGCGCGCGCGGTCGAAGCGGTGCCGAGAAAAGGTGCTGGCTGAATCCTTGATAGCCGCAAACACTTTTCCTTCCCCAACAAGTGTCGCTACTGAATCTACAAACTCTTTCCGCGATGCATCTTCGTTTGGGTCCGTTGCTTGGGAGCGTATGCTCCACCACAACTCCCAGGAACCGAAATTGTCTTCGGACAACAATTCAAGAATCCTAGGGGCTAAGAAGTCGAAGTCCACGGCCGATTCTACTCCAAGGTAGGATTTCCCGCAAGGCCGGCGAAAAGGGAGGTTGCGAATCGCCAAATTAGCGGGCCGTTTATTCGCCGAACGCCGTTTCGTAACGCCTATTCGAAGCGGCTCGCCAGGCAAGGGTGCCTATTCTGGCCGGATGCATTCAACACCGTGAGTGACGGATCGAAAGTGCTTTCCAGTCGGTGTTGTAGTTAGATCTCGAGAACGAAGGTGGCGCAGAACTTTCCGGATTTTTCCAGCAGCTT
>JBBSDO010000187.1:0-5898 GCA_038241515.1 Elusimicrobiota bacterium | reverse complement strand
TATATCGACGTGAACGGGCGCGACATCGGCGGTTATGTCGAAGAGGCCCGCAAGCGGGTCGCGGCGGACGTCCATCCGCCCCCCGGTTACACGCTTAATTGGAGCGGCCAATATGAAAACTTACTCAGGGTTAAGGCGCGACTTAAAGTGATCTTGCCTCTAACAATTTTCGTGATTGCTCTGCTGTTGTATTTCAACAGAGGTTCCGCTGTCGAAGCGGGGATCGTGCTCTTGGCGGTTCCATTTTCGCTTGTGGGGGCAGTCTGGCTTTTGTATGCGCTGGGATATAACATGTCGATCGCCGTGTGGGTAGGAATGATCGCATTGATGGGCTTAGACGCGGAAACCGGCGTTTTTATGCTGCTTTTTCTGGATCTTTCCTATAAAGAGCGGGTGCGATCCGGGCTCATGAATTCCTATGAAGACCTGGAAGAAGCGATTGTTCATGGTGCCGTCAAGCGAGTCCGACCGAAAATGATGACCGTGACGGCTGCTTTTCTCGGACTCTTCCCGTTGATGTGGTCATCGGGAAGTGGCGCCGATATGATGAAGCGCGTGGCGGCTCCTATGGTGGGCGGTCTCTTCACGTCGTTTGCCCTGGAACTTTTGGTCTATCCGGTCTTATACTCGATATGGAAATGGCGCTTCGACCTGCGCCATTTGCATGTCGGTCTGAAGAAAGCTTAAATCTAGCGGTGAGTCGCTTGGCCCAGCTTGCTTTCCTTCTTCTCTTGCCTCTTGCCGCTAGCGCCGCTGAGCTTCCTCCCCGTCCACGCATGAACAAGCAGAACTACGAACAACGCATGCGCGCTCAAATTGATGATTTAACAAGAAAAATTCACAGTTTGAGCACGAGGAGCAGTCACTTTCGAGGCGAACAACTGGAGCGCTTTGAAGAGAATCTGAAAGGCCTACAAAAACGCGAACGATTAGCGCGGGTGCGTTTGGAAAATATTAAGAAGAGCGGGAGTGATCAATGGCCGAAATTAAAGAGTGAAGAAGATGCGGCGGTCATTGCATTGAAGAAGTCCTACCAGCACGTCGCTAACCACTACCCATAACCGTAATCCTCAGCGGCGCTTAGCCTCGCGAGTTTGCAACAAAAAGCGCCTGTCAGCGATTCCTTTTTCAATGATGCGCATTTGATAAATCGTGTGATCTCGCTGGCTGATTTGGGCCAATAGGGACTTTTGAATAGACTCCGAGTTTTTCAACGCTTCTAAAGCGTCGGGACTTGATTGACCGGCTGTTGCACAGGCTTTTTCGTAATGCTCCCGCATCGCAACCAAGGAATCCGAGGCCGCTTTCACCTTTAGCTTCTCCTGTTCGTATAGATCTTCCTCGCGGCGTTCATGTTGCTCGAGTTCAGCGATTTCTTGAAGCGTTCGGTCGCGCAACCCAAGCCCGGCCGTTTTGGTAGTTTCACTAAAGACAAAACTAGGCCGCGTCCCTATGACAAGGCTGAGAATTATGCCAAAACTAAGAGATTTTTTGAGAAATTCCATGCTTCCACCAGTACCAGATTAGAGTCAACCTTTCGTCGGAAGGTTACTTGAAGCTTTTTAGGCTGTCGAAATTAAGAAAAGGATTAGACCCAAGCCGCCCGTGATGTGCAGCGGTTTGGGCCTGGTAGCCTTTTGGCACCAGATTACATCTATTAACAGTGCCTTTTTGGGGTTGAAATACCGAGAACCGGAAGGTAGACTCAGGCGCTTATGGAGAGCGCCGAATTCCTTGACATCGCTGTTAAGTGCTTGCCAGGGGGTCTCATACTGGTCGATCTCACCGGACGAATTCGCGCGATAAACGATACCGCCGAAACCCTTCTAGAACTGGGGATTCCTTCTACCCCGGGAACCCCTTGCGAGAAAACGCTCGCCGGACATCCGAAAATTGTTAAGGTTCTCCAAGTCACTTGCCAAACTCTCAAGGGTGAAAACCGCCAGGAACTCATTACCCACCGCACGGATGGGGAGAAGATGGTCTTGGGCTATGGGACCCTCGTTCTAAAGGACCGTCAGGGAAATCCTGTAGGGGTCGGGCTAACTTTTCAAGATATTACTCGCATGATCCCCCTCATGGACTCCCACCGGTTTCTCGATATCGCGCTCAAAAATCTCCCGGGTGGGCTGATCTTTGTCGATCTACGCGGCAGCGTGCGGGGGGTCAACGCGATGGCCCAAAAAATACTTGGATTAGATGAGGAAGTGGAACCCGGTACCGAGTGTCATAAAGCTTTCGTCAATCATCCCAAAGTGTTTAAAGTCCTTATGGCCACTTGCCAGAGTTTGCAAGCCGCCAACCGCCAGGAGCTCATCACCCATCGGCCGAATGGGGACAAACTGCTTCTGGGCTACGGAACGCTCATTTTAAGAAATGCACAAGGTTCCCCGGTCGGAGTGGGTTTAACCTTCCAGGATATTACCCGCTTCATTCCGTTGCCATTGCAAATGGAATTCACTCGATTGATCGACCGCTTTTTTACGCCTTTTGCTGCGACGATGGTCGTGGCCGCCATGTGGCTTGGCTATGCAGAGGCAAAGGAAAAATACTGGGCGCTTGGCATCGTCACATTGTTAGTGGGTTTCAATGAAACTTCTTTATATGCCGCACGTCGCAATCCCCTATGGGCTTTGCGGATCGGGCACACGCGTCTGGTCACGAACTTCTCGGCGACTATCATTCTGGTCTATCTTTTAGGCACCTTTTGGGGGCCCATGTGGCTACTTTTCGTTTTGACTCCGGTGGCCACTGCGCTGTACGCCGACTGGAAAAAGACGATCTGGACTTCCGTAGCTTCGGCAGGCGCCCTGTTGGGAATATATGCCTCCCGTGGCCTTTCGGGCTCCGTGGGTTGGGGTCAAGCCTCACTTCACGCCGCTTTTATTGTTTTCATCAGTCTATTCGTGAATTCTATCGCCCGGCTTGTCATGCAAATCAAAAGTGGGGGCCCGGCTCCCATACCGGCCGCCTCGCGACCCATCCCGCTGCGACCCGCGCCTGTTGAAGAAGAAGCCGCAGAAGAAAAGAAACTCGCCGCGTAATCAGCTTTCAGCCTTCAGCCCTCAGTAGTCAGCGCCAGACTTCCCTCAATGTCCCAAGTCCTCGCAAACCGCCCGGACTTTGTCGACTCACATTTCATCGATTCGGTGACATATATTTCGTCGGCCCGGCAAGCCTTAGGCCGGGCGCCAGCCGTTTTCGACGGCACCATAGGCCCCGGCCTAAGACCTGCCGGGGAGACGGTTCTCACGTGAGCTTTTGGGTCAAAGGTTTAATCTGAAAGCGGTCCGCGGGTCGCAGCGCTCGTCATTCCACTGTCATACCCAAGGTGCTACAATTCTTCCGTCTATGAGCCCCCGCGTGCTAATCATTGAAGACGAAAAAGATATCGTCCGGCTCCTCAAATACAACCTCGAAAAGAACCATTTTGAAGTGCTCACGGCCACGGACGGAGAAGCCGGCCTAGCGGCCGCACGCAAAGAGACCCCGGATCTGATTTTGCTCGATCTCATGCTTCCCAAAATCGACGGAATCACGGTGTGCCGGACGCTTCGACAGGATTCCCAGGTGCCGATCATCATGCTGACGGCCAAAAAAGAAGAAGTAGACCGGGTGCTCGGCCTCGAGCTCGGCGCTGACGATTACATGGCAAAGCCGTTTAGCGTTCGGGAGCTCATGGCGCGCATTAAAACCGTACTCCGCAGAACGGAATCCAAAACAAAAAATGAAGGGCCACAGCGTTTTGGCGACTTGGTTGTGGATTTTCAGCGCTACACGGTGTTAGTGAAAACTAAGACCGTGACTTTAAGCTCGAAGGAATTCGAATTCCTCAAGATACTTGTCCTCGCCCGCGGCAAAGCCCTCAGTCGCGATCAGCTACTTGAAAACGTGTGGGGCTACGACCGCTCCTACGAAATCGACACCCGTACGATCGACCAACATATCGCGCGGCTACGCGATAAGTTGGGGCCGGAGTCCCGCCGCGTCGTGACCGTAAAGAATGTCGGATACAGGTTCGATACCGAGTAGAGCTGTGACACTTCGGCTCGGCCACAAGATCTTTTTCGCAACCTGCCTGGTCGCCCTGTTAACCCTACTCGCTGCGCACCTCGTCCCTTCTCTAGTCATCGATTCGCTGGTCGCTCTCGTCGGGGCGACGGGGTCCTTTTACTGGCTGGACCGGGCGCACCGCACCGAACGGGTATCGCTCGTGGAACGCATGCAGAAGCGACTCAACGCAGAATCGTTCGACAAGCTTCGATCCCTGGGCCGCGAAAAGCAGCTGCTCGAAGCCATTCTCGGCGCGCTGATCGAAAGCGTGATCGCCATTGATGAGGAAGGTCGCATTTTGTTTTTGAACCCAGCGGCGGAGCACCTCTTCGAGGTCCAATCGGAAGAAGTTAAGGGAAAGCGCTTCCTAGAAGGCTTGCGGCACGGGCCGCTCCTCACGATCTTTGCTCAAATGCTTGCCGGGGGCGCGTCCGTCAATGAAGAGATCACGCTGCATTCTCCTACCGAGCACATCCTTTCCATCCAAGCGGTCCCAGTGAATTACGACGGGGGCAAAAGGGGCATGGTCGCGGCCCTGCATGACGTCACGGAACTCCGAAAACTGGAACGCGTGCGGCAGGAGTTCGTAGCCAACGCTTCGCACGAGCTCAAAACACCGCTCACGGCGATCAAAGGTTTTGTGGAAACTCTACTGGACGGAGCGCTTGATGACCCAAAGAACAATCGACAATTTCTGGAAACGATTCAGGACCACAGTCACCGCCTGATGCTTCTGCTAGAAGATCTGCTCGATCTCTCGGCGATTGAAGCCAAGCGGGTTGAATACCGCTTTGAACCCGTGGTGGTCTCAGAAGTCGTCGAGCGTCTCGTGCGCGGATTGGGTCCCACGGCAAAAACCAAAGACGTGGTTCTTGACATTGATTTACCAAAAACGCTTCCCCGCGTACGCGCCGATCGCGAAAAGCTGGCTCAAATCCTGATGAACCTCCTCGATAACGCGATTAAGTTCAATAGAAAAGGGGGCCGAGTAGAAGTGAGGGCAAAAGAGGACGGGCAGCGTTTACAGATTTCGGTGAAAGATTCCGGTTCGGGCATCGCTGATAGCGATTTGCCGCGCGTCTTTGAACGATTCTTTCGCGGAGACAAGTCTCACTCTAGTGAAATCGCGGGTACCGGTTTGGGCTTAGCGATCGTGAAACACCTGGTGGAAGCCCATCAAGGGACTGTTGAGGCCGAGAGCACTTTAACGCAAGGGTCGACTTTTCGCTTTACGCTCCCCATAGCTAAGTAAAATAGTTTAAGTTGTAAAACAATCGCAGGTCGGGTACAAGATATTTAGAGAGGATATTTAAGGAAGGGGGCTTTTATGTTAACTGTGATCCTAATGTTCGCTATTGCTTTTGGTCTGGCCGAAGGGTTTGAATGGCTCATTCCGCACATGTCTCGACTTAAGTCGCGCTCCAACGGGACGTCGCCGTCGATAAACCTACCCGCTACGGGCTGGTTATTAATCATTGCTGGGTTTGTCTTTTTTGGATTGATTGTCGTAGGGCCTGCACTAATCCCACGAAGCGTGCCATGGATGCCTTTGCAGAAAGAATTTACCTATTGCGGTGTCCTTTTCATTTTGATCGGAGCGTTTCGCTTATACCAACGCCGTCCCGCAACGCCGTAAGGAACGAGAGTTCGCTGAGCCTCCTAGTCCGTTTTAATACTTACAAAAATGATCATTCCGACTTTGTACACCGGCACTGCGCTTACAAGAATGGTTCCCCACAAAAGAAGTTGGGTGAGTCTATACGAGCTGGCGAAGTGGGGATAGAGAACGATCAGCAAAAGGGACCAGAGGACGAGAAATACGAGCGTGACAATCGGGCGCCGGGC
>JBBSDO010000186.1:0-5902 GCA_038241515.1 Elusimicrobiota bacterium | reverse complement strand
CGCAGGCTGAGTCCACGGCTTCGATAAACAGCTAGTTTGTCGCGCTCTTTCTCAGTCATGTGGATATAGGTCATACCTGCCTATTGTAGGCCAGGCCTTCATCACGTCACAGTGTTGCACTAGCATATGGAACTTCCAGGTGCGGCATTCCGTCGTTCTAACAAGAGCGGGGATGGTAGAATATACGAATGGCCCAAACGACCGAAAAGCCTCTCATTGTTCAAAGCGACAGCACTGTTCTGGCGGACGTCGACGCTCCCGGATTTAACGAGGCCCGAACCCAGCTGGCGCGTTTTGCCGAGCTGGTGAAGTCGCCCGAGCACATCCATACCTATAAAATTTCGCCGCTTTCGATCTGGAATGCCGCAGCGGCTGGGATGACACTGGAAGACATCCGCGGCGCACTGACGCGCTACTCCAAATACACCGTACCCGAAAATATCTTAGCCGAAATCGAACACACCTATTCTCGCTACGGCGTCGTCAAACTCCAACCTTGGGCGGAGCCGGCTCGCTTAGTCCTGGAAGTCCATGACAGCTTTCTCAAAGAGCAGCTCAGTCGGGATCCTCGGCTCTCCGAGATGCTGCTCGAGAAGCTAGACGATCGTTCTTTCACGATTTGGGCCAAGGACCGCGGAAGGCTAAAGCAAGCGCTTATCAAGATTGGCTATCCCGTAGTCGATCTGGCCGGGTATGTGAACGGCGATCCCTGTCCGATTCAATTGAAACCGACCACCAAAGCGGGCTTGCCCTTTACGCTGCGCGATTACCAACTCCAGGCGGCAGAAGCGTTCCACCAGGCCGGGTCGTCGCGGGGCGGCAGCGGCGTCATCGTTTTACCCTGTGGTGCCGGCAAGACCATCGTGGGCATGGCCGCCATGAGCAAGTTGGGGGCGCAAACCCTCATTGTCTGCACGAGTTTGGCGGCGGTGCATCAATGGATTCGCGAAATCCTCGATAAAACCTCACTAAAACCTGAGCAAGTGGGGGAATATTCCAGCGACCAGAAGCAGCTTCGCCCCGTCACGGTCGCGACCTACAATATTTTGACCTATACCAAGCAGGGGGCCGAATCGTATAAGCATTTTGACTTGTTTAACGCGGCGAACTGGGGCCTCATTATTTACGATGAGGTCCATCTGTTGCCCGCGCCGCTCTTCCGAATGACGGCAGAGATTCAAGCCCGGCGCCGTCTCGGCCTTACAGCGACGCTCGTCCGGGAAGACGGCTTGGAAGAGGACGTCTTTTCGCTGGTCGGACCCAAACGTTATGAGACGCCTTGGAAGGAACTAGAAACGAAAGGGTGGATTGCCGAAGCGGCCTGCCACGAATTGCGCGTTCCCCTGCCGGAGGAAGACAAGTATCGTTACGCCGTGGCCGAGGCCCGGTCCAAGTTTCGTATTGCGGCTGAAAATCCATACAAACGGTCTATTACCAAGGGTCTTTTAGAGAAGCACCGTGGCCAACCGACGCTCATCATCGGTCAATACGTGGATCAACTTAAAAAAATGGCCGCGGAACTGGATTTGCCGCTGATCACGGGCCAGACCGTCAATGCGAAACGTGAGAAACTCTACAGCCAGCTTCAGAACGGGAAAATCCCCGCTCTTGTCGTTTCTAAAGTGGCCAATTTCTCAATTGACTTGCCGGACGCTCGGATCCTCATCGAAATCTCGGGCGCCTTTGGGTCTCGCCAAGAAGAAGCGCAGCGGCTTGGACGCATCCTTCGCCCGAAAGAGGCCGGAGCGATTGCTTCCTTTTATACTCTCGTCTCGCAGAATACGGTTGAACAAGAATATGCGAGACACCGGCAGCTTTTTCTCACCGAGCAAGGATACAAGTATAAAATTGAAGTGTGCCCCGTTCCCTTACCGGCGGACGTGGCTAAGGAAATTGGGATTTAGCCGAATTCCCCGCGATGTTAAGTCTCAAAGAACTCCTCCAGAACTTCTCACCTGAGCGCCTCGATGACCTTCGTAAAGCGCTGCATTTGAAAGCAGACGCGGCGGATCTGTCCCGCCTATTACAGCGCCTGGATAATTCCGATCGCACGCGCAGGGTTTTCGCCGAGCTCGAGCCGACGGAAAAACACGTGCTGCGCTATCTGCTTAGTCAAGGTGGGAGCGCCTCAGAGAAAGAAATTATCGATCGATTCCCTGAATCGCCTCCCGCCCTTGTGAAGCTGCGAGAGCATTACCTCATTTTCGAGGATCCCGAGGTCACAGCGGAACCGATGCTTTGCGTCCCCCGCGAGTACCAGCGCTTCATCCCTCTGACCCCGGCAGAGAAATCCACCTTGGCGGCGCTTATGACCCGTCAGCCCCCTGCGTTTCAAGCTGATTTAGCGCAGACTTTTGGGTGGGACGCCTCCGCTAAGCGCCACCAGGCTTCCGCGCTCAAACGCGAATGGCTTTCCGAGGATCGCCTGCGGTTATTTCTCGAAGCGCTACCGGATTCCGAAAAAGCCGTGTGGCGGTTGTTCATCGACTCCGATGGGATTGTCGATTCAAAAGCGCTTCAGCGAGCGGGGATCAGCAAGACCGCTCTTCAGCCCGGCCACTTAGACCGCAGTCAGCCCCTTGAAAATTTGTATGCGCACGGCCTCATCTTTCCCAATCAGCTGCCAAATCCCTCGTGTTATGTGGCCCCGTCGGATGTTCTCGGGCTGCTAAAAGGTCGCGTAGAATTGCCGGCGTTTCATGTCAGCGAGCATGCGCCCGCGCAATTGCGGGCTTGGGGTTTGCGACTCCTTTCGGACCTTCAGCTTTTCTCGGCCTATCAAGCCAGCGGTCGAATGCAGTTTACGCAAAATGACATCCCGTTACGCCACCAGCTTCGTGCCTTTCTCAAAGGGTTGGGGATAGCCGAAGAAAATTACGGCCTTTTCCTCAATGTTTCCACGGAAGCGTTTTTTGGGGCGGTGATCAAACGCACGACTCACACCCTAGACGCGAATCCGGCCGAGTCGATGAGCCGTCTCATCGTCTTCTGGCGCGACGGCGACTTGTGGCAGGAATCGGCGCATTGGCGCGACGCCCACCGGAGCGTGGACGGTCAACTCGATAAAACGCTGAAAGCCAAGCGTCTCATTGCACTCAAGGCTTTAGAAGCCTTACCGACGAGACAATGGGTGAAGTACGAAGAGTTTGAAGAGTTTATCTTCACCTTGGGATGGAAACGAGTTGATTCGGGAGTCCATCGCAACAACGCGTATTACCACAATGAGCGCTGGCCGCGTCGCGAATTTGTGCCCGATCTTTCGCCTGAGGAGACCTTGGCGAATTTGACTGCGGAGAGTCTGGTCTGGCTCGGCCTAGTCGACGTAGGCATTGGGCGTCCGCGAAAGAACGCCTGGGAGATCACGCACCTTCGCCTGACCGATTGGGGTCGCCAATTTTTAGATAAGAAGAGCGGCCGCTTCGAACCGCTACCTCCCGTCCGGGCAGAAACACACTTTAGCGTGCTGCCGAACCTAGAGATTAGCGTGACTCCCCGATTGCGGCCCGACCTATTGGCGCAGCTCTTCAAGATGGCTGTCTTGAAGGGGGTCAACTCGTTTTCCATAACGAAAGAATCGCTGCGCGAAGCTTTGGATGAAGGGATGACTCTGGTAGAGATTCTGGCTTTCCTTACGGCGAACTCTTCGGCTCCTGTCCCATTCCTTGTGCAGCAGTTTGTTGAAGAAGTGAGCCAAAAACATGGACATATTAAATTAGGTATCGCCGGCGCCTATCTGCAGGTGGATGATCCCGTCCTACTCGTGGAGCTTCGGGCCCACCGTGCGCTTAAAGATGTCTTTCACAAGCAGGTGGGCGACAAACTGGCGATCCTTAACGACCGAGATTTAGACCGAATCGCGAAGGCCCTGCGTAAACTGGGCTATTTGCCGGTGATTGAAAAATCGGATCAAATCGACCGCTTGAAATCGAAAGTCCACTGGTGAGATAGGAACGCGCCAATCGCATTCGGCAATACAGCGTTCGTCCAAACGACGTTCGGCCGAACGTCGTTCTGCTGAACGACATTGTGCCGAACGACTTTCCACCAAACGCCTGCCTCTCCATCGTTTGGATTTTCCTTGCAACTCATGTAAAGACATGTTAAACGGTTCGCGGAGGATACCTATGAATCCTAGAACCTTGATCCGTGCGTTACCTGGAAGTCTCTCCATCGTCCTTGTGGCTTTAACGGTGCATGGGGCTGTGGGGTGGTCGCGCCCCGTCTGGATGGCTTACAAAAGTAATCTATTAAATCTCCAAGTCGCTGTTCCTTCAGATTGGGCCCCGGTAAAAAAGCCTCACGCGCTCGCTTTTCGCTACGAGGACCTCGTAGGGGGTACCGCGGCCATTGGATTTCTGAAGAGCCGAGAACGCGGCAAAACAATTGAAGCCTCCGTGGAAGAGGAGTATCAGCGGGAAGGACGGCCTGCTGGATGGCAAAACAGTCCCGCCCGAATCGCTGGCATGCGGGCCATCAAAATTGTGGGCTACTCGGGCAAGAATCGCGAGCGAAAAATTGTCCATTACTACGTGCAAACACCGAAGGGAATTTATCTCATTCAGTGCCAAGCCACGCGAGACACCTGGAAGACGATAAGTCCCATTTTTACAACGATTCTGACGAAAATACGATTTATTTGAATTACGCGGATGCGTGAATGGCGCGAGCGGCCGCTGCGGAATTATGAAAGGTGGGGGCGATAGGCGCCGTCGCTACGCGGTGTCCAAATTTCTCTACAGGCACCGAATGTGAAAAGTGTGCGCATAAGATAAAACCCGTTAGTAGCAGTTTCATAAATCCCTCCTACCAATTAGAGACCCCTTCCTCTCGATAGGTAACGCAATAAGACGTAAAAACAGCCCCGATTTCTCGGGGCTGTAGTCGGCGATTGTTCAAAAGCGTGAAGCTTAGCGAGTGGCAGGGGCTCCGCTTTTCTGCTGGTAGATTTCCTGAATCCGTTTGACCATTTTTGCTTGATCCTCCGGCTTTAGATTTTTCACCATGTCCGTATGATCCTGTTGAGCATGCGAGAATACATTTTGCTGCAATTCCTGCACCGAGTTGCCCGAGAGCGGGGTGGTGCAGTTGACTCCGGCTAATTCTTGACAAGTGGTTGTGACCATGTAGGGCCTCCTTAGGTGTGGCTCCCACTATTCTAGCTCCTTCAAAAGCACGCATTTCCTATTTTTTCGCGCAGTTCGCTTGTATGAAGAGGTGAATGAATCCGCGTGTCGACGATAAGGAATTAAGGAGTTAGGCGGGGATCGCGTGGGATGACAGTTCCGCCCACGCACAAGAAAAGCAGATCAGCGCCGGTGCAGCGGTCGTGCCAGTGCTTGAGATGCAGCCCGTAAGAACGTTCTGCGGCGTCCGTGCGATCGCTTGCTGGATCTCGCTTGGCGCCATGCACTACGACGGCTGTACCTTCCACTCCCTTTGTACTAATCACAATCGTGCTTCCGGCCGGATAGGCCAGGGCCGCAGTCGGTAGTGTGAGGAGCCCGATTCTCAGCGCTCGGAAAAAGATGTTCTTCACGTGTTCAACCTGTTGAATTTCACCTTCTGGGTTGAGCGCGGAACCACTTTGAAATGGTACGGGAAGATGGTGACGCCGACGGCGAAAGTCCCCAACGGAGGGGCGATTTCGCGAAAGTCCACGACAAGATTCTTGGATTCCTGCCGAACGCCGGTTATTTCGACCTGAAATCCGTCAGCGGGACGGGACCCGGGAAAAACGCCGACGACCATGTTTTGGCTGAAATCGACGTCAGGAGCGGCTTCATGGGGATGGTGCTCGCCCCAAAAACGAATCCATTGCTCGTCGTTATGCACAACGACGTTCCCCTGATGATTGATGGCCGTATCGTGTCCCTGCCATTGCTGGGGCGGCGGTGGTGGTGGT
>JBBSDO010000185.1:0-5920 GCA_038241515.1 Elusimicrobiota bacterium | reverse complement strand
TGGACGTAACGATTTGGGCCGCGTCTGCCGGGCCGGGACCATTAAGGTTCCCGAGCTCATGGCGATCGAAAACTATTCGCACGTGATGCACCTGGTCTCCTCCGTCACGGGCCAATTAAACCGCAAAGCGAATGCGTTTGACCTTCTTCAAGCCTGTTTTCCTGCTGGCACTGTGGCGGGAGCTCCTAAGATTCGCGCGATGGAAATCATTGATGAGCTAGAACCGACACGCCGCGGGCCTTATGCGGGGGCCGTGGGCTACTTTTCCTATACGGGCAACATGGACATGGCGATCACCATTCGAACGATGGTCTTTCGAAAGGGCTTGGGTTATCTCCAAGCCGGCGCGGGAATCGTCGCCGATTCGAACCCGGAACGCGAATTTCGCGAGTGTGGACAGAAGGCCGCTGCGCTTTTCGCGGCCATTCGGAAGACGGCGGAGCTCTCATGATCGTTCTTATCGACAACTACGACTCGTTCACCTATAACCTGGTTCAGTACTTGCAAGAAATGAAACAGGAAGTCCGGGTTTACCGAAACGATGCGATCACGGTTCTGGGAATTGCCCATCTGGATCCCGATCAGATCATGATATCGCCAGGTCCAGGAGACCCCACGAGCGCGGGGATCTCCGTCGACGTGATCCGCCATTTTGCCGGCAAAAGACCCGTATTGGGCGTCTGTCTTGGCCATCAAGCCCTAGGAGTTGCCTTTGGTGGGAAAGTGGTGCGTGCCGGTCGCTTAATGCATGGTAAAACGTCTCCAATTCTTCATGATGGTAAGACGCTTTTTAAGAAGCTGCCGAAACCTTTTGAGGCGACACGCTACCACTCCCTCGTCGTTGAGCGGGAATCCTTGCCGTCTTGCTTTGCCATCAGCGCATGGACGAAGGAAGGCGAAATTATGGGTATCCGTCATAAATCGATCCCTGCGCTTGAAGGCGTTCAGTTTCATCCGGAGTCCATTCTCACGGCCGAAGGGAAAAAACTCTTGGCCAATTTTTTAACTTTGAAAGTCTCTCGATCCAAATGACCTTTTCCGAATCCATCCAGCACCTCGTGGAGCGCAAGTCCCTTTCGCGCTCAGAAGCGCGATCCTCCGTTCAAGCTTTGATGAATGGGCAGGTTTCTCCCGCGCAAATAGCGGCTTTCTTAGTGGCGCTTCGCATGAAAGGAGAGACGGTGGACGAGCTCGTTGGAGCCGCGGAGGCGATGCGGGAAGCAGCGGTCACCGTGCGTCGCGATTCCGAATTGGTTGTCGATACGTGCGGTACTGGGGGTGATGGCCAATCCTCATTTAATGTATCTACGGCCGCCGCATTTATTGTCGCTGGTGCGGGAATTAAGGTCGCCAAGCACGGAAACCGTTCAGTCTCCTCCCGTTGTGGTTCAGCAGACGTCTTGGACGCCATGGGGATTCCGATGGAAACGGACGAAGCGAGCGCAGAAGCTGCTTTAAAAGAGATCGGATTAACTTTCCTTTTTGCCCCGGCATTCCACCCCGCCATGAAATACGCGATGCCTATTCGCCGGGAGTTGGGTCTACGTACTATTTTTAATCTACTAGGCCCACTCACCAACCCCGCCAGGCCGGATGCGCAACTCGTAGGAGTTTTCGAACCCTCCTGGGTACGGCCTGTGGCCCAGGCGATGGCCGCCCTCGGTGCAAAAGCAGGTCTTGTGGTGCACGGACAGGGTTTCGACGAGATCGTACTTTCCGGGGAAACCACGGTTGCGGAAATAACGGGTTCCGAAATCGAAATGCAGGTTTGGAAGCCCGAAGACTTCGGCCTTCGCCCACAAGAGAATAGTGCCCTCGTAGGTGGTACCGCAGAGCAAAATGCCAGGATTCTTATTCAAATGTTGGAAGGCCAACCTGGGCCTCAGCGCGACGCTGCTTGTATGAATGCCGCCGCCCTCATCCGAGCCGCGGAACGGCTTCGCGGGCATCCGATAAATCTTAGCGAGGCTTTCGCTCGGGCAAACGAAAGTGTCGAGACCAAACAGGCGCTAAGCCGTTTTTTATAATTAAAAGAAAAACGCCGCTCGGCAGGAAAGGTGACGCATGAGTGACTTTTTACTGGAGGTCACCGTCCGGACGCGAGACCGAGTTGCAGCCCAGAAACAGCAGGTTCCTCTGGGTGATCTTCGGGCACGTTCGAGAAGCGCACCTGCTCTGCGTCCATTTACTAAGGCGCTTCGTCTCCCCGGAAGCGTCTCTTTGATTGCAGAGCTTAAACAGGCGTCCCCTTCGGCAGGAGTGATACGACAGGAGATCGATATTCCCGGCCGCATTCGTGCCTATACCGCTGGAGGGGCGGCAGCGCTTTCGATCTTGACGGAGGAATATTACTTTCATGGTTCGCCGCAGTTACTAGAGCTCGCGCGCCGCCAAACGGAACTTCCTCTGCTGCGAAAGGACTTTATTATCGATTCCTACCAGATCGAAGAATCACGCACCTTGGGGGCTGATGCTATTCTTTTAATTGCCGCGCTTCTTCCAAGCGGACAGCTAAAGGAGTTCATCGACCTTACAAGGGCCTCAAGTCTAGAACCGCTCGTGGAAGTGCATGATGAGAAAGAGCTCGAATGGGCCATTCACTCGGGTGCGACCCTCATCGGAATCAATAACCGGAACTTGCGTACTTTGAAGGTGGATACGTCAACCGCGGAGCGACTGATTCCCCTGGTTCCCAAACAAGGTCTGACGATCGTTGTCGAGAGCGGAATTAAAGAGCCCACTGAACTCCCCCGGTTGAGAAACCTGGGCGTGCACGCCGTGCTCGTGGGGGAAACGCTCATGCGCAACCCTGATCCGGAGGCCGCAGTAAGATCGTTTGTTTGCGCCGCATCCAAAGGGATTTCCTCATGATCAAAGTCAAAATATGCGGTGTCACAAATTCCCAAGATGCGCTTTGGGCTGCCAACCTGGGGGCGGATTACATTGGGTTAAACTTTTACCCTCATAGTCCTCGGAAAATATCGCCAAAGCATGCGAATGAAATTGCGGCGCAGATCCCGCCCTTTGTCACGACGGTGGGCGTTTTCGTCGATGAGGACGCTACGACGATTGCCAAACTAGTGAAAACGATCCCTCTCAAAGCAGTTCAGCTGCATGGGAACGAATCGGCTGACTTCTGTCGAGCCATTAAGGAACTGGGGGTCAAAATTATTAAGGTGGTTAGGATTCAAAAGGCCTTAGAGATCAGCGAACTTGAGCCCTTCCTTGAGGTGGCGGATTTCTTTCTGTTCGATCACTTCAGCGAGGAAGCCGTTGGGGGAACGGGCCAATTTTTCGACTGGAGTTGGATCAATGCCGCCGCGGGCCTCAGTAAACCTTGGTTTTTAGCAGGAGGGCTTACCCCCCAGAATGTGGCCCACGCCATTAAAGAAACTCATCCTCCAGCCGTCGATGTGTGCAGTGGAGTCGAGCGCCTTCCCACACGGAAGGATTACGAGGCTATGAAAACGTTTATCCAAACCGTCAAAGCGGTTCGATGAAATCCCTACCGCTACCCAACCAACGGGGGTATTTCGGAGAGTTCGGGGGACGCTTTGTCCCGGAGACTCTGATGACGCCGCTTCTGGAGCTCGAACAGGCCTACAAGAAGCTGATCCACGACCCCAAATTTCGCCGGGAGTGGATGTATCACCTGCATACGTTTGTAGGTCGCCCTACGCCTCTGATGTACGCCAAGCGTTTGAGCGCAGCGATCGGGCGCGGCAAGATTTACCTCAAGCGGGAAGATCTTTGCCATACAGGTGCGCACAAGATCAACAATGCTTTGGGACAGGTTCTCTTGGCAAGGCACCTGGGCAAAAAGCGGATCATCGCGGAAACAGGCGCCGGCCAACATGGTGTCGCCACGGCGACCGCAGCCGCCTTCTTCGGCTTTCCTTGCGATATCTATATGGGAGCCAAGGACATCGAACGACAGGCACCGAACGTCTTCCGGATGCATCGGTTGGGCGCGCGGGTGATTTCGGTCGAAAGTGGAACCCGCACTCTGAAAGACGCTATTAATGAAGCCATGCGCGATTGGGTCACGAACGTGGCTACGACGAGCTACGTTTTGGGATCGGCCACTGGACCTCATCCCTACCCCTCCATGGTGCGTGACTTCCAGTCCGTGATCGGAAGCGAGGCTCGTAAACAGATCTTGAAGATTGAAGGGCGTCTCCCGCACGTCCTCACCGCCTGTGTGGGAGGGGGATCTAACGCGATCGGTTTATTCCACCCCTTTTATAAGGACCGCGCCGTCCGCATGGTGGGAGTGGAGCCTGCCGGCGAAGGTCTCTCGACCGGGCGGCATGCGGCGTCGCTGGCAAAAGGCAAGGCGGGCGTGCTCCATGGTGCCTATAGCTACCTTCTTCAAGACAAAGACGGCCAAGTACAAGGGACCCATTCTATTTCCGCCGGGCTCGACTACCCCGGAGTCGGTCCCGAACATTCGTTTTACAAGGAAAGCGGCCGCGCCGAATATGTTTCCGCCACGGATAAAGAAGCGATAGCGGGGTTTTCACTATTGTGCCGGACGGAGGGAATTATTGGGGCATTAGAACCGTGCCACGCGATCGGGTATTTACCGAAATTGGCTCGCACACTGAAGAAGACGGATATCGTTATTTTGTGTCTCTCGGGGCGGGGTGACAAAGATATGCCCATATTGAAGAAAATATTTCCTCGGTGAGCATCAATCGTCTTGACCGGCGGTTTCGCGAAATCCGTCAAGAGGGGCGTAAAGCGCTCATCGGGTATATCACAGCCGGCTATCCGGATAAGCGAAGTTTGGAGACGCTGATTACCGAACTTGAGAAGGCGGGGCTGGATATTCTTGAATTGGGTATACCGTTCTCCGATCCGATCGCAGACGGACCGACCATTCAGCGCAGTTCGCAAGTGGCGCTTGCGGCGGGAACTACGTTGCCGTGGGTCTTTGCCACCGTGGCGAGATTGCGCTCGCGGGTCCAACTCCCTCTCGTTTTTATGACCTACAGCAACCCTATTGTGGCCTATGGAATCGCTGCGTTTTTCCACCAGGCCGAGCGAAGCGGGGTGGACGGAGTGATTGTTCCTGATCTCATTACCGAAGAGGGAGGCCGTTTTGAACGTGAGGCCCACAAACACAACGTTCATCTGATCTTTCTTGCCGCCCCGACCACGCCGCTCGCCCGAATGCAAGAGATCGGACTCCGAACGCGTGGATTTTTGTACGCTGTGTCGCTTACCGGCGTCACGGGAGCGCGCAAGGCCTTACCTAAAACCCTTCCGTCCTTTTTGCGGAAACTTCGAACAGTGACCAAGGCGCCCGTGGCGGTTGGGTTTGGGCTATCTACCCCGACGCAAGTCCGTGAGGCTTCTCGCTATGCGGATGCCGTGATTGTGGGTTCTGCTCTCGTTGACGCTGTGAGCCGATCACGCGATCACCAGTTTAAGGAAGCCATACGTTTCGTGCGCAGTCTTAAGCAGGCCCTAAAAAGAAAGGAACCCTCCCATGCCTCTTGAAAATACACCCCGCAGCAAGAAGCAAATTCCCGCAGGAATATGGACGAAATGCGAGAAATGCGAACAAATCATCTACAACAAGGAGCTCGAGGAAAACTTTAAGATTTGCCCCAAATGTAACGCGCATTTTCGTCTAAGTGCCAAAGAGCGTATCGCTCAGTTATTCGATCCGAAGAGCTTTAAGGAATTCGGTGACGATATCATGCCAGCCGACGTGCTGGGGTTTAGCGATATCCAACCTTATTCCACGCGAATCATCCAAACACAGAAGCGGACGGGCCTGCGGGATGCCTGCCTCGTTGGGGATGCGACTCTCGAAGGCCATTCTCTGGTAGCGGCTTTACTCGACTTCGATTTCATGGGTGGAAGCATGGGCAGCGTGGTAGGAGAAAAGGTCACTTTAGCCATCGAACAT
>JBBSDO010000184.1:0-5954 GCA_038241515.1 Elusimicrobiota bacterium | reverse complement strand
GCTTTTGGGGGAAGACATCGACGTGAAAACGGTGTTAGATCCCCAACTAGGGTCGATGCACATCGATCCCGGAAATTTGGAACAGGTGATTCTCAATCTCGGACTCAATGCCCGCGATGCGATGCTCGCCGGCGGCAAGCTCACCCTGGAAACGGCGAATGTGAACTTAGATGAAAATCACGTCATAGGGAATTTTGCCGCGAAGCCCGGCCCCTACGTCGTCCTAACAGTATCGGATACCGGGTGCGGGATGGCTCCCGAAATCCTGGATCACATGTTTGACCCTTTCTTTACGACGAAAGGGGGAAAGGGCGCGGGCCTAGGCCTCGCCAACGTCTACGGTATCGTGAAGCAAGCGGGTGGCGACATTCGGGTGAAGAGCGACCTGGGAAAGGGTACGACCTTCCGAATTTACTTTCCTCGTGTGGAGGCATCTCCCAATGCCGACCGACGAAATGCGGATCGCCGGGACGCGCGAGGAGGTTCTGAGACGATTCTCCTGACCGAAGACGAAGACATCGTTCGAAAAGTGGTCGTCAAAGCCTTGCGCAAGAGAGGATACACCGTCCTTCATGCACGCAACGGGCAAGTCGCGATCGACATCAGCGGCAAGCATGAGGGGCCCATCGATCTTCTGTTGACGGACGTTATTATGCCGGGCATGAACGGAAGCGAGTTGGCCAAGACGATCGCGTCCAAACGACCGGGCATGTCCGTTCTTTATATGTCCGGCTATAACCAGGAGATCATCAGTCAGCGCGGCGTCCTAGAGCCTGGCACAAACTTTATTGAGAAAACATTTACCGGTGAGGGCCTCTGCCATAAAGTGCGGGAAGTCTTAGATGGTGCGAAGCAAGCTTCCTCGTCAAGCGAGTCAGGGAGGCCTCCACATGTCTGATCATTCCTCGAAAGTCCCTTCGCCGACTCCCGTAGCCCCGGAGGCTCCCACGCTCCCGGGGAATGATGCGCCGATTAAATCCCGCCCGGAGATGGAACAAGCCGACCCCATTCGTCTGAGAGAAGACCTTTGCGATGCGCAAGAACGGCTGGGGTTTGTCTTAGAAAGCATTAAGGATTATGCGCTCATGCTCCTCGACGTGCATGGGACGATCACCGGCTGGAGTGCGGGGGCAGAACAAATTTTAGGCTTTAGTGAAAAAGAGATCTTGGGTCAGAAAGTGCATCGCATCTTTAGCCCGGAAGACATTGCCGCTAAGATTCCGGAGCAGGAAATGGAGCTCTCGCAAACGATCGGCCGCGCGACGGATGACCGTTGGCATATGCGCAAAGACGGGACCCGGTTCTGGGCGACGGGCTATATGCGGCCGCTCTTTCTCTTTGAGAAAGAGAAGCAGCTGCGTGGATACGCGAAATTGATTCGGGACTTAACGGCTTCCAAGCAAGCCGAAGACCGTATCAAGCTGCTCCATGAAGAGCGTGAAGCCGTAGCGGCGGTGTGGGCGGCCGAGCTTGAGGGGCGGGTCAAACAGAGAACCGAAGAGCTCGTCCACATGCAACAGGCGCTGCATCAGGCGGAAAAGTTGGAAGCCATTGGACGCTTGGCGGGCGGCGTGGCGCATGACTTTAATAATTTGATGACGGGGATTTTGGGGATTGCGGAGGACCTTCAAAAAAGGCTCATGCCGGCCAGTGCGGATGTCGAGGATATGGATCAAATTATTGGCGCGGCACGGAAAGCCGCGGTCATCACGAAACAGCTTTTAGCGTTTGGCCGGCGGCAAGTGGTGAATCCCCGAGTTCTGAACCTCAATGAGGTTATTAGTGCTATGGACGGTCTCTTTAGACGGCTCCTGGGGGAAGACATCGAAATGACCACGGTGCTAGATCCTCAATTAGGATCGGTGCATATGGATCCGGGGAATTTGGAACAAGTGGTTCTTAATCTCGGACTCAATGCCCGCGATGCGATGCTGACCGGCGGCAAGCTTACCCTGCAGACTTCAAATATGGATTTGGAAGAGGGGCATTTGAAGGGGCTTTTCGACGTGAAGCCTGGCCCTTATGTGGTCGTGACGGTCTCCGATAGTGGCAGCGGGATGTCGCAAGAAACTCTCAAACACATGTTTGAACCTTTCTTTTCGACGAAAGGGGAAAAGGGAACCGGCCTAGGGCTGGCGAATGTCTATGGCATTGTCAAGAAGGCGAACGGCGATATTGTGGTGGAGAGCGCGCCGGGGAAGGGAACGACCTTTCGTATTTATTTTCCTCGTGTGGAACAATCGCCTGATCCCGAACGCCGGCGTTTCGAGCGCCGAGAAGCCGGGGGAGGTTCGGAGACTATTCTCGTCACTGAAGACGAAGACATCGTCCGCAGAGTGGTGGTCCGGGCGTTGCGTAAGAAAGGGTACACCGTCCTTCATGCACGCAGCGGGCAAGCCGCGATCGACATCTGCGACAAGCATGAAGGGCCCATCGATCTTTTGTTGACGGACGTTATTATGCCGGGCATGAACGGAAATGAGTTGGCCAAGCTGGTCGTCCCCAAACGCCCGAACATGGCCGTTCTCTATATGTCGGGCTACAATCAAGAACTCATTGCCGAACGAGGGGGCGTCGATCCCACGATCAACTTTATTGAGAAAACATTTAGTCCAGAGGGCCTGTGTCATAAAGTGCGGGAAGTCTTAGATGCCGCCAAGCAAGCTCCACATGTCTAGTCATTCACAGCAAACGAGGATCACACTATGCCTAAAATTCTAAAGACAAAAATCTCCCTTAAACGTAAACCATTAGACAAGTGCCCCACCGGCATCAAAGGCTTAGACGAGGTTACCGAAGGTGGGTTCCCGAAAAATAGAACCACTTTAATTTCCGGAGGTGCGGGCTCAGGGAAAACCCTTTTGGGGATAGATTTTCTAATCAAGGGCGCGACCGATTATAACGAGCCAGGTGTCTTAATGTCCTTTGAAGAGACACCCGATGAACTTTATAAAGACGTGGCTTCTATCAACCTGGATTTATCAGGGCATGTTTCACGAAAGAAAATTCTGGTTGAACATGTTATTCTGGAGCGCAAAGACGTTCAAGAGACCGACTTTAATCTTGAGGGAATACTCGTTCGTTTGGAACATGCCATTGATTCCATTGGCGCCAAACGCGTTGTTTTAGATTCTATTGAATCTCTCTTTGCAGGCATCACCGATACCGGCATTCATCGCTTAGAAAGTAAAAGACTTTTTCGGTGGCTTAAAGACAAACAAGTGACGTCTATCGTGACCGGCGAGCCGGGACGAGGCTCTTATACGCGTCATGGCTTGGAGGAGTACATTTCCGATTGCATCATTCTGTTGGATAACAGAGTTAAAGAACAAATTGCTGTCCGTAGAATTCGCGTCCTTAAATATCGGGGTTCCAATCATGGAGCCAACGAATATCCCTTCGTCATTGATCAAGAAGGACTTTCCGTTATTCCGATTACCTCCGCAGGGCTTGATCAGCCCGGCACAGCGCAGAAAGTGTCAACAGGAATTCCATCGCTCGACAAACTGTTCTGGGGTAAACCAGGATATACCCGAGGCAGCACGGTACTGGCTTCGGGCACGGCAGGCACAGGAAAAACAAGTCTCGCAGGTGCATTCGCAATAGGAAGCTGTAAACGTGGAGAGCGGTGTATTTTCTTGTCTTATGAAGAATCTTCCGGGCAACTCATTCAAAACATGAGTTCTATCGGTATTGATTTTGCGCCATGGATCAAAAAAGGACTCTTAAAGATTGTGTCTGTGAGACCTTCCTTTTTTGGTTTAGAGATGCATTTACTCGATTTGTATAAGCTCGTTGGAAGTTTCAAACCCAAATCGGTGGTCATCGATCCCCTGACCAGTCTTATTGGAGAGGGGGACGAGCGTGAAATTCGATCGATGATTACGCGCATGATTGATCTGCTGAAATCCAGTGGCATCACGACGTTTTTCACCAGTCTTGTTTCTGCAGCCGCAGCAAATGACACGAGCGGCGAAATCGGCGTTTCGTCTTTAATCGACACGTGGATCATCGTGAGAGAATTAGAAGAAGGTACGAGTAAAAAACGCATTCGTGGACTTTTCATTGTGAAGTCTCGTGGCACGGGCCACGACAGTGACGTCCACAAATTGATTTTGAGTGATGATGGAATTAAGTTAGCACCGATGGATCCTGCCGTAGGCCCTAGTCCTAAAAAGAAGGTTGATATAAAGGATACGAATTGAAGCTGGGGGGGGTAACGGAGATCATGGACACATTGCGTCCTGCTTTCATTGTCGGCATCGGGGGCTCAGCCGGAGCTCTTAACGCCTACAAGGCGCTCTTGGACGCCCTGCCTTCTAATACAGGCATGGCCTTTGTTATTATTTCTCATATGAATCCCACCGCCAGTAGTCAGTTAGCTCACATTCTGTCGCGTCACACGAAAATGCCAGTCCGGGTGGCTACGGATGGGATGCAGGCCCAGAGGAATCGCGTCTACGTGATCCCCCCGAACGCGGATCTTCTCATCGAGGGCTATACCTTCAAAGTCGTCTCCCCGCGCACGAGTAGCAAGAAGCAGATCAATTTGTTTTTGATTTCTTTAGCCGAGGCGATGGGGGCTCGTGCGATCGGCATTGTCCTCTCTGGGTATGATGGCGACGGGACTGAGGGATGCAAGCGCATCAAGGCAAAGAGAGGAACAACCTTTGCTCAGGACCAGTCTGCCGAAGTAACCGACATGCCTCTTGGTGCTCAGGCTTCAGGTTATGTTGATTTCGTCATGCCCCCTGAAAAAATTCCAGATGAACTTAAAAGATTGGTCGCGTCAAAAAGACAACTCCGTGTCCAAACGGAACAAACCGTCCATAAACGTTACGTAGGACCGATCCAGAAGCGCTAGGTACTTTTCGGAATCGTACTCTCCGTAGTTCACCGCACGCACCCATGGCATCACCCGCCAGTCCTTCCCCTTATCCTTAGCGACAGCAATGACGTACTGAATGGATTTGCCAGGCGGCCCGCCGGTTTGCAGTTAGGGGGACAGGGTCAGGCACTCAGCAAGCAATGGCGTAACTATTGGGGACATAGCTAAGACGTCGAAAGATCATGGAAATTGTGCTCTGTCCCCGGAGATCCCCCATCTTTCTTGAAATTGTCAGACGCCTTCCAGTGACGCCTTCCACTTCAAAGAGAGCCATTGTTCTATAGGTCTATCTGTGGTACCATAAATAGTACTATTATCGCCGGAAAAGGAACCTATGGACCTTCAGCACGACATCAAATCAATCACTGATCTCAAAACTCGTCCGGCCGATATTCTTTCGAGTATTAACCGAACGCATCGCCCCATGGTGATCACTCAAAATGGGGAAGCGCGTGCCGTCGTCCAGGATATCGCGTCTTACGAAGCCACTCGAAAGGCTTTACTTCTGCTCAAACTGGCTGCTCAAGGAGAAGCCGACATCCGGAACAAACGAGTTATAAGCCACCATGAACTCGTTCGTCGCATTGAAAAAAAGTTCCTTGCCTGAACGCCCCTCTCACGACGTGATCTGGTCGGAAGTCGCCGCTTCCGATCTAGATCAGATCATCACCTTTATCGCTCAGCGTAATCCGCGAAATGTTGCCACCTTTGGACGAAAAATACTTCGCCGTACAGCGAGTCTTGCCAATTCACCGTTCAGAAGCCGATTAATCCCTGAATTGAAAGCCATTGGGTTAGAGATTTATCGAGAATTAATCATCGACCCTTATCGGGTTATGCTCAAGGTTCAGGGAAAAAAGGTGCTTATCTTAGGCGTCTTTGATGGTCGTCGCGACCTGGAGGAAGTGCTTTTTGACCGCCTCACCCGCCTTTAGCGGTTAGCTAGGAGTGTAGCGACCTCTTAATGAATTAGTTTTGTGAGCCCTGTCAGGCTCACTAGCAAGATCACGTATTGGCTAAAGGCGATCGGGTCGTCTTCTGTCGCGCCTTTTTCCCGAAACGTTCT
>JBBSDO010000183.1:0-6026 GCA_038241515.1 Elusimicrobiota bacterium | reverse complement strand
GGCCAGTGATACAAACATCAAGCGGTGGACTGAGATATGCCCCTTACTTCAGCCATCGATGGGGTTTACGCGTCCCACCAGTTTTGTTAAGAATATTTTTAAAAAGGTACACCGTTTAACGGTCGAACATCCCGACCCTATCCGTTTTGCGCAGCCCGGGGTCCTTAGCTATGGACATCTCCCCGGGTTTAACCGTCTTGGGCCGTTAATGCATCAAGAATCTGTAGTTCCGTGGAGACCCGAGCCAGAAATTTCATCAACCCCTAAATGGTTAAAACTCGGGATTCAAGTAAGTCTGGAGAATGTGGGCCAAGGGACAGTCGTATCTATTAATTCCGGAGCCGGAACGATAACGATCCAATTTGACGCTAAACGTGGTAACGCGAAGACGACTTATCACGTGGCTCAAATTATCTCCAAACTATCCAAATTTGAGGGGCAACTTGTGTCCAAACAGGTATCTGGGCGGAGAAAAAAGGTTCCTGTGGTCACCCCAGCCACCGTGCGCGAAGGATCCGGATGGCTTAAGGTCACCGGATCGGGAGACCGGAAATTTCGCGACGAGGTTTCGGTCGCGCTTGTCGAGCAGAAAATCGCCAAAGAGGAAGCCGCGCAGATCTCCGACACGTTGATGCGGATGTACGAAGCAAGTCTTCGTTGGCGTTCCGAATTGTTTACTGCGAAAGATGTCGATGCCATCACCCACGGCCGCGTTTTCGATGTGAAGTCTTTTGTGAAAAAGCTGCAGGCCCAAAATGAGGGCTACGTAAAGGCCAAAATCTCCTCCGAAAACATAAGGGTCATGCTTTTTAAGCGGCTCGTCCCATTTCGCCATTTCAAGGCTTTAAGCGGGACCTACGCTACCTTCGCCATCGTGCGAATATTCGCAAGAGATGAAAAATCCATAGAGGCCAGTGAACAAGAAGCGGAGGAGCGGCAGACTTTAATAAAAGACCTTATAGAAGCAGGCTGGTCGGAAAAAGAGAGCCGCATCATTGCTCACGAGCATCGCTCGGTTATGGACTGGTGGAGGCCACGCCAGTCAATGCGTTCCAAACTGATGAAGGAGATCAAGGCATCCAAGAAAGCCGCGACACGTTTTGTGGTTCGCTCGCAGTCCCCTGAAAACCATACAGCCGCGATGATCGCGGCCGTTCGAAAGCTACCGACTCGTCCTTCGCAAAGCTTTATTGCCGAGATGCTTGAGCGGCCATACGACCGCTTAGTGCCGTTATTTAGGAAGGCCAACCTGCCCGTGGGCATTCTGAAGTCACTAAAACCGTTTGGTGCTGGCTCATTACGCGTTAGGGCTCAAGTCTTACTGCTGTTATTTGTGCTGCCACCTATTTTGAGCTGCTTGGGTCTCCTGGGTATAGTTTGCACCGCTTCGGGACAGGAGATCCCTGCGCCGAATCCTGGCCAGTCATCGCCGATTTCGGCCAGAAATTCCATCTCCGTCTCCCCCATACGGCCTCTCGATGAAAGTAAGAAGGACATAAAGTTCCTCGGTTCCAAAAAAGAGCGACCATATGCAGAACTCAAAGGAGCCATAGATCGATTGGCGACGGACGGGATAGGTGCCGTTCAGGCCATTGCGGATAAACCAGACTATACGCCAGATTTTCTCACCGACCTCTATGACAATTCTAGAGCGCGTGACGTACTCGTGCGAGTTCTTCAGAAGATGGATTCACCTGAGGATACAGAGCGGGCACACAGGGTGGCGTACCTATTTTTACCGGCCCCGCTTCCCATCCTATTCCAAGTTCTGGAAAAGCACTTTGCGGCTATGGTACAAGTGCCGCCAGACCAGCCGTCCCGGGTCAAAGACCTGGGAAAGGTCATGGAGGTTTTGGGTTATGGAGCTGCGACACGTGAAGCCACCTGCCAATTGCACCTAATAGCTCTAAACAGGGGTGAACGGAAACTTGTCTTCGAGACTCGCAAGGCGTTCGCTACAACTCTGGCCAAACGAAACGAAGTGATGACTAAACGCTTTGTGAAAGAGGTCACCCAAATTCTTTCGACGGCATTGTTGATCGAAGGGTGGAAGGCCGACGAAGCGATCGAAACCATGTTGTTGGCGCCGCGGGACATCGCAAAATCTGAGCTTCAGAAAGCCCAGGACCGCTTAGAGGGAGAAATCCAGAATTCAGCGACACCTAGCCCAATTCTCAAGAACCGGTTGGAGCGAATCAGAAAGGGGCTCGTAGAGTTGGATCCCTTGCACGCCACACCGGCTGAACCCAATACCCCTGTCGTTCTGCGCCAAGCCGCCTGAAGAAAATCCGTCCCACGCAATAAGTCGCAGCGTCGAAAATACTAGAATCGCCTGCATGTCTCGCAGGGTGCGTCTATTTATTCAATACCTTCTCCTTCTGCTGATCGTTTCGGCCGCACTGGTGGTTAGGTGGCCTGCGGCTCGTAGCCTTTGCTTTTATAACTCCGATACGGCTGTTCTCGATCTCATGGCGCGGCACATGCTGAAAGGGGAGTTCCGTTTATATTACTGGGGCCAGCAGTATTACGGCGTCTTGGACTCTTGCCTGCTGGCGGTTCTTTTTAAATTATGGGGTGCCCGGCCTCCTGTATCTCAGTTCTTGCCTTTTCTTTTCACCGGGGTATTTCTTGTTTCGCTCTTTCGGGTCACGAAGAAGCTCTATGGGGCCCCGACCGCACTGCTCAGTTGCTTCTATTTGGCGTTTTCGTCTCCCTTTTTCACCGGGGCGATCTTTTCGACCTATGCCTACATCCTCATTCTCACGATGGGGCTCTGGATGTTCGACATCGCGCTCGTCTTAGAAGAGCATCCTTGGAACTATGCCCTGTGGATTGGACTCGGCCTGCTAGTGGGGTTTTCTTGGTATTACTTCCAGTTGGGTATTACTTTTGCCCTAGCGCTTTTGCTCGGTTGGCTTATGGCGACCCTCAAAGGCGAAATTAAAATACCGTCAAAGTGGCGCGGCGGTTTGAGTTGGAAAAGAATTTGGGGCCGAGAGGATCCATCGCGGGAGTGGAATAAAACCGTCATCCTTTTAAAAGGAGCGGCGCTGGGGTTTGTTCTTCCCGCCACCTTGCTTTGGTTTGTGGGGGAGCTTGTTTTTTACGTGGGGACCACCAAAGTTTCGCTTTTCTTTTGGCCTACACTCAAGATTGGCCTTATACTCTTCGCGGTGGCGCTGAGTATTGAACACGGCGAGTTCCTGCCCGATCTTCTTGTGACCCAAGATTGGCAACGCGGCCGGCGGTTTGTCGGTGGATTTTTGGTGGGATATTCGCCGGCGATCTTGGGAGCCCCACGATGGGGTTTGCCAGGACCCCCAGGGCATCCAGAGGCGCTGCCCACGATCCTTCACAATACAAAGCTCTTTTTTTTTGAGATTCTCCCAGCGCTTGCAGGGCCTAGTTCCCTGGGAGCCTTCCAGGTCGGCCGCCTGTTATTCTTTGCGATCGGTTGCGGGGTCATGGGATGGCAAGTAAGTGAATTTTATCGGGGCAGCATCGATGGCGAAGCAAGTCACTTTCCACCCTTTTTCGCCTACCTGGGAACCGTAAGTTTATTGCTGGCCCTGTTCGCCAGCCATCTGGTCGACGTTTTTACCGCCCGGTACCTCCTTCCGTTTTATTTGGGTGTTATGGTTACTCTCGCAGACAGCCTGACGAGGTTGGTACGAAAGAATCGGGTGGTAGGGACCACGTTGTGCCTTATTTCCTTGGCCCTGGCGATTGAAGGGAATCGACCCCTATGGAGCATTTCCCAATCGCCTGACCCGATGGCGGTTCTGGCGCAAAGGCTCCAGGAGCAAGGATACCGAGGAGGATATGCCGGTTATTGGAATGCCTATCGATTGACGGCATTGTCGGGCGAAAAATTGATTGTAGCGCTCGATGGTCAAAAGGATCGCTATCCGCCTTATCTAGCGCAGGTACGTCAGATGCCGCATGTTTTCTGGATTGTGGGACATTCCGTTTCAGTGGGTGCGACCGTGACTCTGCGTGAGACGGCCTATCGGATAGCGGGTCGAGAAACTATGGCGGGGTTTGAGGTCGCATCACTTCTTCGCATAACGCCATGACTCAACGCACGACGCTCGTCACCCAATAAATGGGTGGGTAGGCGCGAAGGCTCCAGACTGTTTTTGCCGATATCTTCTCCCACCCCCACCCATCGTAGGCGCCCACCGCGTTGCAGAAAATCGAAATCGCAACGGCGCCAATCCAGCCTCTCCGGGCCATCGGATATTTCATGAAGGATTCGTAAGCTTCGGGCAGAAAATAAAAAAGGATCGTCGTGATCTCCATCAGATATCTTGAGCCGAAAGAAAAACCACCGGCCCAACCCAGGTAGCAACTGAACAAGCAGAAGCTGGTTACGATTCCCAGCCCGAGCGGACCCGCGAAAGTATGAAGAGGAGATCCCGCTCGACGAGTCGCACGCCACAAACCCCACCCCCCAAAAAGCACCACGGGGCTAAACCACAAAATGCCGCGCGCCGGACTGATCATTAAACCCATCGCCGTTTCCCATGAAGGCGGCCAATGAAATAAATCGTGCTGATAACCGGCGTCCGCCGGTAGACCGGTACCCACCACCCCATTCCAGTAGGCCATAAGCAGAAGGGCAGGAAACGCACTCCCTAAGGCGAACCGAAACAACGCTCGTAATCCGTCCCACGCAAACGCCGCGGCGGCTAGGGCCAGGAAGAAGATCGCGTTGGGGGGCCTGGCGGCAACGGCCAGCATGGCGAATACCCCGGTCATCGCAAAGGATTCCTCTTCCCTTGAGCGATCCAGAAACCAAAGCGACAAAAGCAGCATCAAGCTCGAGGGTCCGTATTGCCATAGTCCTTGAGAACAGAGACTGAACATTTGCGTCCCCAAACCGTAAATGAGAGCCAGGCCGAAGGCGGTCTTCGCATCGAGACGCCTTCTGTAAATTGAAAACAAGACGCAGACAGCCCATGCGCAAATTAAAGAGGCGCTTATTTTTTCCAGCTGGTGAAGAACATGATCGGTGGGAGGCACACCCCGCAGAACGGGAACGAGATAGACCGGCAGCGCCAGAAGAGCGCCGAGGATCGGATAAACTGAAACCCAGTGATGGTGCCATCCTTGAACGACAATGGTGGGTTGCGCGTCCAGAATGGTTCGGGCATAGACATCCAGATTGAGCGTGTGAAACCGCAGTATGCTGAACGGTAAATAACTCGTGGGCAGGTCGTCGGAGCCATGCCAGCGTAGATCGGAGAGAAAGAAAAAGAGGATGAGCCAGAAAAGCGTGCTCGTCTGGAAGAAAAATTCGTGGCGAACCCCGTCCTGCCGCCAACGAAGAACCGCTATCGCCAGCGCGAGTAGCGCAAGCCCCGTCCAAGGGAAGTTTACAGGATGCCCGGCGATACTCAGCCGGTCTACAAAAAGGAGCTGGATGAAGAACAGTCCGCCTAGGAAAACGAGAAGGAGGCGCTGGGGTGATTCCCAACTTTGTGAATTCATGTCATTTGTCAATGCGATCCATTTAACACAGGAGAGGCACGGATTTTCCGCATTGGGCTGACATTGTAGCGCGTAATAGGGCTGTAACATACATTCGATATACTTACTCTGCGACGATGAAATTTAAAATAGATGGGAAATCGATTCTTTTTCGCAACGGTCGCGAACATAAATTCCACGACGAAATTCGCGAAGCTGTGGAGTTTGAGGACCTTGTTGCGGTGCGCCTGGAAGGCGACGCGTCATTTCGAAATAATCAGAATGTGTACGCCTTGGACTATCACGGTGTTCTCCTTTGGCAAATCCCCTATCGAACGCATTCCAATGAGCACAGTCCCTACGTAGGGGTGTACCGAAAATCCGATACCCTCGACGCGCTCAATTATGACGGTTTAATTTTGACGTTAGACCCCCGCACGGGCACGATTCAGTCCGAAGCTTTCGTATCGGTCGCAGAAAGCCGCCATCGCCGCATCCGCACCGAAAGACGCTGGCTGTAAACCTCACTCACCCTTGTCCGATAAAAATTGATC
>JBBSDO010000182.1:0-6071 GCA_038241515.1 Elusimicrobiota bacterium | reverse complement strand
CGTCCATAGAACGCACAATGATACCACGGTTGAGAAGTTGTTCAAACATTGCGCTGCCCTTGTGCGGCGAAACATCCGTCAAAAAGAAATTCCCGACGGAGGGAATAACGGAAAGACCTAACCGCGCCAAGCTCGGGAGGACTTTCTTCCGTTCGGTGGTTACCAAGGCGACGCTCTGCCGTATGTGCAGATCGTCACCCAGACTGGCACGCGCTGCCGCCTGGGCCACCGTGTTGACATTAAACGGCGGTCGGACGCGGTCCAACGCGCCTATAATTTCCGCTTTGGCAAATCCGTACCCGACGCGTAGCCCGGCGAGAGCGTGGGCTTTCGAAAACGTTCTCAGAATGACGAGATACGGAAAACGACGCTGGAGCTCGAGCGTGTCGGGATAATCCTTCTGAAGTGCGCGGGCGTACTCGTAATAGGCCTCATCAACCACGACGAGCACTGGCTTTTTGCGGCGGCGATTTATCGCTTGGATCCGGCGCAGGAGCGATTCCAATTCAAACGAGGTATTGTAAGTGCCGGTGGGATTATTGGGATTGGCGATGAAAAGCAGCTTCGTGCTTTTTCGTACGGCCTCAGCCATCCTGCTTAAATCGTGAGTGTAGTGCCGCATGGGCACCTTAATCACGGCGGCTCCCATGAGTTCGGCCGCCATTTGATAGCGAATGAAAGCATGCTCGGAAACCACGATCGAGTCGGATGGCGTCAAAAAAGTCTTCCCCAAAAGTTCAATCAGTTCGTCGCTTCCGGCACCAATGATGACTTGTACTTTTTTCACGTGGTATTTCTGGGCCAGAATTTCGCGCAGCGAGGTGCTCGCGCCGTCCGGATACCGAAACGCATTGGCAGCCGCCCGGTTCAGCGCGGAAATGGCTTTCTTGGAGGGTCCTAAACTGTTCTCATTTGAAGCCAGTTTGATAATTCGAGACAAACCGCGTTCGCGGCGAACACTCTCCATGGAGCGCCCCGGCAAATAGGGCTCAAAATGCCCCACTTCCGGACGAATAAACGACTTAATCCAGTTTTTCATAACGAACGTAATGATAGCTTTATGCATCGGTCGTAGAAAAGCGGTTGCCTTTGCCGTTGGATAACGAACCGCAATCAACCAGGACTAGGCGAAAAGTGGGAATGCGGAATTTATTGGTGGTTTTTATTATTCGGTACGGGGATAAGAGCCGAGGACCTTTATGAAAACGGAGGAGCGTTCGAGCAATTTGAGGACTTTTTGGACGGGGGGGTCGGAGCGGTGGCCAAGGATATCTACAAAGAAGATGTACTCCCAAGCCCGCTGGCGGGTGGGTCGGGATTCAATTTTGGTCATGTTCAGTTTAAATCGCTTGAAGGGAAGAAGCATGTCATAAAGCGCCCCGACGCGGTCTTTAATCGAGATCATCAGCGAGGTTTTGTCCCGCCCTGTGCGGGAAGGCTCGTTCTTCCCGATGACGAGGAACCGCGTGGAGTTACGCGAAACATCTTCAATGCGAGAGGCTAGGATATCCATTCCGTAGAGCTCAGCCGCCAATCGAGACGAAACGGCTACGGCGCTCTTGCTCCGAGACGCTCGCACCGCCGCCTCAGCGGTGGAGGAAACCTCCACGATAGGCACTTTCGGCAGATGCGCTTCCAGCCAGTGGCGGCATTGTGCCAATGCTTGATAATGAGTGTAGATCACCTTCGCTCCAGCTCCGCCGCGATAGCGGCCAGGATCGCCCAGCAAATAATGGGAGATCGGCAATTCGAGCTCAGCACAGATCGATAGCGTCGAATCCACAAACATATCGAGCGTGTGGTTCACCACCCCTTCAGTGGAGTTCTCGATCGGCACTACGCCAAAATCGGCCCGCGCTTTTTCGACCTCAGAGAACACATCAGGAATTGTGCGGATGGGATGAAGTTCTGCGCTGCGTCCGAAACTCCTTAGTGCCGCTTGGTGGGTGAAGGTGGCTTCTGGCCCCAGATAGCCAACGCGCAGTTTCTTTTCCAGATTCCGGCAGACGTGAACCACTTCACGGAAGACGCTCTCGACGGCCTCCGCCGATAGGGGACCGGGGTTATTTTGTTTCAAACGCAGGAATATTTCGCGTTCGCGCCCGGGCGCGAAAACAGATTGACGAGTCTTTTCTTTTATCGCGCCAATGGATTGAACCAGGAGACCGCGTTCGTTCAGAAGATTCAAGAGCGACCAATCCAGACGATCAATGCGTGTGCGAAGTTTTTTGAGGGACATCAGCCCGATCCTTTAAGGCGCCGTTCAATTTTGCAAGCTGCAGGTCGACGAAAATGGCTCTTAAAATCGACGGGCTTAACCTTTCCACTGATCGCTAAACGGGGATTCCGGGTCACGATTCTGCCTGAAGCTGAGCGATGATCGAGACTTGACGATCTGTCGTAGCATCTCTTCGAAACGAAAAATGCCTGCGGCCATGAAAAGTACAACTGATTTTCTCTTTGACGCCCTCAAGACGAAGGCCTTGGCGACGGGCTTGATTCCGAATCTCTTGGGCCAAATCTACAACCCAACGACCATTCGACCGACGACGAGTAGCCGGAAAGTGCTGAGCAACGTCCCATTGTACCTCAAAACAACAGGGACCAATGGAAGGACCCAGCCGGAGCTTAATGTCAAAAGCGCGACAATTTATGCGTCTCCTGAGCGAACGAACCGCCTCCGCCAGTATGCCCGATCTAACACCGCGCCAACCGGCGTGCAAGAGACCCACAACTTGAAAAGAAGGTACTTCCAGGAAGACCGGAACACAGTCGGCTGTGAATATCGCTAAAGGCTGCTGGACAGCGCTGGTAAGAAATCCATCAACGCCCTTGTAGATCGTTTCGCGATGGAGGCGGGGGATCCAGATGACTTTCTGCCCATGCACTTGTTCAGCGCGTGCCGCAAAGCCAGGCACGCCCCTTTTTCGAAGCAATGGGTCAAGAGCCTTCGGCGCACGCGCGTTCCCATCGCGCCGCTCCGTCGTGAAGAGGACGCGTTTCAAGTCTGCGGATAAAAATTGGTACTGCTCTCCACTCCGGTTTGCACACCGCGAATGGCCATCATAATTTCTTCAGGGTTAGATGAGGCGGCGAGCGCGGTCTCCAAAGCGATCTCCCCCGAATTGATCAGGTTGATGAGTGACTGGTGGAAGGTTTGCATTCCGTAATATCCCCCCTGCTTCATCACGGTCGTGATATCTCCTAGCGTATTTTCAAGGATGTATTTACGAATGATCGGCGTTACGACCATGACCTCTACGGCCGGGACACGTCCGGATCCGGAGGAATGCGGCAACAACCGCTGAGAGATAACGCCTCGGAGCGTATCGGCTAATTGGAAACGGATCTGATTCTGCTGGTGCGGCGGAAATACGTCAATAATGCGATTGACCGTCTGCATGGCGTCGATCGTGTGAATCGTCGAAACCACGAGGTGACCGGTCTGGGCCGCCGTGAGGGCGGCTGCCATGGTTTCCAAGTCGCGCATTTCGCCGAGCAGAACGACGTCCGGATCCTGGCGAACAACGTGCTTGAGCGCTTCGGGATAGGTGAGCGTGTCTTCGAGCAGCTCTCGCTGCGAAACGATCGATTGCTTGTCTTCATGAATATACTCGATCGGATCTTCGACCGTTACGATATGGCGGCTTCGGGTGGAATTGATGTAATCGATCATCGATGCTAACGTCGTCGACTTTCCACTCCCGGTAGTCCCCGTGACCAAAATCAGTCCCCGTGGCTCGTCAGCAATCTTGCGGATGACCGCCGGAAGCTTCAGCTGTTCAAAGGTCGGTATTTTAGCGGAAACCACGCGTAAGGCGACATTGATAGAACCGCGTTGGCGATAAACGTTAACGCGAAAGCGGCCTAAACCTTCGACCGCCAATGCGAGATCGCACTCTAATTTTTCTTCAAAGGTGCGTGCCTGACGTTCATTGAGTATTCCTTTAATCCAGTCTTGGATTTGATTGGCTGCGATGGGTTCAGGGGTTCGGAACGAGAGGTGACCATCGACACGAAAAACGGCGGGTTTATCGGACCTCAGATGCAGATCGGAGGCGCCTTTCTGTACCATCACCCGCAAAAGATCCGTCAAAGTCATTACGCGATTGGCTTAGGAGCGCAGGCGTCCGGGTTTAAAGCGAAGAAAGGCAGGCTTTTGTAATTCGTCCTCAAGATTCTTCCGTTTCGTGGCGGAAGGTTCCGGAGCATCGACGAGCGTTTCACCCGGAGCAGGATTCCCCGTTCGAGGATTGATGCGGCGATCCGCGCCCGTCCTAGACTTAACGGCCACCTTCTTATTCATTGCACCGACACGTACGGAGGGAAAACCGGTGGCGATCACCGTAATCTGGATGCGGTCCTCAAGAGACTCATCGAAGGCATGCCCATAAAACACGTGCGCTTCGGGGCAGGCGCTGTAAATGTAGTTCATCGCCTCCCCCACCTCATGAAGGGTAATGTCCCGATTGCCCACAATGTTCGTAATGACTCCCTTGGCTCCGTCAATCGTCACGTCTTCGAGCAACGGGTTTCGTAGGGCCGCCTGCGCTGCACGCAGTGCCCGATCCGGTCCCCGGGCCTCTCCGATGCCCATGAGCGCCTCTCCGGCTCCCGTCATAACTGTCCGCACGTTGGCGAAATCCATATTGATCTCCCCAGGATGAGTGATTACGTTTGAAATCGCCTGGACGGCTTGACGGAGAACGTCGTCGGCAATACGGAACGCATCTTCAAACCGGGTCGTCGGCTCAACGATCGAGAGCAATCGGTCATTGGGAATCACGATTAACGTGTCGCAATAAGCCTTGAGTTCTTTAAGTCCATTTTCGGCCTGAACAAGCTTTACGCGACCTTCAAACTGAAAAGGTCGGGTCACAACACCCACCGTCAGTGCCTTACATTCCTCTTTGGCCACGCGAGCCACCATGGGAGCCCCGCCCGTGCCGGTACCGCCACCCATACCCGCTGTGACGAATACCATATCAGAGCCCATCAAGACTTCTTTTATTTTTTCCGCGCTCTCCTCTGCGGCTTGGCGCCCCACGTTGGGGTTGCCACCTGCTCCTAGTCCGCGCGTCAGCTTTTCTCCTAACTGAATCATCAAGGGGGCTTTGCTCCGCCGCAGCGCTTGCGCGTCCGTATTTGCCGCGCTGAACTCGACATGACGTAGCCCGGCCTCGATCATGCGGTTTACGGCATTCCCGCCACCCCCCCCGACGCCAATGACCCGGATTACGGCGGGCTGCTCACGAATGTCTTCCGCCAATTTAATTCGCATTAGAAAGTTTCCTCGACCCAGGTCCGCACTTTTTGAGTCCACGATCCAGTTCCCCCGGCTCGACCTGAACGGCGCCGAGCGACAGCCCGCCACTGACCATCGCCTTTGAAAGGAAAAGCCAAAAGTCCGACGGCAGTCGCGAAGCTAGGATGTCCGACAATATCGCTTTTGCCGATCACTCCCTGCGGAAGGCCTACTCGGGAGGAGAGCTGGAGAATGCGATCCGACGCTTGTTCAATCCCTTTCAGCAATGAGCCTCCTCCCGTTAAAATCACTCCGCCCGGAACGACACGGTCGGCATACCCAGAGTCTTGGAGCTTCTCACCCACCAAGGTAAAAATCTCCTCAACCCGGGGCTCGATAATATCGATGAGAAAGCGGCGACTTACCTTGCGGAAGGTTCGTCCATCCATCGCTGTGAAATTTACTTCGCTTTCGTTTTGTTCCAAGAGGTTCGTCATCGCAACGCCATAATTTTCTTTGATCTGTTGCGCTTGGGAAAGCGAGGTTCGCAGACCGTAGGCGAGATCACGCGTAATCGCATCGGCGCCAATCGGCAGCTTTTCCGTGAAATGCGCGCTGCCGTCGAAATAGACGGCGAGATCCGTCGTCTGTCCTCCGATATCGATGAGCAGACATCCGAGTTCGCGTTCCTCTTGCGTGACGACCACTTCGCCAGCCGCCAAAAGGCCGTATATAGGTTCCGTCACGGTAAATCCGGCCACATTGATCGCCTTAAAAACATTATTCAGGTGAGAGCGGGAGGCCGTGACGATGTGGACATCCACCT
>JBBSDO010000181.1:0-6089 GCA_038241515.1 Elusimicrobiota bacterium | reverse complement strand
TGGCCGACGTCTTCTTTAAATAACCGCCACTTTCCCCTTTAAATCCGCTTCATTGTCTGGTACATACCTCCTAGCGTATGGGATTCCAGACAGTAGATATCCTTAAACAAGCGGTCGCGCACGGAGCGTCTGATTTGCATCTCATCTCGGGATCGCCTCCGATGATGCGTTTGAATGGGCAGCTCATGCCGGTGCCGGGTTTTCCCACACTTCCTCCAGACCAATGCGGCATCCTGATCTATCAAATGCTTAATGATCAACAGCGCGCTCGCTTCGAACAAAATTGGAGTTTGGACTTTTCGCTGGCTGTGGACGAATCTCGCTTCCGCGCGAACATCTTTTTCCAGCGCCATGGCATGGAAGCGGCGCTGCGCATCATCCCTAGCCGCGTACCGACGGTCGACGAGCTTCTCCTCCCTCCCACTATCGTCAGTCTGACCGATCTGAATCGAGGGCTCGTCCTCGTGACGGGACCGACGGGATCCGGGAAAACGACGACGCTCGCCTGTCTCATCAATCTCATCAACGAAAAAAGGCGCTGCAACATTATCACGATTGAGGACCCGATCGAGTTCCTGTATAAAAACCTTAACTCTATAGTGAGCCAGCGTGAAATAGGAATCCACGCTCCCGATTTCACTTCCGCGTTAAAGTACGTGCTGCGCCAAGACCCTGACGTGGTTCTTATTGGCGAATTGCGGGATTACGAGACGATTGCCGCCGCGCTGACTGTCGCAGAAACGGGGCACCTCGTGTTTGGAACGGTGCATACGATTGACGCTCCTCAATCCATCGACAGAATCGTCGACGTCTTCCCGGGGCCTCAGCAGCAGCAGGTGCGCACGCAGTTGGCCGGAGTTCTTCAAGCGGTGATCGCACAAACGCTCGTACCGCGCTCTGAAGGCAAAGGGCGCGTGGCGGCTCGCGAGATCATGATGATCACTCCGGCGATTGCCAACCTGATCCGGCAAGGCAAAATTCATGAAATTTATTCCTCCATTGAAATGGGTGCACTGCAGGGCATGATGACGCTCGACCGTTCTATGGCCGACCTTGTAAAACGGGGTCTGGTCGATCCCGCGGACGCGATTTACCGCACACCGGGGAGTCAAGAGGCGAACCTCCATGCGACGCCCAGACGTCGGTCCACCGATTTACCCAGCCGAGCCGCGTAATACGTAGGGAGACATCGATGGAAATGATAGACGCCTTGAAAGCCGTAGTGCAAAAAGGGGGATCTGACCTCCATATTGTGATCGGACATTCCCCGATCATCCGCGTGGATGGAGCGCTGCAACCCATGACGGAGTTCCCCGTTCTCGACGCTGACGAATCTAAACGCATCATCTTTTCCCTTTTGTCAGACCAGCAGCGCGCGCGCTTTGAACAGGAGTGGGAGCTCGATTTTTCGGTGGCGGTCGATAACGTCTCTCGATTTAGGGCGAATATTCTTCTTCAGAAAAACGGAGTGGAGGCCGTGATGCGGGTAATCTCGACCAAAATACCGACCGCAGAAGAACTGCAGCTCGCTCCGGTCATCACACAGCTGGCCGATTTGCCCCGCGGTCTCGTGCTCGTCACCGGGCCGACCGGTTCCGGCAAATCCACCACATTGGCCTGTCTCATCAATTTGATTAATTTCAAGCGCCATGAACACATCCTCACCATCGAAGATCCCATCGAATTTGTGTATCAAGAAAAGAATTGCGTCATCCGGCAGCGCGAAATTGGCCAGCAGACCCATGGATACACCGCAGCGCTAAAGAGCGCTTTGCGGCAGGATCCGGATGTGGTTCTCATTGGCGAAATGAGGGATCTGGAGACGATTGCGGCCGCCATCACGGTGGCGGAAACCGGACACCTGGTGTTTGGCACCCTGCACACGACCGATGCCGCGCAGACGGTCGACCGAATTATCGATGTGTTTCCGGCCTATCAACAGCAACAGGTCCGCACCCAGCTTTCGAATTCTCTGCGCGCCGTCATCTGCCAGACCCTGCTTCCACGCGCGAGCGGCAAAGGTCGGATTGCGGCCCGAGAGATCATGATTGTCACCCCTGCGATCTCGAACTTGATCCGCGAGGCCAAGACGCACCAAATATACGGCGCCATTGATACCGGCGCCCGTGTCGGCATGATTAGTCTCGACCGGACGTTGGGCGATATGGCAAAACAAGGCTTGATTACGCTGGAACAGGCTCTGGCCAAAGCGAATCGGCCGGAGATGGTTCGCCAGTCGCCGAGTCAGGTACGCGCCGCGTAGGGAAAGGTTATGAAAACGGAAAAAGCGCTCCACTCGCTCGAGCTGTTTTCCAAGCTTCCGGAATCGGCCCTAAAACAGATCGCTCAATTTTCCAAAATTCGTCCGATGCGGGCCGGCGAGACCATCTTCTGCCAAGGCGAGCCGTCTCCTTACTGTTTTGGAATTTTGAGCGGAGAAGTACTCATTCAACGAGTCGCCCGGGATCGCAGGTTCCCACCGAAGATTTTAAGCGCTCTGGGCCCGGGATCCCTTTTTGGTGAGTCGTCCTTTTTTGAGGAAAGCCCGCGTGCGGCCATGGCGTCGGCGAGCCAGGACGGCGAACTTCTGGCCATCACGGGAACGACTTTGCGCCAGTGGCTCGCGAGTACGCCTACGGAAGGTCAATTCGTTTTACTGGGAATGCTCGAAAACGCGCTCAGCCGACTTCAGCAGACGAGTGGAGACCTCTCGATCATTTATGGAGTTTCGCGGATATTGGGCGGTCCCCGGCCTTTCGAGGCCTTACTCCCAGATGCGCTCGAGTTCTTGAAGAACTCGATTGAACATTTAGGGGGTCTCGCCCTTTACCGCCGCAATCCCTTTTGGGAAGAATTCGCGGCGCTCGTGACCCTTCCGCACGCGCCAGAGGTGTTGGCCATACCGACGAACCATTTGCTCGTACATGTGGCCCAGGCATCGCCCGGCGCGCTTGTCGTGCAAAGCCAGGAGCGGCGCGCCGCGGTCTCGGATCTCAAACTAGGGTGGCCGAACGATGCTGCGGTGGCTCTCGTACCTCTGGTTGACAGAGAGTCCTCAGAGCGGACACTGCAAGGTTTATTTCTGTTTATGGGAGATTCTCAGAAAGAGGTCTTTTCGCCCAACACGCTTTTGCTGCTCGCCACCGTATCCGATCAATTCTCCGAGGCGCTTTCGCGCCATGACCGATTCCAGGAGCGGGAAGCTCAGGCTCGCCTTCAAGACGCTCGTCGTAGCCTCCCCTAAACCGGCACACCCCAAAATCTTCATGCCTCTTTCGGTCACAGGAACCTCCTGGGCCTTTCGGACTAATATTTTGAGTCCTAGGGCGTATTGCCCATTCTGGGCCAAAACGCTACTTTAAGATACGTTCAGTCTCTTATGCGACCGCTTTCTCTTTTAGTTGCTGGCTTTATGGGGTTCTCACTTTCGTCTCTTGCTCTGGCCGGGTCGAGCCCGGGACGGCCAACGAATTCCACGCTCGAAGCCGTACAACGTTTTCTCGTGATATCGAGCACCCTCGCCCACGTGACGGATGTATCCCTTCCCTCCGGAAACAAGATGCCCGAATACATTGTGATTCAAGACGTTCATAAACACCCCGAGGTGCAATCATGCATCGCCGCGCTAATTCTGGAAGGCTATCACCGGTGGGGGATCCGCACGGTCTTCCTGGAAGGTGCGTTCACCGGGGTGGACGTGAGTCTCTTTCATCGACTCCCGGATCAAACTCGAGCTGTACTGCTTTCTCGGCTCGTCAAAGCGGGAGACCTCTCTGGCCCTGAATGGGCGGCGATTCTTCTTTCGGAAAGTGAATGGAGAAATCCCCCTCAGACTCCCTTCCAGATACTTGGGATGGAAGATCCCAAAGTGTACCGAGAGAACGTTTTGGCCTACCAAGAGGTCGTCTCGCACCGCGAAGAGGCGCTCGAGGAAATTACGTCGATTCGTCGAATGCAGAACGGTCTTCAACTTCCGAAATCCAATCTGCTTGCTCAGCAGCTCGATCGCACGGAATCGTTGGTACGGTTGAAGCTCACGCCGAACGAGTACGAAGCCTACAACAAGGCGGAGGAAGCGATTCCCTCGTCGCCGAAACTCGACCCCGCCATTCAAGCCGCAGAACGGTTTTACGCGCTCGTTCAGAAACGCAGCGAGATCTTTCTTGGAGAAGCCCAAAAAAAACTTCCCGCTAGTCCCGGTCCCCGAGTCCTAGTCGTGGGGGGATTTCATACCCCTTCGATGACCGATGCGTTGCGCCGAAAAGGGCGGAGTTTTGTGGTGCTCACCCCGCATGTGGCTGAGGGGGCGTCGGAAGCGATCTATGAAAAGCACCTGATGGAAAGCATTAGCGCCCTGCAAATGGCAGATGCCCTTTCTGCCCAATAAAACAGCCCTTCATTTGTAATCAAAATGTTACATCCGCGCTACTGTCCCGTAACAGAGCGTTCCTATACTTTTTTTATGAACATACAGAGCCAGCGCAAGTATTGGGCGATCGGACTTCTTCTTTCTATGCTGCTTTTTGTCTTGCAATTCCATGCGGTGCGTCTTTCCAACCCAACTCCTGATTCCGTTACGTCTACACCCGCACTCGCCGTGGTTACACCGGTCGCCCGGCGGCACAAAACAGTTTTAAAGAAAAGCGCTCCCGGAATTGCCAAGACCCCAGAAGCGCAAGACTTTTTTTCGCTCCACCTCAAATCGAACCTTCGAGATTACAACTATATTTTGAGCGGTCGGGTTCTTTGCGGGACGACTCCGTGCCCCGCGACGATGGACCTCACTTTAGACACCTCCCTCAATCCGAATATGCGACGTACCTTCGAAACGATGAATGACGGGACCTATTTTCTCCAGGTGCCGATTACGGAAGTGGCCGAAGAGCAAGTCGATTGGAGAGTTTCAGCCCACAATTCCGATGCCCAAATGGGAGAAACCCATGGGCGCCACATTTTGACGGAAGACGCGGTCGTTGCCGTCGAAGCCAACCTCGTCCTTCGCTAACCGCAAACGTATTGGTAAAGTGCCTTTATTTTTCTCGTCATCCTCCGTGGCCACTGGCCATACCTCCAGTGCGTTCGTGGAGTATGGCCATCCTCCTATGCACAAAGGGTCGGATGGCGGAGGATCCCCACTAAAGGCTTCCACTTAGATCCTCCCACTCGGAATTGTGCCGTTCGATCAATCGAATCTTCCAGGCGCGCAGCCACGTCTTAAGGCGTTTCTCACGATAAATCGCCGATTCCATCGTCGGGTGGGCTTCGTACCAGACAAGACGATCGACTCCATAGGTCTTGGTGAAGCCCTCGACCACCCCTTCGCGGTGCTGCCATAGACGTGGAATGAGCGAAGAGGTCACTCCGATGTAGAGAGTCCCATAGGGTTTGCTGGCAAGAATGTACACGACTGGAAATTTGTCCACAACTTTTAGAGGCGGGGACAAGTAGAATATTCTCCTATGCCGCTACACTGCGGGCGAAGTTACGCCACACTTCAGGTGGATCCTCCGCCATCCGACCCTTTGTACATGGGAGGATGGCCATACTCCACAAACACATTGGAGGTATGGCTAGCGACCGCGGAGGATGACGTCGCAAAGGGGAGCACTTTATGAACATTCTCGTTTCCGGCGCCCATGGAATGGTGGGGTCGGCTCTCATCCCGATCCTAACGCAGCAGGGACATTCCATCAAGCGCTTGGTGCGTTCGAAAAGTCCTACGATCCACGAAGGCATCTCCTGGGAACCTCTCAAACGGGGACCGGATCCCGATGCGCTCGGAGAAGTCGATGCCGTCGTGCATTTAGCGGGGGACTCGATCGCAGCACGATGGACGGCCGCAAAAAAGGAGTCAATTCGCGATAGCCGTGTCCGGGGTACCCAGCTTCTGGTCCAGTCGCTTCTGCACATGAAATCGCCGCCGAAAGTGCTCATCAGCGCTTCAGCCGTTGGTTTTTATGGAAACCGTGGCTCGGAAATCTTGCGGGAAGACAGCGCTTCAGGCCAAGGTTTTTTGCCCGAGGTCTGTCGAGACTGGGAACAGGCCACCAAGGCCGCTTCTGAAAAGAGAATCCGCGTGGTGATTTTAC
>JBBSDO010000180.1:0-6124 GCA_038241515.1 Elusimicrobiota bacterium | reverse complement strand
ATTTTTTCCTTTTCATCTTGAACCGCCCGTTGCTCGTCTTCGAGCTCATGGCGTAAGACCGCCTGGGTGGCGTCGCGCTCTTTTTGCTTGGACTTGCCATGAAGGATGAGGGCCGTCAAAATCACAAATAAAGCGATAATCGCTACGGCCACGAGTCCCATGGGCACATGGCTCGACGACGAACCATCCCCGCCTAAATCGATTTTGCTGTCGTTTGAATCATCCATATGGCGTCCCCCTTTTTAAGCGTCACGCTATTGAACACTTATCCCGGTAGACTTGGCAAATCGGGGCGTTACTAAATCCGATTACGCCGGCAGACCGGAGTACCGGGATGACCCGAGCGGCGGCCCGCCTTTCAATCCAATTTCGCAATGTAGAATACCCCATGCCAAACTCTTCCACCCGACTTAAATGGTTAGGTCTCCTCGTGATGCTCTCGGCTCCCTTCTTAGGGTCCCTCGATTTCAACATTGTGAATGTCTCCGTGCCTGCAATCCAAGCAGGAATAGGCGCGTCCTTTGCTCAAATCCAACTCATCGTCGCGGGATACGGACTGGCCTACGCGGTCGCCCTCATTACGGGCGGGCGCTTGGGCGATATTTATGGGCGGCGCCGCTTATTTACGATCGGAATGACGTGCTTTGCTATCTCCTCAGCTCTTTGTGGGAGTGCGAGATCCCCTCATTTTTTGATCACCTCCCGAATCCTTCAGGGATTCTCCGCGGCGCTCATGTTCCCGCAGGCTCTTTCATACATTCAAGTAGCCTTTTCAGAAGAAGAGCGCGCTCTCGCCTTTGGGATTTTCGGAGTTACTTTAGGACTGGGCAGCCTCGCTGGGAATATCTTTTCCGGCGTGCTGGAGCGCCTCAATCTATGGGGACTCACCTGGCGCCCGATTTTCTTAGTCAACCTTCCGGTCGCTGTCGCGGCATTGCTTCTGGCGCGCCTTTGGGTCACCGAATCAAGAGCGGAGAACTGCCAGCGCCTGGATCTGCCGGGCGTCGGGCTGGTATCTGCAGCCCTCTTTTTCTTAGTTTATCCACTCGCCATCGGGAGAGAAGCGCATTGGCCGCGCTGGAGCATTCTCATGCTGGGTGCCTCTGCTGTCTTTTTAGTCCTCTTCTTCCTGTTCGAGCGTATGAAAAGCCGGCGACAAGACTCTCCGCTGGTTCCGCTCGAACTCTTCCGGCACAAGAACTTTTCGGCAGGGCTTTGCGTCGCCTTCGCCTTCTTTGGAGGGCTTGCGGCGATACTGCTTGTGACTACCATTTTCATGCAGCTGTCTCTCCGCATGCCTCCGCTTGAAACGGGCCTTCTCTTCTGTCCCTATGCGGGAGCTTTTCTAATCGCTTCGTTGGCCTCAGCGAGGATAGGACCTAGGCTCGGTCGGATGATCGTTCAAGTCGGTACGATTCTGATGTTAATTGGGATGCGACTGCTGATCTTTTATGTGGCTCGACACGGGATCTACACGTTGCCTTGGCACATTGGCCTCTCTTTAGCCTGTTACGGTTTCGGCCAAGGCTTAGCCCAGCCGCCCCTAGTAAACCTGATTTTGTCCGGTATCGGAAATGAGGAAGCCGGTTCCGCAGCAGGGGTCCTTGCGACGGTGCAGCAGGTCGCCTACGCTATCGGTGTTGCTGGAATTGGAAGTGCTTTCTCGGCATTCGTCGGTGATCGGCCACTGCCCTGGCGATATGCCGAAGCGTTCAGCCATTCGCTCCTCATCAATTGCGTTCTTGCGGCGACTACTTTCTTCCTGGTTTTTCTTCTTCCAAAGACGACTGCCGACCCAGTAGCGAATGTTCAGGAGCAGCCGTAGCACCCGAACCGAAGCTTTCCGGTCCCTGAACTTCTCGAGAAACGGGAACCTTAGCCGCGCGCGAGAGAGAAAGCGAAGGTGATAATTCCCCATTGCCCTTCTTCGTCCGATGCGAAATTCGGCGCAAACAGCCATTTTCGGAGCGCATCGATCGATAGCCGGTCTAAATCGGGATAGACGCTCGCCTGAGTGACGCGGATATTTGAACGCACGTGTCCGTCTTGGGTCACGCTGAAATAGAGACGTACGGAACCCATGACGCCTTGTTCTTCCGCCCAAGGGGGGTATGAGGGTATGACTCGGTGCAGAACCGCTCGGTTGGCAAGAGGTCCCTCGAGTGCAGGGAGGTTAGGGGTCGTGCGGGGCGTTCGCTCGGGTATTTCTTGAGGAGGCGCTTCGACTGGCCCGGGAATGGCCCCTTTCCCGCTTCGGCGGCCTCCCACATTCTCACCCCCCCATCCCCTTCCGAAACTTCGATCGACGAGAGTGCCAGAAACAGCAGTTACGCCGCTCCGTCCTGCCGCCTGTTGAGGAGCGGCCTGGCCTCTCGGCCCTTCTTCTAAAAGGGTCGAAACCGATTCGGTCCGTACGAGCAAGCCGGGGGACCCCAAATAGCGAGTACCTCGCTCAGCCCAGCGAGCGGCTTTCTGGCCGATGGCGCGGCCCGGGGCTCGATTATCGATCGTTATGGGAATAAGCGAGCCCTCTATAGATTTCGCGGGGTCTACCGGGAAAGGCAGTGCAGGAAGGGAATTGCCCGAGAAATGCCGGGACACGAGCGGGGCGCCCCGCTGCTGGTCCACCGTGGATCGCAGGTCCTCTGTTTGAATTTGGCGGACCGAACGATCTAAAGCCAGCCCTTGTTCCGGAAGAATTCGCTGAGCGGGATGGGGAACCGGGAGCATGGTCGCCGGCATTCGAAAGCTTCGCGTGGTTTGAGGTAGGGGTGCGACAGAAGGCAGCAAGGGTTTTCGCATTTTTTGTTCCGGCCCGGGACCTCCACCAGTTTGTGCCGGAGATATGGAAGGGTCTCCCACAAAAATTTCGATACCGGGTCTGACGCTAGGATCAAGAACGGCTCGCCAAGTACTGCGAAAAAGAATGGGGTTCCACAATAAGAGCAGTGCGTGTAGAGCACCCGCAAAGCCTAGTCCAAAAACTTCACGATGACGATTGCTCCCTAAGACGTCGAGTGTGTTGATCATTTCTCACCTCTCCATGGACGGTTGGTGGACCGCCGATTTCTTGCGTTCGAGTCCCCCTTCGCCTTCGTGGCCCTTGGACACCAAGAGCGGGCCTTTGTTCCCTAAGCAAACTAAAAAACCAGAGAGACATTGAAGGAGATCGGGAAGACGTCGACTTCTTTCTGATCTCGTTATCTCGTTCTTCCAGAACACAAACATGAGACTTTGCCCCTCTTTATTTACATCCCATTCAAATTTTGTATGAATGACGTACCAGACCGATCAGACGCACAAGGAAATGACACATGCCCAATCTTGAAATCAATAAAGCATCCCCAAGCGGTCCCGTATTTCTTTTTGACTTGGACGGAACACTCGTGGACAGCGTTTACCAGCACGTCTTGGCCTGGCGCGATGCCCTGGAACAAGTCGGCATGGCGCTACCCGCTTGGCACATCCACAGGCGGGCAGGAATGAGCGACGATTTGATCGCCCCTGCCCTTCAGCGCGAGACCGGGCGAGCTGTTACGCCGGAACTTAGCGCAAAGCTCAAGAAGCTTCACTCCGAATCTTTTCTAAAGCACCAAGACCAAGTGCGCCCGCTTCCGGGAGCAAAGGAGCTTTTAGCCGGACTCACGAAGCTAGGTATTCCCTGGACAATAGCGACCTCGAGTAACCAGGCCCGAGCGCGTCATTCGCTGGATCTCCTCGGTGTAGGCCCCGAGATTCCCGTAGTCACACGGGATCTTGTCCAAAATGGCAAACCTGATCCCGATTTATTTCTCGCCGCCGCTGGGAAGCTGGGCGCCAATGTTACTAGGTGCGTTGTGGTGGGAGACAGCGTCTGGGATCTTCTTGCCGCCAGGCGAGCCGGCATGTTGGGCATCGGCGTTCTGTCAGGCGGATACGGCAAAGACGAGCTTTTCGAAGCCGGGGCCTACCGCGTTTATTACGATCCGCAGGATGTATTGACTCATCTCGACGAAATCGGCGTTCGCCTGGGCTAAGTTCAAGCCCCTGCCTCAGAAGACTTCACGGGCTTCTAAAATATTGACTTAGTCCATTTGTCAATATAGACTTAGTCTATGCAAATAAACATCCACTTTGCCAAGACTCACTTTTCGAGTCTGTTGAAGAAAGTAGAAGCCGGTGAGGAAATAATCATTGCCAAAGCCGGCAAGCCGGTGGCAAAGCTTGTCGGCCTGGGACCCGAAAAGCCCTTGAGGTCCCCCGGCAGCGCAAAGGGCGCGCTCGTGGTATCGGACGATTTCGACTCGCCATTACCGGAAGAAGTTTTGCGCGACTTTAACGCGTGAAGTATCTGCTGGACACGCATGTGTTCTTGTGGTGGATTAGCGATGATATCCGCCTTCCCCAAATCGTTCGTAAGCGCCTGGAAAGCTTTCGCGACGGAATTTTTGTAAGCGTCGCCAGTCTGTGGGAGATTGTCCTCAAGTATCGATTAGGCCGACTGCAATTGCCCGAGCCCGTAGAACCGTTTCTCATGCGGCAGATCGCCCAAAATGGTTTCGAGGTTCTGACGATCCATTCGCACCATATCTTCCAAACTCTGTCCCTCCCTCCCTTGCATCGCGACCCCTTCGACAGACTCCTCATTGCTCAAGCTCAGGCCGAGACCCTGACTCTTGTAACGCGCGATCCAGAGATCAAAACTTACCCCGTGACGGTATTTTGGGAATAGCTGTCGCAGCCGTCGGTGTTTCCTACTCTGACAGGAAGAAGCGGGTCTAGCCCGTTTCTAGCAACGTTCACGCCCTTAAAGCTAAAATAGAATTTATATGACAATCACGAAGAAAGATGTCGAGCACGTGGCTCGGCTGGCACGGTTGTCCCTCTCGGAAGAAGAGAAAGATCGTTTTAGCGCCCAGCTTGATTCCATTTTGAGTTATATCGAGAAACTGAATCAGCTCGATACGACCCACGTGGCGCCGACGAGTCACCCGCTTCCGCTGGTGAATATCTGGCGGGAAGATCGGATGGAGGCGGGGACATTGGGCAGCCCTGAAGAAATTTTGGCGAACGCGCCAGAAAAAGAGGGACCCTTTTTCAAGGTGAAAAAAATAATTGAATAGCCCTTCGACTCACTATCGTCCGCTCAGGATCATGGTAAGCGCAGGCGAACCATGACTTTTTTAAATTTATCGGCTTTTGAGATTGCGGAGAAAGTCCGCTCAAAAGAAATGAAGGCCGAGGCGGTGACGACTGCCTACCTGGATCGCATTCGAACACTGGAACCCCAACTCCATGCCTTTAATGAAGTGTTTACCGACCGGGCCCTCGAACAGGCTAAAGCCATCGATGCTCGGGTCGCTAAAGGAGAGAAACTGGGGGAGTTGGCCGGGGTGCCCATCGCGGTCAAAGACAATATGCTCATTCGCGCAGAGCATTGCACCTGCTCGTCCAAGATTCTCGAAGGCTTTACCGCTACTTATGACGCGACTGTCGTCGCGCGTTTGCGGGCGGCCGGAACGGTTTTCCTTGGCCATACAAACTTGGATGAATTTGCCATGGGCTCTTCGACTGAAAACTCGGCCTTTCATACGACCCGAAATCCTTGGGATGTGGAACGGATCCCTGGCGGCTCGTCCGGCGGGAGCGCCGCCGCCGTGGCTGCCCGCATGGCCCCGGTGTCGCTCGGCAGCGATACGGGCGGCTCCATCCGACAGCCAGCCGCCTTGTGCGGAGTTCTTGGATTCAAACCGACCTATGGCCGCGTCTCCCGTTTTGGTTTGGTCGCTTTCGCATCTTCACTCGATCAGATTGGACCCTTTGCCACAAATGCCCGCGACTGCGCCTTAATATTAGGAGCGGTTGCCGGGGCTGACGGTCGAGATTCTACGTGCGTTAATCAGCCTGTCCCCAATTACGTGGATCAATTAGGCCGCAATCTCAAAAGTCTGCGCATCGGACTACCCAAGGAGTATTTCATCAGCGGGATGGACGCGGAGATTGAGAAATCCGTGCGCGACGCCGTGAAAGTGCTTCAGGGACTGGGCGCGACGGTGAAGGAAATCTCTTTGCCGCATACAGATTTTTGTTTGGCGGTCTACTACATACTCGCGCCTTCGGAAGCGAGCTCAAATCTCTCGCGATT
>JBBSDO010000179.1:0-6129 GCA_038241515.1 Elusimicrobiota bacterium | reverse complement strand
GTCATACGCTTTCGCCACGTTGACTAATTTCTGCTCGGGATAGCGCGTCCGGAAATAGATGACGGCTCGGCGGAGCTTTGTCTGCGCTGCCCCGAGTGCCGCCTGGATGGCGCGCTGCTCATTCTTGTTGTGCCGGCTTTTCTTCACGATCATTGCGTGCATCTTTTGCTTATTGAGTTGGTCCACTCCGTTTAGAATTTCTTGGATGTCGTCAGCCATCGCATTCTTTTCGTGAATCAAAGCGGCGGTACTTTTAAGGAAATCGCGGTTTGCAGCCGCATCCTCGCTCGTCACCTTTTGTGTGTCGAGCGGGATTTCGAATTGGTACGCCTGAGCCTGGGTTCGCTCGCCGTTGCCCTGCAAACCCGAGAAATTCAGATAGACCCGGTACAGGGGCCCTTGCTCCCGCAAAGCGGTCCAAGAAATTTTGTCCGGCAAATAAAGCCTTTCGCCCGTCTCAGCGGCGTGCAGCAGTTCTCGATCATGCATCTGATCCAGCATGACCTTGGCTTGCCCTCCCACCGAGACTCGACCATCGCAGATGCGGTAGGCCGTGACGTAGGTGATCGCTTCGTTTTGCCGTCCCAGCCAGCGATCGATAGGCTCGGCTGTCACCGCTTCGGGAGGGGTCCTGCCGACTCCTGGCAAGGAGGGTTCCGCCGAAGGAGGCGCTTGGACTTTTTCCACGCTTTGAAGCGGTACGACCCGTTCAATGGGCGCAGGCGGCGCTACAGGCTCGCGCCGGTGAGTTCGCTTTGACGCCGGTGCTCGAGAAGTTTTAACGAAGGCGTGAACAATGCGGGGGCTCTTTGGAATGGGCATGAGCGGTGGGTTTGGTTTCGATTCCAATGGCGGCGGCAAGGCCGTTATGGGCTCGGGTATCTTTGGGGCGGCCACGGGCGGCGCGACCTTATGGCTCACCACCGCAATCGCCGAATGCGAACTGTAACGGTCCATGAGCCGGAATCCGATAATGCTGAGAACTCCGATGACAAGCGTGAAGACCGCGGCAATCCAAAGAAGCGTTTTGATAGGCGCGGTTTGGGGTTCGACATCAAACGAAGGCGACCGATAGGTCGCGACCGAAGGTTCTTCCACTTCCACCGCCATCTCAGAATTTTCCGGGAGGGATATGTCTTCAATCGCTGGGACGGTTTGATCGAGATGAATCGCCGCAACCGGAGATTCGAGGGGTGGAGGAAAGGGGATAAAGTCGATCCGCGGTATATTCGGTCGCAGAACCGCTCGCGGGGGTGCCTCTGATCGTGGAATGATGGGAGGCGATTTTTCGTAAGGCTTCACGGGCGCGTCGACCGGCTTAGGGCGTGGGACGGAAATCGTGGCGGCTCCTCCGAACCGGATGGGCATGGTGACCGTGGCTGACCAATCCCCGTCTGATCCGACTCCATCCGCTTGTGCGGGAGCGTAAGCAAACGGACCTTTGAGATCGAGACCGTCCGGCGGTTCAAAAAGGTGCTGTTGCCCCACATTTTCCCCAAAAAACTCGCCTTGTAGCGTCGTTTTAGCGGGAGGCCCAGGGGGAGGAGGCGGGGGGGGAGGCGGCGGAAACTGCTGACTGCGTAGCCTTTCAACAGCGGGCGCCAAATCCGCTACGCGTCCTGCGGGCAACCAGTCCTCCCGATCCTCCATGCAGACGGGGAGACTCTCATTAAATGCATGCAACGAAATCAGCTCATCCAGTTCGAACGGCCCCTGGACCAGCTCGTTCCAGTAGATCCAATAACGCACGCTATTATTTAGACGAAACACCGCGGTTTTGCAATGCTTTTCTCTCAACGGCAGTGCTCCAGGGCTCCCGTGCTCCCGTGCTCCGGTTGGCCACTTATCTGGTTTGTATAATTTCAATGTCTCAGTACCTTTACGGAAGTAACTTATGCACCGGCGCACCGGAGCACAGGAGCACCGCCGTTATGAAATTCGCCCTAGCCCAAATTAACCCGACCGTTGGCGACATTTCCGGCAACTGCCGAAAAATCCGTCAGTTCACGGCCCGCGCCCACTCGCGGGGAGCCCAACTGGTGATCTTTCCGGAGCTCTGCGTCACAGGCTACCCCCCGCGCGATCTCGTCGAACACCCTCGTTTTGTCGAGCGCAACCGTATCGCCGTCCAAGAGCTGGCAGGACAATTGAAAGGTGTCGCCGTCGTGGTTGGCTACGTAGAACATAATCCCGCAAAGCATGGTAACAGGCTCTGTAACGCCGCCGGGCTGCTCGCGGACGGAAAATTGGCTCATGTTCGCTTCAAAAGCTTGCTGCCCACTTACGATGTATTTGATGAGTCACGCCATTTTGCCGCCGCCAGAGACAATCGGCCCATTCCTTTTCGCCGGGCAACGCTGGGCTTGACGATCTGTGAAGACATGTGGAACGACGCGCGGTTTTGGCCCCGACGCCCCTACGCTGTCGATCCCGTTAAGACGCTCGGGCGCAGCGGCGTGGACTATTTCATCAACGTTTCCAGTTCCCCTTATCACCGCGGTAAAACGCACCTCCGTCTGGATATCATCCGCAGCCACGTACGCCAGCACCATCGGCCGTTTTTCTTCGTTAATCAGGTAGGGGGGAATGATGAATTAGTCTTCGACGGAAATAGTCTGGCGGTGGATGCGGATGGCCGTATCCTCGCACAAGCAAAGAGCTTCGATGAAGATCTGCTACTTGTCGATGTCGACGCCCGGGGTGCCCTCGAGTGGCGGGGGATGAATGATCTGGAAGAAGTCCGGGAGGCCCTCGTGACCGGACTCCGCGACTACACCCACAAATGTGGATTTAAACGGGTGGTCCTCGGATTAAGCGGCGGAATAGACTCCGCAGTCACGGCCGCACTTGCCGTAGAGGCTTTGGGGCGGGAAAACGTCACGGGGGTCGCGATGCCTTCGCCATATTCATCCAGAGGCAGCGTCACGGATGCCGAACTCTTGGCCAAACAATTAGGGATCAAGCTGATCACGCTTCCCATTTCTAAGGTTTTCACCGACTATAAGCGCACGCTCGCAAAAACGTTCCGCGCTACCTCGCCCGATGTGACCGAAGAAAATTTGCAAGCCCGAATCCGCGGGACGCTGCTGATGGCCTATTCCAATAAATTCGGCGCACTTCTGCTAACGACAGGCAACAAGTCAGAGCTCTCCATGGGTTACTGCACTTTATATGGCGACATGGACGGCGGCCTCGCGGTGATCTCTGACTTACCGAAAGTGCAGGTTTACCGACTCGGTCGACTCCTAAACCGGCAGCGGCCCGTCATTCCTGAAGATACGTTCACAAAACCGCCCTCCGCCGAACTCCGGCCGAATCAAACGGACCAAGACAGCTTGCCGCCTTACGAGACGCTGGATCCCATCATCGAGGCCTACATCGAAGAGAAAAAAGACGTCGATGAGATTGTCGCTTTAGGGTATCCCAAAGCGGTTGTCGAAAAGGTGTTGTCAACGATCGACCGCACCGAATACAAGCGCCGCCAAGCCGCCCCCGGTCTGCGCATCACACCCAAAGCCTTTGGTATGGGCCGCCGCATGCCGATCGCCCGCGGTGATTTCCGGGCCTAGCTCGTCAGATAGGACCTACGCTGCCGGCTAGTCCTTTGGCCCGCGGTTTTGAGTCTTTCCGACCATTTCAGATTCGAACTAAAATTTCTAGACTAATTAAATCTATGGCAAGAATTCTTTTCTCACTGGTTTCTTTCGCACTTATTCCATGCCTCGTTGGTGATCCGGCACTGGGGACGTCCCTTCCATGGCGTGTCTACGCGCAAACCGGACAGAATGCGGATAACTTATGTCTGCAGGCCATTTCGCCCGCTTTAACTTCCGTGCGTAATAATCAGCCATTTGCAGACGTCGTTTTTGTCTGGAGTAGGTCGGTTTCGTGGGTGTTGCGGCTCCATAAAGAGAAAGTGCAAAATTGGATTCAGCCTCAGTTCGTTGGAAGCCTCTTTTTTGCGTCTTTTGCTCTCGTAGAGCTTGTCATCGTTAGACCGACAACCGGTGAGCACGCTTTATCTCGAGGCTACCTAGTGGATCAGATATCTCTGCTTTTTAATAGCGCCATGGCCTTAATCACCTTAGGACCTGATGGACCGGGCCTCAAAGAACTTAAAGATCTTTGCCGTTGGATTTTGAAAAGCCGATCGAGTGAGCGAAAATTCGGAATCGCAGTTTCTAGCTGGCTAAAGCATCGTTCGGTCCCATTTGACCCCGTGTGGTTCGTGAAATTAGTTGGCGTCATCAAAATAGAGATCGAGCACTACGGAAACGAGAATACGTCGAACGAAAAACGTCGGACGGCCCAAAGGAAAATTACAGCGTTAAAGCGAACGCAGTCGGTGGTTAATCGATTTTTGAAATCTCACAATCCCAGCTTCTTGGGATACCAAATCTCGCGAGCGGACCGAGTGCAATTGGCGGCATCGCTACTCCATCCTCTCAAGACATCAAAGATATTTCTAGTGGAACATGAGGGTGGGGGCTATATTAAACTGTTTCCTCAACACTATTGGGAGGCGATTTCGGGATCTCGTTCACCGTTATTGAACCCGCCTGTAGAAATTCAATTAAGTACGAATGGCAAATTCACCATACCTGAGCAATTGAAATCACGGGCTTTCGGAGGCTCGGAACAGATTGTGATTGTCGGTGTGGGCGATTATATTGAAATTCATCCATTGGACCGATTCGATATCAGAAAACTGGTTCCTCCAATGTTGTTGGGATCAGACATCGCCCTACCTAAATTTCGAGCCCAGGGACGTTTCATTACCGAAGTCGATCCCAAAGGACGGATTCATTTAAAGCGCCTGTACGACGCTGTTCCACAGGAAGATATTGACCGTGACAATAGCGGGTCCGCCCTGGGGCACAAAGCGTTGATTTTTTTGGTCGACAAGGACTCCGTTCGGATCTATTCGTCCTTCGTATGGTCTCAATTGGCTGCTCTAAACGAGCCAGATACAGCATCGTCCGCCATTTACTTCCGCAATCTTTATGGAAACGCCTTTAAAGGTAAGATCGATTCGGAAGGCCGCATACTGATCCCGGATGAGATCAGGGAGCGAATCGGCCTCAGTCCTGGGGGATGGGCCTCTATCGAGTCCTCAGGAGATTATTCAATTAATGTAAGTCCCGCTTTGAATAATGACACTCGTGCTCATCGCGGGCCTGGTCTTTCTACTAGCAAGCGTTCGGCGTCGTCATCTTCGAGCGCGGTTATTTCCTCTCTCCTTTTGGGCCTTACGGCCCTGCTGTTCAACCTCCATCTGTGGGGAGAACGCATTCCGCAGATCAACCATTTGACGGTTTTCAAACCCGGCCCACGCAAACTGGCTTTTGCTGCGTGACTTCTTTCTGCTATCCTCGGATTTTGTCGTCGACAAATCAAATTCTTTGGTAGAATCTTGGCGATGCAGACCGAAGCCCCTCCCGAACTTCGACATCTTTCCGACTCCGTCGAGCACCTTCGCTCGGATCTTGAAAATATTCAACGCGAGTTAGAACAATCCTTAGGCGTCTGGCGCACCTCTCTTCTCGCCGAGAAAAAAGAATTTCAAACCCTCTTTCAGAACAATCAGAAAGCTTGGACGGAACAAGACATCCAGTGGGAATCCCAGCGCCAAGAGTACGAGAAAAAGCTTCAAGACATCCAGCAGAATTTCCAAACACAGATCGGGACCACCAACCAAAATGCCTTACGCGCTTTAAACGAGCTCGACGACTCCTGGCAACGCGATAAACTGCTCTGGAACCAAGAAATGGCCCAGCGCACGAGCGAGTGGGAGGCTCGAGGAAAAGTGTGGGAAACGGAGGCGCAGCATCAAAAGACGACGATCGAGGGCCTCCAAGAGTCTTTGAAGATCACCGAATCTGAACGCGATTCCCTGAAACTCGCCCACGCGGATGGAGAAGCGATTTGGGCCCAAACGAAACAAATCTTCGAGGACAAGATTCAATCGCTGGAAGCGCAAGTCCAAGAAAGCGCGACGATTCGCCACGCTCTCGAAGAAAAAGCCGGACACACCGAACGGGATCTCGCGACGTCTCAGGCCGGTCTCCTCGACCTTCAATCCACATTCGATAAAGAGCGCCAGAGTTGGTACTCAGAAAAACAGGCGCT
>JBBSDO010000178.1:0-6141 GCA_038241515.1 Elusimicrobiota bacterium | reverse complement strand
CTCGTGTCTGGGTTGTAACTTGAGCAGCTCAGAATACGATTGGGCGGCCTGCTCGAACTCTCCGGCTTGGAACTGATCGTATCCTTGGGTGGCCAATCGGCCCACTTGCTCGTCTCGCAGGTGCAGCTCAATCTTCGACATCAAAAGCAGCAAGCCCCGCTGTTTGTATGTGGGATCAAGCGCAATGGCATTTGACCACGAATCCAGGGCGTCTTCCATTTCCCCGTGGTGGTAGTGGATGTACCCGGCCTCAAATTCGCGCTTCGCCAAGGCATTATTCACTTCAGTGATTTTCTTTTTCGCCGGAGCGTACCTCGGGTCGATCTGCAGCGCCTGTTTCCAGAACGAAACGGCCTGACCATTCTGTCCGGCGCGAAGCGCGTCATTGCCTTTCTGCATTAAACCGCGCACGGAGTCGCGCGTGCCGGCGGCAATTTGGGAACTCTGTGCGCGGCGAATGGTTTCGCGGAGCTTGGCCACGTCCTCATAATGGGGGTCCAGAGAATAAATCTTGTCGAGCGTTTCAAGCGCTTCCGCATAGCGACCTTCGTGATAATCGTCGAGGGCGTCGTGGTAGAAGACCTCCAAAGTTTCGCGCGTGAGAGATTGCTTGGTCGTTTTGATGGAGTGTTGGTAAAGGGTATCCTCGGGGCCTGATATCTTGGCCGCGTCAATGGGATGGCAAGTCGCAAAGAGTCCAAGTCCGAAAGTGAGAAGGGTGATGCAGTTGGTTCTTAGGGTCATTTATAGTTTTTAAAGAAATCCAAGGCGACTGGTCCTAAGATGATGACAAAAACGATCGGAAAGAAAAAGACCATCATCGGTAAAAGGATCTTTACGGGGATTTTCCCGGCAAGTTCTTCGGCGCGAAGGATACGGCGGCTGCGCATATCTTCCGCGTAATTTCGCAGGACGGCGGCGAGTGGTGATCCCATTTGCTCAGACTGAACCACGAGAGAGGCGAGCGACTGCGCGTCAGAGAGTCCGGTACGAAACGCCCAACGTTCAAGGACGTCACGCCGCGAGGTACCTAAGCGTGATTCCTGCATCAGGCTCTGGAGTTCATCCCGCAAAGGCCCTGGCTTCATCTTATCCAAGATTCGTTCTAAGGCGACCAAGAGATCAAGGCCGCTTTCCGTCGTCAACGCCAAGAGGTCCACCACGCCCGGCAACTGACGCTGCATGAGGACCCGGCGGGAGCTGGCGTGCGAACGCAGAAGAAGATCGGGGATCCAAAAGGAAATCAGAGGGGCAATGCACCAATAAACCGGTTCTGTCATGTCGCAGCCCCAAAGGACGAAAAGGGAAGCGGCCATGGCGATTTCCTTATACACCAAAAGATCTTCGGCCTTCCAGCCGAAGGGGTGGCCGGCGCGCATCAGAAGCAAGTCCAAGCTGGACCGTAGGCCTTTGATGCGCAAGATAAACTGGTTAAGTGCGAGGCGACCGACCAGGGTACTCAAATCAAGCATCGACCTGCGCTGGGAATCCGCTCTCCAGCGCGTGGAAAAAGCCCCGCCGGTTCGACGCGAGTCCAAAAATAGCCCAATCCCGCCGTAGGCCACGGGAAAGATGAGCAACATCATTAAAAGAGTTCTTAGGTCCATAGGGTTATCAAACGTCCACCGTGACAATCCGCTTTGTCACTACAATTCCAATCCCTTCCCACACCACTAACCCGATAAGGGTCATTTGGCCCCAAGGGCTTTCCAGCGCGGGTTTCATCATTTCTGGCGACATAAAGTAAAACAGGGCGAATACGCACCAGGGAAATACCGAAAGGAAAGCGATTTGGGTGCGGCCTTGAGAGGAGACGGCCTTCGTCTTCTTCTGTAATTTCTCTTCTTCGCGTATCGTTTGTACCAATTGCTCGAACGTTTTAATCAGGTTACCGCCTGTTTCGCGCTGAATGATTACGGCGCCAATGGCGGTTTCGAGCGTCCGGGAATGAATGCGATCGGTCATCGCCAGGAGCGCTCCTTCCAACGGCGAGCCCAGCCGGTAGGCGTTGAGCACCAGGCCGAACTCTTCGGAAATCGGCGGATTCATGTCTGTGTTGACGAGTTCGATCCCCGTGGCGATATCCAGTCCGCTGCGCAGAGCGTTGCCGATGAGGATTAGAGCATCCATCAGCTGGGCTTCACATTGCGAAGAGCGAATGTCCTTCCACACTTTAAGGACAATTTTAGGAACGAAAAAACTTATCGCCGTAATAGCCATCGCTAAAACCCAACTCTGCGTGATGACGCCCAGAATAGCCCCGACGGCGATGGCGCCGATGATGATATGCAGGGCCTTGAGATGAACAAAAAATTTATCGAGCTCCCGCGTCGTGTGGCCAAAATCCTTGTTCGATCTTTCTCGGACGTAGGTGACGAGGCTGGGGAGCAAGGTGACCATGGTGAACATGAAGGAAAAGACCATGCCGAGGACGGCTAAATGCGGACCGGTTAGCATTCTGAGGCTCTCATACGGCCTGCCTTTCGGTCGCATCGTTGCCTGGCAATCCAAAAATAGTAGGGTCGAACGAAAGGCCTTTGGCCTTTAAATCGGGCATGAAAGAGGGAAGTACACCCGAGGGCTCAAAATGTCCGACGACGTGCCCCTTATCCACGCTGTCTTGGACAAAACGAAAGAGATCCTGGGTCTGGATATTCTCGTCCGTACGTCCAGTGACCTCTGTAATGCAAGTGATCCGGCGCGTGCCGTCCTGAAGTCGGCTCAGCTGCACAATCAAGTGCACGGCGGAGCGAATCTGCTCACGTAGAGCCCAGACCGGTAAGTCCATCCCGGCCATGAGGCAAAGGGTCTCCAAGCGAGTGAACGCGTCTCTCGGCGAGTTGGCATGGACGGTGGTCAGCGAACCGTCATGGCCCGTATTCATCGCCTGGAGCATGTCCAAAGCTTCTCCGGCCCGGCACTCGCCGACGACGATTCGGTCAGGACGCATGCGAAGACAATTTTTGACGAGATCACGTATGGTGATCGCCCCGTGCCCTTCAATATTGGGCGGACGCGCTTCCAAGCGAACCACATGTTCTTGCTGCATACGCAGCTCAGCCGTGTCCTCGACCGTGACGATCCGTTCGTCATTGGGGATATACCCGGACAGCATATTTAAAACCGTGGTTTTCCCAGTTCCCGTGCCGCCGGAGATCACAATATTCTTTTTGGCCAGGACACAGATTTTCAAGAAGTCCGCCATTCCTCGACTGATGCTATCGATTCGAATGAGGTCTTCGGGACCAAAGGCTTTTTCCGGGAACCGACGAATGGTGATGGATGGGCCGTTAACGGCGAGCGGGGGAATAATGGCGTTCACGCGCGAGCCGTCCTTCAGCCGGGCGTCCACGAGGGGCGCACTTTCGTCAATACGACGTCCTAAGGGAGCGATGATGCGTCGAATCACTTGGATGACATGGTTATTGTCGATAAAGCGTTTGTCGGAAAGAGTGATTTTGCCCAGCCGCTCAATATAGACCTGATCAAAGCGGTTCACCATAATTTCCGTGATGGAACCATCGCGCAGAAGTTCTTCCAAGGGCCCTAAACCCAAGGCTTCATCGACGAGCTCTTTGACGAGCGCTTCCCGCTCTTCGCGCGCGAGATCGATTTCCTTTTCTTTTCCTATCAGGGCGTTGACGGTGCTCTCTACGTTTGTTCTCAGCTGACGTTCCCGAATGGGATCACCTTTCGTGTCTAGATCGATGCGGCGCGTATTGAGTTCGTCCACAAGCTCGCGATGGATCTGCTGTTTCAGTCGGCTCCAGCGGCTGTGCTTTTCCTGCAAGATTTTGCTGACGACGGTGGCTTGATTGACTGCGCTTCGAGCGGGTTGGTCGCGAGGACCCGTCTGAAAGGTCCTGGGGGCTGTTGCGCTGCGCGCGCGCGAAAGACGCATCACGAGCTCGACAAGAATGCCCAATCTCTGACTGTAGCCGGAGCGACGACTATCGATAATGGTGCTTCGGCCTTGGTTTAAAAGGCGCATCAGCTCAGGTTCAAAGGGAAAGGTCACGTCCACCTGTTCGTCAAACTTACTGAGGGCTCCCGAGACGAGATCCTCGGTCATGCTTTGCGGCACACCGGCCTGATTCAAAGCGAAGACAAAGCGGCTGAAGCTGAATTTTTGGCTGTAGAGCGCCTCAAGGTTTTGGAGCGTGGCTCGCAAGGAGAGGGCGTTGGGTAAGAAGGTCCACACCACCGAATCGGCGAGGTCGAGGGAATTCATCCGCAAGGGGCTTTGACCCTCAACGTCGACGACGACGTCGTAGAGCTGCGAAAGTCCTTCCAACGAAAAGCCCCATTGTTCAATCGTCAAGCGCTCGGCATCTCGGCTATGGGGGGCGAGGGGTACGACCCCCACGCCTGCAGAGTTAAACGGAATGCGTCCGCGCAGGATCGGCCAGGAAACCTGTTTCCGAGCAATCTGATCGAGAATTTGGGTGAGACTCGGGCCCGCCCCGATCCCGGCCGCTTGAGAGCATTCGCCCCGGCAGAGCGCGTCCGCGTCTACGACAATAACGGGTTGGTGGCGGACTTGGGAAAGACGTGCCGCGAGATTGACTGCGAGGGTCGTTTTCCCTACGCCGTCGCGTTCGCCCGTGATGACTGTGATTTTATTGGCCATGAAAGAGAACCAATGAGCCTAATCCCCCCTTCGAAAAAGGGGATTTGCTACTTGACGTACCGGAACGTGACAAAGAGAACGAGCGAGGTCTGCCGCACGACCTCGGCTTTATGTCGAAACAAAAGCCCGATGATGGGAATGTATCCGAGAATAGGAACGCGAGTGATGATATTGCTCCGGGTCGACTGCTTGATGCCCGCCAGAACTACCGTCTCTCCGTCATTCACTTCCACTTTTGTTCCTGCCTCGCGCGTGGCCAAACCGGGCACATCGACGTTATTAAGTTTGATAGAAACCGAGGTGTCCGGATTGGATACTCCCACATTAATCTGCGCCTCAATCGTGTGGCGGGGGGTGGTTTGAGGCAAAATATTGAGAGCAACGCCGTATTTCTTAAATTCAACGCCTCCCACGCCGCCCTGCCCGACGGTGGGATAGGGAATTTCGCCTCCCACAAGAAAGGTTGCCTCAAAGCCGCTCTTGGTCAGTAGCGTGGGGTTGGCTAAGACCCGTGCCTGATTGTTAGTAATCAGGGCTTGGATCTGGGCGAAAATGGGACTGCGGGTGAACTTCCCGGCGTCGAACAAAGCAGGGACTACGGTCTCGCCAAAATTCAGACGATTGGCATCAAGAATAGGGCGGCCTGTATCTTTATCCGTTCCGCCATTTTGGCCCCAGAGAACGCCCAAGACGTTTTGATTGCTCTCGCTAATTTCCAACGTATCGACGCTTACTTCGATGAGGGGTTCCCTTCCGCCCGTCGATGCCGCGGCGGTTGGAGTCGCTGGCGCATCATCAGCCTTTTTCGGTTCGGCGCGCGCTATTCCTGCAGAGTGCAGCAGGAGAGCCAAAGTTAAAATTGAGGCGGCAGATTGGCGATTATGTCGATTCATGCGTGTATTCCTTCGTCCTTGGGTCTATCGGCCCGCTAGGGCCTGGGTCTTTCCACCCAGTGAGTCTACTCCCATTGTGTTACGCGGATGTTACGGGAGCGTTAATTCATCGTTAAATAAATATGCAGCGAATTGTTCGAAAAGTCGAGGGGAAAATGACCTGTTAATGGGCTGGGGCAGGGACCCGGCCGCCAGGGCTGGCAGACCCTTTCGGTGCGCTGGGAGAAGGGACGGGTTTGTCGAGAAGGTTCGCCGCAGAAACCCCCGTGAGGGTATTGATGTCGTCGTCGCCATTGCCGCGAACGATCACCGAGATTTCGCCTCCCGATTCGATTTGAGCATGTGCCAATTGTTCCGCCTCAACGGGAGAAACGGCTAACGATAATAGCCGACCTTCGGTGGCCTCTTTCTTCCCGCTCACGCCTTGGCCGCTGAGGATAATATCCTTATCTACGGCCACGACGAGTATATTCTGGAGAATGGTATACGTCATTTTGGATGTTGTTTCCGACCCTTTGGTGCGAACGGTGAAGGTAGCTAAAATATCAATGTGATCGCCCGGGAGAATCAATTTGGCCACATCGAGGTTTCCCAGGCGCAGCACGTAAGCGCGCTTCG
>JBBSDO010000177.1:0-6221 GCA_038241515.1 Elusimicrobiota bacterium | reverse complement strand
CTCTGCGTCGCGTTGATTGTAAACCGCATCCGCCCCAAAAGTGGCTAAATCCTCCCAGTAAAGCGAGTGAGGCGAGGTACGTCCATCAACGATAATATTCCCCTTGTAGAGTTTCAGGCGCACGCGACCGGTCACGCGTTTTTGGGTTTCTGTAATAAACGCCGAGATCGACTCGCGTAAGGGAGTGAACCAAAGGCCGTTGTAGATCATTTGCGCGAATTTTGGCGCCAAGGCAAGTTTGGCATGCAGAGTATCCCGGTCGAGAACGAGAGACTCGAGTTCCCGATGTGCGGCGTAGAGAACGGTTGCGCCCGGGGCTTCGTAGACCCCGCGGGATTTCATGCCGACCAGCCTGTTCTCCACCATATCAACCCGTCCAATGCCGTGCTGTCCACCGCGTTTATTTAGATATTCTACGAGTCGCACGGGGTCTAAGGCTTTCCCGTTCACGCGCTTTGGCACGCCCTTTTCAAAATCAATCGTCACGGTTTCCGGCTGGTTAGGGGCCTTTCGGGGATCGCGCGTCAAAACAAACATGTCTTCCAGCGGGGGGGTATCAGGATTTTCCAAAATTCCCCCTTCGAAACTCATGTGCCATAAATTTCTGTCGGACGAATAAGGTTTGGCCTTCGTCACGGGCACAGGGATTTTGTAGCGCAGTGCGTAGTCGATCTCGTCTTCGCGCGATTTGAGGTCCCATTCTCGCCACGGGGCGATGACTTTGACTTCAGGCATCAGTGCTTTGAAAGTGAGTTCAAAACGTACTTGGTCGTTGCCCTTTCCAGTAGCGCCGTGGCAGACGGCGTCCGCTCGCTCACGTTTGGCAATCTCCACGACTTTCTTCGCGATGAGGGGGCGGGCAATGGAAGTGCCGAGCAGATACTTGGCTTCATAAATGGCTTGCGCCTGCAAAGTGGGCCAGAGATACTCTTCGACAAATTCGCGACGCGCATCGACGATATAGGCTTTCGATGCCCCAGTCCTAAGGGCCCGTTCTTTTAGTCCGCGGGTTTCCGCCGCTTGTCCCACGTCCACGGCGCAGGCAATAACCTCGCAGTTATATTTTTCTTTAACCCAATGCAAAATAACGGACGTATCGAGGCCCCCAGAATAGGCCACTACCACTTTTTTGACAGTCATAGGAACATCCCTCATTAAATTTGATGGTTAGAAACGTCCTCGGAAGGACGAAGACGGATTATATTTTATATCGATTTATCGAGTCAAAACGCAATGGAAGTCGGTTAGTTGCTTAAGCGGGACATCGCTTTTTTATTCAGAACTTTGCCTAGGACCTTCAAAGCAAATTTGCGTTCTGAATTGGACAAGGCCAAAGGAGGCAGGAAGCGTAAAACATTCGTTTGCGTGCAATTGATCAGAAGGCCCTTTTTTCGGCAGGCGTCTACGAAATCGGCGCCTGGGACTGTGAGCTCTATTCCAATCATCATCCCCACTCCTCTCAACTCGCGTACCAGGGGATGGCCTGACACCAGAGCACGGAGTTCGGTCATCAGAGATTCGCTCTGGATGCGAACGGCTTTGAGAAAATTGGGAGTCAGAAGTTTTAAAACCGCTAAGGCCGCGACCGAGCAGACCGGATTTCCTCCGAAAGTCGTTCCGTGGCTACCGGGACCTAGAACGTCCGCTAGTTCAGCCTTTGCAAGCATCGCCGCAATCGGCATTCCACCACCCAACCCTTTGGCGAGGGTCAAGACGTCAGGAATTACGCCGTAGGTTTCGTAACTGAATAGATCGCCAGTGCGGCCTAGGCTGCACTGGACACCATCAAACATAAGAAGGAGTCTGTGCTGGTCGGCGAGCGAGCGTAACTGCTGAAGGAACTGTTGAGCGCCGGGACGAACCCCCCCTTCACCCTGAATGGGCTCAATCAAGATGGCCGCGGTTCGCGGACTGATCAGGCGTTCAACCGAGTCTATCTGATTGAATTTGGCGACTGGGAATCCGGGGGGAAGCGGTCCGAATCCTTCGTGAAACTTGGGTTGAGCGGTGGCCGCAAGCGCTCCCAGGGTTCGGCCATGAAAGGAATTTTCAAATACGATAATCTCGAACCGACCCTCCGGTGATCCGTATTTGCGGGCTAACTTTATCGCGCCTTCATTCGCTTCAGCGCCCGAATTGGCGAAAAACACTTTACCCGCAAAGGATCTCTTGCAAAGTTGCTCGGCGAGAAGGGCAGCCGGTTCGGTGTAATACAAATTGGACGCATGCATAAGCTTGGCGCATTGGCCGCTGATCGCCTTTTGCACGGCTGGCAGGTTGTGTCCTATCCCTGAAACAGCAAGACCCGAGGATAAATCTAGGTATTTTTTGCCTTTCTGATCCCAAACCCAGCTACCCTTAGCTCGTTCTAATACCAAGGGATAGCGCTTGTAGGTATTGAAAATGTAGCGCTCGGTGAGTTTTACGATATCCATGCTAATTTCGTGTTTCCGGGCCGGACATAAAGATGGTTCCTTCCGGCGCCTGTTCCGGGTCCAGAAGATAGTCAATTCCTTTTACAATATCGACTCGGCCCACTCCTTCCTGAAGTGCCCGGACGCAGGCCTGGGCCTTTACGATCATCCCGCCTGTAATCACTTTCCGCGCAATCAAAAGCTCGACGTCCTTGGGGCTGACATAGCGCAATACTTTCCCGTCACGATCGTTGATACCGCCTGAATCCGTCAGATAAACCAATTGCTTCGCCTTGGAGGCGACGGCAAGCGCCAGAGCAAAATCATCCGCGTTAATATTCAGGGGTTGATGCTGGATGTCCTCACCAACTGAGTAAAATATTGGGGTTACGTCTTGTTCCAGAATGTCCTGTAGCACGACTTGATCAACCGACCGGGGGTATCCTACGCGCCCAAGCTCGGTTATAGCGGCAGCTTCCAACAAGTGTTTCTCCTGCCCTGAGAAGCCTTTCGCTTTGACACCGCCTTTTTTCAACTCATTGACAATTTCCAAATTTAAGCGGGCCAGCACTTTGCAGACGAATTTCATCGTCTCATCATCGGTATACCGGCGCCCTCCAACAAATTTCGCTTGAAGCCCCGCTTTTTCCATTTCTCGCGTAATCTCTTTTCCCCCGCCGTGCACAACGACCACTTTTTCGCGCAACGAGAGTGTGCCCAAGCGCGTTAAAAAAGCGGCCCGATGGGCTACTTCGTCCAACAAACTACCGCCATACTTGATTACGGTAGGCCTCATTGCGCGGGAGCATCGCCGACGGACTCCTGTTTCAGTTGAAAAAATGAAAGGCGAGTATCTCCGTACGATTCCTGTCGAGTCAATTCCCAATTCAAGAGATTTACAGGATTCTCTTTCGAATGGTGTTGTGAAATGGCCAAACCCCCTTCTTTGAGAAGCTGCTTTCGCGCTATCTCTTGTAGAGTGGGCTGAGTCAAATGGAAGCGATTTCGCTTTTCGTCGTGATACGGCGGCCCCATAAAAATAAGATCGAACGGCCCTCCGACGGCTTCCAGATCCTTAGTAGCATCTGCGCGAAGAATGCGTGCACGCTCAAAGAATTGCAAACTGGAAACATTTTGACGAATCACGCTAAGACAATTCGGGTTCCTGTCCACAAAGGTCACAAAGACCGCTCCCCGAGAAAGCGCTTCGATCCCGACCGCCCCTGAACCTGCATAAAGGTCCAGGAAAAGAGCCCCTTCCAAACGAGGACGCAGGATATCAAAGAGGGATTTCCGCACACGGCCGAGAATAGGCCTAACGCCGGTGGACTCAGACGGACTCTTGATGTGCCGCCGTTTAACACTGCCTGCAATAATTCGCATAGGAAGAGACCGAATTATATGATAACTCGCACGTGTCCCGTAAAAGCCGCTGGCGACTACTTTTTCTCATTTGCCTGTCACCACTCCTCAGCACTCGCGCCGAAAGTAAGCCGCTGGTGATCGTGGCCTTGGGCGATTCTACGACTGCCGGCACCCCTTTCTTCTTATCGCCCCTAGAATCCCCTCCCGAAGGTCACGGAGATCCCGAAGGGCAGTACGCCTACTGGATGATGAAAAAGCACCCGGACTGGAAAGTGATCAATTGTGGGATTAATGGTCAAACGACGGACGAAATTCAAGCGAGGCTCAATCAAGCATTTTCATACGGGCCGCGCTACCTTGTGATTCTGGCGGGTGTGAACGACATCTATCAAGGTCTGCCTCTAAACGCAGTCGCCCATAACTTAAACCGGTTGTACCGCGACGCGAAATTGCGTGGGGTTGTGCCGATCGCCGCGACTGTGCTTCCATTCAGCTTGGCTACGCCGGAACAAGCGAAGGCCATCAACAAACTCAACCAATGGATACTCAAAAACGCCGACGAAGCGCGGATCGAGGCCGTGGACCTCCATACCGCCGTCTGCGATCCCAAGGATTGCGACAAGTTAAACGGCACCCCCGACGGGCTGCATCCGGATGTAGGTGGCTATCGAAAGATGGGAATGGAAGTGACGAAGGTGATTGAAAGAATGGAATCGGCCCGGCCACATTAAGTTGCCCGTAGCCTGGGACCGGGTACCAATTTCCGACCACCCTTCTTCCCTTTAGTTCCGCAGCCCCGGAGCTGTCGAGAGATGAGTTGGAAGTTGGCGAAAGCAATCGAAATGTTGGAAAGGCACGACTTTGACTGCGATAAAACTAAGTGGTTAGGGCCGCCTTATATCGCAACCATAATAGAGTGAAAAATAAAACAAGAAATCCGTGGAACCAGCAAAAATAACGCAAGTCGTCATAGTAGATATAGGTCGGGAATGTCAGTGAAATTATCAAAAGCGGCCAATGACGTAGACAGCGAAATGCGATGAGAGTTCCGACCACCCAGCCACCTATTATGAGAAGGAGCACCGGCACGAATACCATGATGACACCATAATTCAGATAGGACCCAAAACGTGCTATAAGACCTTCGCGGGGCGCATGGTTCCAAAGTATTATTCCGTATATTCCACATAGAGTCGTAGTGAATGCGAAGTATCCCCCCGCAATGGTTTTTCTTGCGATCGGATCGTTGTTATAGGAGGAGTACAATCCATTTACACTCACAATTCCACTTTCCTTTTATCCCCCGCTGAGTACATAGCTACTCCCAGCCTTGAAGTCCATACCGATTCTGGACTCTCGAATTGAAATTTCGATGCCTCATTTCCAGCGATTGAGGATTCAGAAGGTCAGCGGTTTTTTCCCGTCCTACCAGCTTATTAATACAGCGCACAGCATCCTTATAGGCTCCTACTTCTTTCGTGGCACTAATTACCATCGAGCCGTGCGATGAAGCAATCACGATCAGCTTATAAATCTTTCTGCCCCTGGCTCTGTGGCTATCCTCGCGGTGGGTAATTTTGCACAGGTCTACAAAAGGAATTGGGGCAGACGTCCGGCGGCCGCTCTAACAGAAGGGGTTTAGAAACCGTGAAGGAGCTTCGTGGACCCGACAGGGATTGAACCTGCGACCTCCTCCATGCCATGGAGGCGCTCTCCCAGCTGAGCTACGGGCCCACGAAGCCACTTCATTTCCTCTGCTAGTGACGGGTCATAAAATACAAAATTAAGGTCGGGATTGCATACTCAAAGGGCGTTCAAGTCCGTGCCCTTGCAGCAGCGACTCGTCGGAGAAGATCGCTGGGACTGGCCCCGCGTAGGCCACTTGTCCTTTGTCGATGATAATCGCGCGTTCGCAGACGTCCAGGACAAGATCAAGATCGTGCGTGGCGATGAGCTGCGTCTGTGTAAGCGTTTTAAGAAAGACAATGAGCGCCCTCCGACTTCGCGGGTCGAGGCCGCTCGAGGGCTCGTCAAAGGCCAGGATTTCGGGATCCATCGAAAGGACACTCGCCAAAGCGATCTTTTTTCGTTGTCCCAAACTTAAATGATGCGGCACCGTGGCTTCTGAGCCCTCCATGCCCACTTGACGTAAAGCATTTTTTACTCGGTCCCGAATATCGAGCTCGGAATAACCGAGATTCATCGGGCCAAAGGCCACGTCTTCGAATACCGTGGGCATAAACAGTTGATCGTTCGGGTCTTGGAAAACGAGTCCAACCTGCTTACGCACATCATAGAGCGTTTTATCGGACAGGGCTTTGCCAAGGATTTCGATCAGGCCCTCTCCGCGAAAGGTCCCATTTAAATGAAAAAAGAGCGTCGACTTTCCAGCGCCGTTGGGGCCGATGATCGCCACCCGTTCTCCCCGATTAATTTCCAAAT
>JBBSDO010000176.1:0-6232 GCA_038241515.1 Elusimicrobiota bacterium | reverse complement strand
GGTCGCCTGGTGCCCCTGGCCTCTGGGATGGAGAAGGGACATATTGATTTCTGGCTGCAGGGGAAAAAATTAAATGGCGGCTGGTCACTCCTTCGAATGTCCGCCAACCCGAAACAATGGCTTTTAGTCAAAATGCAGGATGCGGGAGCCCTTTTTCCGCCTGACCCCGTCGAGTCCCGGCCCAAGTCCGTCCTTTCTCAACGAACGATGCAGCAAATCGCCGACGATAAAAAGTCAAAAATCTGGCATTCTAACCATGCCACTTAACAAGAAGAAAGTATGTTGTTATAGCCCGGGCTCGAAAGGTGTCAAATAAGTGAAAGGGAGGCTTATGAAAACATTACAAACAGGCGTTTTAGTAGTTGGGATAACTCTTGCCGCGACGGTCTTAGCGGTGCGAGGTTTCTTAATGGCAGCAGACACGTCGGTCAATTCGGCTGGCGTCGTACAGGCCGACAACACAAAAATGAACGAGCGGGACCGCGGGGCGTCGGAACCGACTGCGGACCAGGCGAAGAACAACAAGTCTGACGTCGAAATCATGCGGCAGATTCGTCGTGCTATCGTTCAGGACAAAGCGTTATCGATCTATGCCCATAACGTAAAAGTTATCGCTACGCAGGGAAAAGTGACGCTTAAAGGAACAGTTCACACCGAAGACGAAAAGAACAGTATTGGGATGAAGGCGTCCGGCGTGGCCGGGAACGCGAATGTGACTAATGACATCTCGGTTAAGGGATCGTAATTGAATCTAAAAGGAGAACTTTATGGCAGGGAAGAATACAGCCGTATTCGGTATCTACAAAACAAAAACTGATGTAGAAAACGCGGTAGAAAAAATGAGAGTCGCCGGATTCCGAAACACGGACATTTCGGTCCTTTTTTCCGATAACAAAGGCACGAAAGACTTTGCTCATGAAAAAAATACCAAAGCTCCGGAAGGCGCAACGACCGGAGCGACCTCGGGCGCCGCTATCGGTGGAGCGCTCGGTTGGCTCGCCGGCATTGGCGCTTTAGCAATTCCTGGGGTGGGACCGCTCATTGCTGCGGGTCCTATCATGGCGGCGCTTGCGGGCGCGGGAGTCGGCGGAGCCGTCGGGGGAGTCCTCGGGGCTTTGGTCGGAATGGGAATTCCGGAATACGAAGCGAAACGCTACGAAGGACGGATCAAAGAAGGGGGCATCCTTCTTTCCGTGCACTGCGACGATTCGGATTGGGTGACCCGCGCCAAGGATATGTTGAAGCAGACTGGCGCCGAAGACGTAGGTTCCACCGGCGAGGCGAAAGCCGACTATTCCAAAAGCGATCGACCGATGGTCAAAGACAACTTGACCCGATAGACACTACGGAGTAGCTACATTACACGGAAAGCGGTGTCTCACAGAGAGATACCGCTTTCTTTTTGCCCATCGCAGCCACCACGCGAGGGGAAGAAGGCCTCCCTTAAGTGGCACTCTCCCGTTCGGGCCGATCGATCCTATTTTCAATTCGCCGATCCGGGAAAAGCCAGATCACCGCGACCAGGATAAAGCACCCCACTGCGGCCCAGCGGCTTACAAAGGCAAGGACGATCGCGGCAACATAGATGACCAGAGAGATTTTGCCCTTCACGTCGGTACCAACCGCTAGAGCGAGTGTAGAATCGCTTCCGTGGTGGCGGATTAACGCGTTTATGAGGATCGTATAGGCGATCGCCGACATGAGTAGAACGATTGCGTATAGAGCGACGGGCCCCTCCGCGAAACGGTTTTGCCCCATCCAATCGGTCACGAAAGGTGTGAGAGACAACCAGAATAAAAGGTGCAAATTGGCCCAGAGTATGAACCCATTCACTCGGTGGACCGCCTGGAAAGTATGATGATGATTGTTCCAGTAAATGCCGACGAAAATGAAACTGAGCACGTAACTGAGAAAAATGGGGATAGTGGGTCGCAGCGCCGCGAGGCTCGCTCCCCGAGGTGCTTTCAATTCCAGCACCATAATCGTAATTATGATTGCGAAACCCCGTCGCTAAATGCCTCTAAACGTCCTTTTCCCATTTCAGCGGCCGGGAACAACCGGCGGGGTGCCCGCAATTCTTCTCGGACGCATTGCTGATGTTATAAAAAAGATCGAAAGGTGCTTTCAAATAGTCCGTCTTCCCATGATGCCCTATTTCTACGGATTTAGCGAAGGCTCCACTACCTCGTACTCGCCGCCCATCTCCGTCATTCAGGGTACCAGCGGGCCTGAGTCTTAATACCCATAGAAACTGTGGGTTTAGATTTAACATCGAATTAACAATGAATATCGCTTGGCGTAACATTCCCCTGTTAGACTTATTTCAACTAAAACGGCTTATTTTTTCATGGTATTCCGCTTCCCGATCGGCCCTTTCAAAAAAGGCATGGCGTCTTTCATATCGCTATGTCTTCTCTCCACGTCAGGCAACTTTGTGCAGGCCGCGCCTGCGATTTCACAGCTTTTAGCCAAATCTCTTCCTTTGCCCCAAATCGAGATGGCCCCGCCAGGCCAATTCGGCCGCGTGTCGGATTATTTCAATGCTCCTTCCCCCAACTCAAAACTGGTCATCTTGATTCAAGACCTGCATGCCCATTACGGCGTCCAAAAGAATATTGCGGAAATCCTGGAGTTCTTGACCAAAAAGCTCTCCAAAGATCGACAGAAAAATATTCCATTCGCCCTAGCGGTTGAGGGAGCCGAAGGGCCGATAGACACCTCCGTCATGGCGCGCGCCCCTGACCGGACAGTCAAAAGGGAAGCCTTGGATTATCTGATGCGCGAAGGAGAGCTGACCGGAATGGAATACTTCGCGGCGATGCGGGGGATTCCTAAGCTCTTGGTGGGCGTGGAGGACAACCGTTATTACAACGCCCATCGCGAACTTTTCCGAAAAACGTTAGAGGCCCGCACGAAACTAGTTGAAATGCTGCGCGGCATTCAAGCCGATATTAACACGCTTCGACCGACCTCATATTCACCGGCGCTTGCGGCCCTCCAAAAGAAAATCGATGCTTATGATAACGCAGAGATTGGCACCACCGAATTTATCGACTATCTAGCCGGCCAGGCGACGGCGGAGCAGTTAATGGACTTCCCCGCTCTTAAGAGCTTCATCCAGGCTGCGGGGATAGATGCCAATAAGCCAGAAAAACTAAGGCAATTGACGGCCGAGTTTTTAACGCAGACTGCGGGCCGCTTTTCTCCAGAAGAACGCGCCACCCTAATGGCCTTTGCCAAAAAGGAGGGCACAGCTGCTTATTACGCATATCTTCGAGACCTCATCTACGAACATGAGCTATTCATGGCGGTTCCCCTGGACTTAGCCAAACACCTTGAATACCTCCATACATCGCGGACCACCGGTTTAGATCGGGTTACGCACGAAGCCCAGGAATTGGCCTTCCGAATCAAAATGCAAACGGCCCGCAGCCAAACGGACAAAAACTTAGTGCAGGTCGAGCATGACTTGGCCCTGCTTCTCAAAATCTCCGATCTTCAATCCACGGATTTCGAAGTCCATGCTTTCGGGCCGCGCTTAAATGAATTTGTAGTACTCTGCCATTCTCTCCTGGCGTCCCACGGTCTTAAATCCTTTAACGAGGCCGCTATCCATCAACTGATCTCGACGAGCCTCGATTATTACGTCATGGCGCTCATGCGCAATAAACCGATGGTGGATCATACTCTCGCTCTGCTTAATCCGCTGTCACGGCTCAATACCGCCATCTTGGTGACCGGTGGCTTCCACACATCTATGCTTACGCAATTCCTCCGCGATAAACATATTTCCTATCTTGTCGTCACGCCGACAGTCGATCAGATCAGCGAAAAGGACCATGAGCTCTACATAAAGCGGTTGACTGGAATTCATCTTACGAAGGCTGAAGTTATCCAAGCGGCTCAGGGAGCTCAATCTTTACATCCTGGATATGATCCGCTGGAAAGGGACGCTTTGTTCCAGACCTATGAACAGGCTGCCGAGCATCGACGTCTCTCGAGGGGATTGACAGTACCCGCAGGCAACCAAATTTCTCGTTGGCTCCCAGCTTGGCTAAGGCGTCAGTCAGGACAGGAGCAACAGATTGGGTCGGCTGAAACATTAGGTCATGGAAGGGGCAAATTGGCTATCTTGGCAGTCAATCAGGGAGGGGCTCTAAAAAGGCTTGGACGTAGGGATGTGATGGACGAGGATGTCTTAGTAAATTTGCAATGGAGACATGCAGAATTTGAAGCGGCAGCCGAAAAAATCGTATCCAGAAATGCCGAAGGCATGCTGATGAAACTTATCCGCTCTGATTTGCCGGCTGGAGTCCAGGCGTATCATCTCCATGCCTCCGACGGCTCGCTTATTGTCGTGGTCAATAGATCGGCTACGCCAGCTATTGTGACAGAGGCTATTTATCACGAGATCCGCGAAGCCTATTGGATGTCCCAAGTTTTCGATCAGCACGAGGCCCATATTCTGGCTTCTGCAGAGCAGGTCTTACGATTCGGCTCTCAGAATGCGCTAACCCCTTACCATCGGGCCCAAATTGAAGACATGACCCCCGGACAACTGCAAACCCTGGCGAATGAAAACGCGCAAGACAGACAATGGCACCATGCCCTACTTCAGCGGGTTGGATTCGACGTCCCGCAGCTGCAAGCCTATGAAACACTTTTGCGCGAACAAGCCGCTCAGCAGAGAGCGCGTTTAGTAGCTTTCTCGAGGCAGGTCGACCCTGTATTTCAGTTCCGAGAAGCTAACAATTTGAAGCCGCTTCCCTTATACGCTGCCGGTTGTGGAGTGTTTCCTTTCGGCACCCCTGAGTATTACAACCGATTAGCTCAGGCCAGTTTTGATTTTGAACTCGTTGAGAATTTACCCGATGGGGCAAAAATTATTCTTGCTCGGGCCAAACGGCTATATCACGGCAATACTTTTATCGTCTCGATGGACGCCAATGAAAACGTGGTAAAAGTGGCGGTAGCAACTCTGAAACCAAACAGCACGGGTGAGAAGAATTACCACTACATAGGTGTTGGCGAACCCAAATTGATTCAACGTTTTCAAGAAGCACTTTCGGGGATTGCCCCTGATCAGATCAAGCTTTTTGAAGCTCCTGAAGGTATGGCATTTATGCGAAATCTTATGTCAACCGACGAAATTGAAGGCTTTAAGAGAATGGCTGTACGAAATCCGATTTTAAAACATTTAATTCTTTATCTCGCCGATCACGATCCTCAGCGTCTTGTTCGGTTGACCAATATTTTCCATATCGGCACTGATGAGGCCGGAGGTTATTATTATCCTGGCAGTCATGTGGTGGTTCGCAAGGTAGGCCATTCTCGCCTTGAAGAAGTCTATGCTCACGAGATAACACATTTTATTCATCTCGCATTACTGGACGCCGATCCAGAGGTTCAGAGACTTTTATCGCGACACTTTAACCAATCCCAGCACAGGCGGCTATTTAGCTTCCTTGAACGATTGAAGCTTTATCACAGCAAGATATTGGCTTCTCTGGGCCGTTCTCCAAGTCTCGTGACTCCCACCCATATTGCCGAGGCGCTGGCTCGGTTCATGGGCGCCCTTGCTGAAGGTAAAGTGATCGATGGCTCTTGGGGATACCACCTTACCTACGGCGACGCTCGTTTGCTAATCAAGCTCGGTCTTTTGCCCCCTAGCTTCGACGGTGGCATAGTTGCCTCCATCCGCAATGATGTCCCATTGCCCCTCGATTTTGTGTCATCCCTCGAAAATGGGATTGCCCTGAAACCTAAAGTGGCTTCGATAGAACAACTCGAGGCGTATCTCAAAGTACGTGGAGGCAATATCTGCGCAGTCGGCAGCTATTTATTTGCACTTCAGCAACATGAGCTCATTTCTCAGGACACTATCGATGAATTCATTGACCGGCATCTTCCCGAATGGGTGGATGGCTTGGAGAACGAAACAAATGCTGATTCGCTCCTGACGCTCATCATGATGCTTGGACTTTCCTTAACTCATCAAACAATTCTAACGTCTTATGTTGAACATCTGCGCTCCCAATTAAAAGATGCTTCGGCTTTAGAGGGGCTAGGGAAAGCTTTTGGAAATCGAGTTTTCCCGGTTGAATTATTTGCGCAAGCGCTTACTAAGGCTGGTCTCGCTGGACCTCAACTTCAAATTTTGTTGGACGATCTTACCCGACATTTGCTTTCACCTCCAGAAGGGGAAACCCCTGTTTTCGGAAAATTGCTGGCG
>JBBSDO010000175.1:0-6243 GCA_038241515.1 Elusimicrobiota bacterium | reverse complement strand
TTAGGTGAACGCTATACGCACGGACACGTTTTTGATTTTGTCCGGCATCTCGAAAAGGAACCGTCGAGGTTGTTGGTGCTAGGAGATGGACGACAGAAAAAGTCTTACCTTTATATAGCCGACTGTGTGGAGGGCATTATGTCGGCCGTTCGTAACGAAACGGGGAATGCGACAGAAGTCTATAATCTCGGAACTGACGAATACGTGGAGGTCAACGATTCGGTTCAAGAGATCTGTTCGGAAATGAATGTGCAACCTCTTCTCGAATATTCGGGAGGCGAGCGCGGTTGGGTAGGGGATAATCCCTTTATATTTTTGAGCAGTGAGAAGATTCGTAAACTCGGCTGGCGACCTCAAAAAACGATTCGCGAGGGTATCCGTTTAACAGTCCGATATTTACGCGCCAATCACTGGGTTTTCGACTCCGGGAAGAACGTCCTATGATTATTACCCGAACTCCCCTGCGGATTAGTGTGGGTGGAGGGGGAACTGACCTCCCCTCCTATTATTCCCGCTTCGGGGGCTTCGTTATTTCGGCCGCCATCAACCGATACGTTTACATCACCCTGCACCGGACGTTCAAAAAAAGTTTCATTATTAAATACTCCCTCTTGGAAACGGTTGAAAGCGTCGAGGCGATAAACCACCCGATCATTCGCGAAGCCTTTAGATTGCATGAAATGGAACCTTATATTGAAATGGTGAGCATGGCGGACATTCCTGCTGGCACGGGACTGGGTTCTTCCGGCTCGTTCAATGTCGGTCTGCTTAGAGCCATCTATGCCTTTAAGCGGGAACATGTCACGACCCAGGCGCTGGCCGAAGAAGCGTGCCATATTGAGCTCGATTTATTGAAGGAACCGATTGGAAAGCAAGACCAGTACATTGCTGCTTTCGGCGGCTTGATTTGTATGGATTATGCACGCGACGGTCAGGTCACTGTGTCCCCGTTGCGGGTTTCCCGAGAAACCCTCCACGATCTCGAAGACAATCTTCTTATGTTTTTCACGGGCTACTCGAGGAGCGCAAGCGCGGTACTGGCGGACCAAAAGGCAAGGACAGAAAAAGACGACTCCGCCATGCTGGACAACCTTCATTTCACAAAAGAGTTAGGACACTCGATTCGGGGGGCCTTGGAAGCAGGACGGACTGAAAAATTTGCGGCGTTGATGCATGAACATTGGCTTCACAAAAAGAAACGTTCCCAAGGAATATCAAACGACCAGATCTCTGCCTGGTACGACCTAGCGCGGTCCAATGGAGCTCTCGGAGGTAAACTTATTGGCGCGGGCGGGGGAGGATTTTTATTATTTTACGCCCACGATCGCGCCGCCTTGCGACGGATCATGGCGCAAGAAGGTCTGGCGGAAGTCCGCTTTAGTTTTGACTATGAAGGTTCTAAAGTGATGGTGACTGATTCGTGAAACGCGTTGGAATTATCGGTGCTGGTTTGATTGGGACCAAGCGCGCCGCGCATTTAGAAGGCGCAACCCTCGTTGCGGTTTGCGATCAGGTTTCCGAGCGCGCACAGCGACTAGCCTCCGCATATGGTGCGGCGGTCGAAACTAGATTTGAGACATTGGTCAGCCGTAAAGATGTCGACCTCGTTATTGTGGCGACCCCTAATAGCTCCATTGCCCCTTGCTCCGTAGCGGCACTCGAAGCGGGCAAAGATGTTTTGGTTGAAAAACCCGCTGGTTGCGGAGTCTCGGATATCCAGCGCCAAATCGCGGCTGCGCTCAAATCGGATGGGGTTCTCAAAGTCGGCTATAACCACCGATTTCATCCAGCGTTTCAGAAAGCAAAGCAGATGGTCACTCGTGGAGATATTGGCTCTGTAATGTACATACGTGCCCGGTATGGCCATGGCGGACGACTCGGTTACGAGAATGAGTGGCGTGCCGACCCGAAAATCAGCGGAGGGGGCGAATTGCTTGACCAGGGCGTTCATTTGATCGATCTGAGCCGTTGGCTGGGAGGAGAATTTGAGTTCGAATGGGGTAAGGCCAAGACGTTTTTCTGGAAGATGCCGGTCGAAGATAACGGATTTTTAGCCCTGAGGTCGCCCGACGGCCAGCGGTCCGCGTGGTTGCACGCCAGTTGCACCGAATGGAAGAATCTCTTCGATTTCGAGATATTCGGTGAAACGGGCAAGATAGAGGTCTGGGGGCTCGGGCGCAGCTACGGGATCGAAGAACTACGTTACTATCGAATGAGACCCGAGATGGGCCCGCCGGAAGTTGATATTCAGTCATTTCCAGAGGACGATCGATCGTGGGCCCTGGAATTCAAAGCGTTCCTGGATGAAATTGATGGCCGTGCTACAGATTTGGCCAGTGCCATAGACGCCTTAAAGGCCATGGAGATCGTACAAGCCGCTTACAAATTGACGACTTCATGCAATGCGTAATCCTGGCGGGCGGGCTGGGGACCCGCATGCTCCCCATAACAGAAAAAATCCCGAAGGCGCTCATACCTGTAAAAGGGCATCCCTTCCTAAAATATCAACTCGATTGGCTTCGGCAGGAAGGAGTCGCAGAGGTGGTACTCTGTGTGGGTTATCGAGGGGAGATGATTGAAGCCTTTGCACAAACAGGACAGAGGTGGGGGCTAAAAATCAACTATGTGAAAGAGGGCGACCGCCTTCGAGGCACGGCCGGGGCCCTGCGATTAGCTCTCGACCAGGGGATCCTCAGCGATCGGTTCCTGGTCCTATATGGTGATTCATTTCTACCCATTTCTTTCTCCCCCGTCTGGAATGCCTTCATCAGCCGCCGCGAACCCGCGCTGATGACGGTTCTCAAAAATGACGAGAAATGGGATAATAGCAACGCTTGTTTTGACGGGGAAAAAATTACGCTCTACGCGAAGGGCTTGAAAGAGAAGCCAGCCGGCATGCGTTTTGTCGATTATGGGCTCTGTGCTTTCCGTCGCCAGCTCATAGCCGATCAGGTGCTTCCGGAAGTTTCGAGCGATTTGGCGCAACTATTGCACGTTTTGAGTGGACGAGGAGAACTTGCAGGTTTCGAAGTGGACAAACGCTTTTTTGAAGTAGGTTCGCCTGCAGGCTTAATAGACTTCGAAGCCTATCTGGAAGGCGCACTCAAAGTCTAGAAGAGGAGGGTCTATGTCTTATCCCACGCTAAAAATAGCGGTGTACGGTGACGGGGCCGACCGTGCCACTATGCTCGAGCGGTATCAGGAAGGATTCATCAAAGGCTTCACGACGAATCCCACTCTTATGGCCAAGGCGGGCATTACCGATTACCACGCCTTTGCCGCCTCCATTCTATCGGAGATGAAGAACTTGCCCATTTCTTTTGAGGTTTTCTCGGACGAGTTCGAGGAGATGGAAAGGCAGGCACTTCTCATCGGCTCCTGGGGATCGAATGTGAATATTAAAATCCCGATCACCAACACGCGCGCGGAATCGGCTCTCCCATTAGTTCGAAAACTCTTGGACAGGAATCTCAAGCTGAATGTGACGGCTATTTTGACCCAGGAGCAGATCGACGGACTTCGAAACATTTTGCAACCGAAAGACGATGTGATTGTTTCGATTTTCGCGGGGCGGATTGCGGATACGGGTATCGACCCGGTACCGGTCATGAGAGAGGCCGTGCAGGATTATCGAGACCTGCATGGAAGCAAAATTCTCTGGGCGAGCCCTCGCGAAGTCCTTAACATCTATCAGGCCGAAGCGTGCGGATGTCATATCATCACCGCGACCTACGATCTGATTGAAAAATTGAAGCTTTTTGGCAAACCGCTCGCGGAATATTCCTTGGATACGGTGAAAATGTTTTATAAGGACGCCCAAAAGGCGGGGTTCAGTCTACGGCTATTGAACCAAGCTTAATTTTGCTCGATCGCGACGGAGTGTTAAATGAGCTCGTCATTGACTTGGAGCAAGGCACGATCGACAGTCCGCTGCATCCCGACCAAGTCAAGATAGTCCCTAATGCGCCTGAGGCTTTGGCGGCCCTAACCGCGGCGGGGTTCGAATTGGCCATTGTATCCAACCAACCGGCCAGCGCCAAAGGCAAAACGACGCGCGCCAACTTAGAGAAGGTCCATGAGCGAGTTCTCTCAGGAGTTCAAGCTGCAGGCGGCCGAATTGCAAGTTCACATCTGTGCTTTCATCGACGAGAGGACCGGTGCTCTTGTCGTAAACCTGGCACGGCCCTCCTCGAGCAGGCTCTGGCCCAGAGTAAACGGTTTTCAACCTTTAGTTCATGGATGATTGGAGATGGAGTAACGGATCTTCAAGCAGGGCAAGCGCTTGGAATTCGCACCGCCTTTATTGCCGAACCGAAGGCCGATGTAATGCGGGTCTTGCACCAAAATGGGGTCGAACCGACCATTTGGGTAGACGACGTTAGCCATTTTGCTCAGATTTTATTGAAGCAATCAACGCAGACATTTAAATAGGAGAAGTCTCATGAAAAGTTTTTCTCAACAGTTTTTAGAGGAATCGCTTGCCGTTGTTCAACAGTTGAAAGTCGAAGATGTAGAAAGTCTGGCAGAGGGACTGGCCGCCGTTCGTAATCAGCGAGGGCGACTTTTTATTTTGGGCGTGGGCGGGTCTGCGGGTCACGCCAGTCACGCCGTCAACGATTTTCGGAAACTCTGTGCGTTTGAAGCTTATGCTCCAACAGACAACGTTTCCGAGTTAACGGCCCGTATCAACGATGAAGGTTGGGAAACATGCTTTTCCGAGTGGTTGAAAGGTTCCCACTTAAATGAAAAGGATGCCGTTCTCGTTTTTTCAGTCGGAGGGGGAAACCGAGAGAAAAACGTTTCCGTGAATTTGGTGCGGGCATTGGACACCGCTCGCGAAGCAAAAGCGCGTATCTTTGGAATTGTGGGTAAGGACGGCGGCTACACCAAGTCGGTCGCTGACACCTGCGTTATTGTCCCTGTTGTTTCGCAAGACCGGATTACGCCACACACGGAAGGTTTCTGCGCAGTGATTTGGCATTTGCTAGTCAGTCATCCCGTTCTCAAGGCTGCCCCCACAAAATGGGAATCGATTAGCGCTCCTAGGTGATCCGGTTCTGATGCCGGCTCGGTGGGTATCGAGAGAGGACAGCTCACCTCGATAAACCTTCTTCTCAATGAAACTCCTCACCGTGATTGTTTCTTTAGCGCCGCGCTACGGCGGGCCCGCGAAATCGTGCCCCGAACTCGCGGCCGCATTGGCGCGACGTGGCCACGAAGTGACCATCTACACCACCAATTGGGATGGCCACGAAACGCTCGATGTCCCTCTATGCAGTCCGGTCAGTCAGTCGGGAGTAAATATTTGGTATTTTCCGATCCAGTTCCCGCGTTTTTGGGCATTTTCTTATCGACTGGGTAAAGCCTTGCACGACACGATCCCTCACTTCGACATTGTGCACGTTTATTCCCTTTATTTCTTTCACGGACTGGCGACGCGTTATTTCTGCAGTCGTTACGGTACTCCCTACGTCATTCAACCTCATGGCAGTCTCGATCCATTTCTTTATGTACATCATTATCGAAGGAAAAGGGTGGCCGATGCCCTATACGAGGACAAGAATATTCGTTCCGCAGCCGCCATTATTTACAACTCGGAGGAGGAAGGTCGGATTGCTCTAGGTCCAGTGCAAGAAAAACCTTCTTATGTGGTCCCAGGAGGCGTTGATCTCAAGGATTATGCTTCGTTGCCTTCACGTGGGCAGTTCCGGGCTCTGTTTCCGCAAACACAAAATAAAAAACTGATTCTGTTTCTAAGCCGAATTAATTTCAAAAAGGGATTGGATATTCTTATAAAAGCATTTGCTCAAACGGTTCGGAAGCGTAAAGACGTCCATTTAGTCATCGCGGGCCCCGATAACGAAGGTTACGTCCAAAAAGTGAGACAGTGGTGCGAACAGGAGGGGCTGTTAAAAGACGTAACGCTGACGGGAATGTTGAGCGAGCCGGATAAATTGGCACTTCTGGCAGACGCCGATCTGTTTGTTTTACCCTCGTACACAGAGAATTTTGGTACGGCGGTCATTGAAGCGATGGCCTGCGGACTTCCCGTGATCATCTCGAACAAAGTTAATACATGGAGAGAAATCCAGGCGGCGGGGGCTGGCAGCGTCACTGAATGCAATGCGGATGAAGTAGCACAAAGCATGTCCTATCTTCTCGAACATCCCCTGGAAGCAAAAGCCATGGGGGAGAAGGGCAAACGCCTAGTCTTCGATCTTTTTCAGTGGGATCAAGTGGCTC
>JBBSDO010000174.1:0-6265 GCA_038241515.1 Elusimicrobiota bacterium | reverse complement strand
ATTGGTTTCTGAAATGAAAGAACTGCCGATCGAAGTCAATATGGAAACACCACTACCCGTTGTCATGGTGGATCCGGCGCGTATGGTTCAGGTCGTGTCCAATCTGCTGCGCAGCTGTCTCAAGCATGGAACGCGCGGGGGAAAGATAGGGGTGGAGGCGATCGAAAAAGGGATGACGGTTGTACTCAAGATTTCGCACGGTGGACAAGGCTTTACGCCGGAACAACTGAAAGAAATTTTTGTTGCTAATAAGACGAATGGCGTTCCCAGCGGTTCGATGGATGGACTGCGCATCGGCCTGGCGATCGCCCGAGAGATTGTTCATGCCCATGGTGGAGAAATTGGCGTAGACAGCCGAGGCGCAGAACAAGGCAACACTTTCTGGATTAAAGTACCGATTTCGAAACTTCAAGCCCCCAGTGAAGTCATTTAAAAAGATCGCTAGGAGAAACTTATGTTATTAAAACGTCTTCGCATCATTTGGTGGGACCACAAAATTTGGTTCATCCTCGCGGTCGCCATGGTTATATTATTGCTCCTCACCGTTTGGGGTTTGTCGCAGCTCGAATCGTTCTTCGCTGCGCAAGTCATCTATACCTTGCCGCTCGAAACCTTGAAAATCATCGCCTATTCTATCCTGGGCGCTTTCTTCTGGGTGATGATCATCTATAAGTATGGAATTCCGCTGTCTTCGTCGAAGGGAAATAGAGTCAGCGGAGACGACGTGCGGATCACCTTTGCCGACGTCATCGGATTAACGGAAGCCAAGCGCGAAGCCATGGAAGTCGTGGCGCTGATCAAAGATCGAACCAAGGTCAAAAAGATTGGTGGCAAAGTCGTCCGCGGGCTTCTGATGGTGGGGCCTCCGGGTTGCGGCAAGACCTATTTGGCCAAGGCGATGGCGCACGAGGCCGGCGTTCCCTTTTTCTCGATTGCGGGGAGCGAATTCGTCGAAGTCTTTGTGGGTGTCGGGGCCGGACGCATGCGAAAGCTGTTTCAAAAGGCTCGCTCGGCAGCCTACCTTTACGGTGCCGCGGTTATCTTTATTGACGAACTCGACGCTATTGGGCAGTCCCGTAAGTTTTCCGCTTTTGGAAGCTCGGAGTCGGACAGCACGCTGAATCAATTGCTCGTGAACATGGACGGTTTATCGGACGATCTGGGCGGAAATGTCATCGTCGTCGGCGCAACGAACGCGGCGGAAGGCGTGCTCGACGCAGCGCTTTTGCGGCCCGGCCGGTTTGATCGGCGTATCCATATCTCTAAACCGAACCTTGCCGATCGCACGGAGCTCTTTAGATACTATCTGAAAAAGGTGAAATCAGATCCCACGATTGATATTCCTCGCCTAGCACGCAAAGCCGTCGCAAAATCCCCAGCCGATATCGAGAACATTGTGAAGGAGTCGGCACTCATTTCGCTGCGGGAAAACCGTGACGCGGTCAGCTATAAAGACATTGGGGCGGCGATGGAGCGTATTGATTTGGGTCAAGAAACCCACCTTGAAATGACGCCGAATGAACGTGAGCGCGTCGCTTTTCACGAGTCAGGGCACTTGCTCGTTTTGTATCGCCAGCATCCGACCGATGACGTTTTTAAAGCCTCGATCAAAACGCGCGGCGGAGCCCTCGGGGTCGTGTACCACCATCCTCGAGAAGAACTGCATATGGAGACTCGCGACGAGCTTTACGCCAATATCAAGACGGCGCTTGCCGGTTATGTCGCTGAAAAGATTAAGTACAAGGTGACGTCAACGGGGGTCTCGGGAGATTTCGCAAACGCTATGAGCATCGCCTCGAACATGGTCTGGCATTTTGGCATGAGCTCCAACGGTTTTGTTGGAGACTACACGCTTCTTTTGGGCAACATGAATCACCCGTCCGGCTTGATCTCGGAAGACATGAAAAATAGTCTCAATAAGGAGATTCAGATCATCTTGCATCAGGCGGCCGAAGAGGTGGAAGCCTTTTTGCGGAGCGAATGGGACCTGATGGATGATTTTGCGCAAGCGCTTTTAGAACGTATGGAGCTGGATTACGATGAGATCGAAGCCATCTTTAAGGCTCACGGAAAGGAGCGCCAACCTCTCCTTTCATGACCTCTTCAAATCGAGTCATCCTGGCTTCTTCGTTTGGCGCGGCCCTCGTGTTCGGGGGAATCGCGGCCGAATGGAAGCCCATTCATCGCGGGTGGACAAAGTTCAATTCGCATTTCGCTTTGCGCGCCAGCTTCCCATCGAATCAAGTCGCCGCCGCTTTGAAACGGATGTGTTCGAAAGAATATCAGATGACTGTCGAGACTCGCCGGGAAGGCAACGTGCTTCAGGTTTTTTTCTGGCGCTTCAGGCTTCTGAAGGGGGACGGGATGGAAATGCGGCGAGATGCCGCTGAGGCCCTCGAACGCGTGCTCCTTTGCGCCACCCGTGTGGCGCTCAGCACGGACGCTCCCCTCCAATTCGTGGAAGTGAAAATGGAGGATGCATTGACGGGTGCCACAGTAACGCTATGGCGCTACGTGCCGGACATTCGGGATTCCATGTACGCCCGCATGGGTGAGGACGAATATATCAATCGCCTCGTTCTCGAGGTGAACACCGACGGCCATCGCGAATTGAGCGGCCGGACGCCGCGGTGGGACGTTCCCCTGACCATGTCCGAATTTTTAGCGAAGCAGGTGGTACTGCGGACGAAACGGCAGAGTCCCCTAGGGCTTCTGGTCCATGAAGACCTTTCCCAGCCCTCCACCTTGGTCGTTGTTATCGACAACTGGCAATCCATTGAAGAGCAGGGTACCCAGCAGAAGTCGAAGATCCCCGATTTTGTGGAGAAGATATCCAAAGATGTCCTGCACGCCTATCGCTTTCATGGATTTGAGGGCGTCATTTTGCAGGACGACCGGGGGGCTGCGCTGCGCAGCTGGAAGTTGTGACTAACAGGATCGGAGTGAAGGAGGGACGGAGGTTCGGAGAAATACATGTGTCATTTCCTCCGACCCACCGACCCGCTCATCCGCCGACCCATTCACTATGACTGACATGCGGAGGGGAAAAAGGAGAAACCGTATGGCAGAGGAACGAAGCAATGGTAAAGGCGCCGCCGTACTGAGCAAACCCGCAATGAAGAAGGATAAGGTTAGGCTGCTTTTGGCCGATGATCATTCCTTATTCCGCGCGGGGTTGAAGGACCTTCTCGATGGGACAAGCAACTTTGTCATCGTCGCCGAAGCCTCAACAGGACCGGAGGCGCTGGAGATGGTAGAAAAGAAGCAGCCGGATATCGTTCTTATGGATATCCGATTGCCCGGAATGGACGGGATTGCCTGCACCCGCCAAATCAAAAAGACGCATCCGGAAGTCACGGTGCTAGTCCTCTCCATGTACGATGACGAATCGCACGTGCTTGAGGCTTTTAACGCCGGAGCCAACGGATACTTGTCCAAGCTGCTCTCGGCTCAGGACTTGGTTCGCGCCATCGAAACGGTCCATCAGGAAGGGTATTTGATTCCTGGCAACATCATGACCCGGCTCATGGGCGGGATCCGCAAGCTCGACCTGGCCGCCATGGAAGACGCCAATGGTGTGGTAACGAAGTCGGAGCTCCGCGTGCTGTGTTCGCTCGTTCAAGGGCGTTCCAACAAGCAGATCGCCGAAGAGATCTTCGTCTCCGAAAAGACCGTCAAGAACCACCTGAATCACCTGTTTAAGAAATTAGGCGTCAAAAACCGCACCGAGGCCGTCGTAAAAGCCATCGAACGCGGTCTCGTATCAATGCAATAAACCTGCTGGCCGATCTGCGATTTCTACCTCCCCCATTGGGGGACAGGACTGAGGAATAGCGGAGACCAGTACGGGGGGATTAACAGGGGGGTCAGACTCAAGAACGCGTAGAGCGTTCTTCAGCCTGACCCCCCGTATTTTTTAAGGCATTTTAGATGAAAGCCCTCATCCGGCCTCCGGCCACCTTCTCCCAGAGGGAGAAGGCCTAAGTCTATTCTTCGCCCCCCTGGGGGGGAGAAGATGTTGATGAGGGGGGCAGATGCTTTTGCGCGTAGTGGCTGGAAAACGGTGAAGGGATTGTCCCCCCCTCACCTAGCCTCTCCCCCGAAGGGGGCGAGGAATGGGTAGAGACCGGCGCTTCCTCAGCTTCCTTTAGCGCGCCAGTCCCGCGGTCGTAGGCGGGAAGATGTTGATGAGAGGGGCAGATGATTTTGCGCGTAGTGGCTGGAAAATGGTGAAGGGGATTGGACCCCCTCACCTAGCCTCTCCCCCGAAGGGGGCGAGGAATGAAAGGGGGCGAGGAATAAACTTCGTGGTTGGCCCTCTCCCTATGGGAGAGGGTGCCCGTAGGGCGGGTGAGGGCTCCCTTCTTTACTGCTCCTGCTCGAAGTGGAAGGTGATCCCCTTATACGAGGCGGCCCAGAAGTTATACAGCCACGCGATGAACGTGAGTATGCCGGAGACTACTAAGGCGTATACCAGGGTGAAAAGCAAGGTGGCCAGGATCTTTACCAGGGTGAAAAGCAAGGTGGCCAGGATCTTTTGTCCGAAGCCCCCTAATCGTACCCCCCCATAGGGCGAAAAGAAGAAGGAATAAATCGCCGCGATAAAACCGACCAAAACGAATATCCTGATGGTGTTGATAAACACGGATGCGGGACTGACCGACTTTAACTCATAATTCATACAGCCTCCTTATTAGAATCGCCGCTGGGGGCGGGCTTGAGAGCAATGATCGTTTTGACGATCTTTGAATGTCCTTCGGGTATGCGAAAAACTGCCGCCTCGTAGGCCAAATCCTGAAAAGTTACCGACCCGCGGGTCGCTTCACCCTCTTTTTGTAACGCCGATCCCACCAGACTGGAAAGACGGACGTCTGTGACCAAATCCAACAAATGCGGAGCAGTTGACGGATCGGTGATCCTGTCCGAATTCGTATCCAGCAAAACGCGGTTTTCCTTGTCAACGATCAGGAGCCGTGTTTCTGGGAAGAGGGCCGGAACCAATTGGGCAATTAAATGGGTTTCGTCGTTGGCCTGCAAACGAACGCTGGCGCGTTGATTAGCCCACTCGCTGCGTAACTTGGTCAAGAGCTCGTTCAAGCTGTCGTTCACTTGGCCGAATTCATCGTCCGATTCTTTGAAATTCGTGTCGAGAAGGGCGGGATTAATACCGGTCACGGTGGAGCGCAGGAGATTCATCGGGACGATCACCCAGCGCCGGACCCCCCAGAGTACCCCGCCAATGACGAGAAGCATCGCCCCCATCGCGACCATGTGAAAACTGGCTTGCCCGCTCTTCACCTGGTCGTAGATGTGTTTATAAGTAAATTCGATGCGCAGCGCGCCCTGCGGTGAAGTCTTATTGCGAACCCGTAAAGGAGATACAAGAATCAGACCTTTCCCTGCCGCGTTTCGCGTATCCATCGCAACGCCGTCACCGGTCTGCAGGGCCGTTTTTAAAAGCGGATCTTCCAAGGGAGTGCCCACTTTTTCAGCGTCGGCATGATAGCGAATCTCTCCACTTCCATCGACGACGACCACCGAGGTAATTTCCGGATCTTCTTCGAGTCGAGAAATCATTTGTTGCAAGCGCACATCGTCGTTATTCGCCAGAGCTTCAGCGACGGAGATCGAATAGTAATTGTTGATGAAGTTGGCTTTTTCGCGCAGCCTGAGCTCGAGCGAAGCCCGTTCATGACGTGCAAAATAGAGTTGTGTTAAGAGGGTGGCCCCTAAAATAAAGGCGCCCGTGAGCCAAGAAATGCGGGTCAGAAGACTCCAGGATCCCGCTTGTTTCATTGTTCTTTGGCGCCCGCGGGAGAACTGGTCGCGGTACATTCCTGGCGGGCGCGTTCTCGCGCGATATAAACACGATCGTTCGAGGGGTCCATCTGGTTGGCGTTCTCCAATTCTTGTAAAGCTAAACAATAGTCTTTGGTCCGAATTGCGGCCAACCCTTTGCGATAGTGCATCATGGCTTCCTCCGGATTGCGGGGTCCCTGCGGCGCGCTGGTTTCCACTGCCGTCGTTGCGGCAGGCGAAGAAACCTGAACGGCGGGTCGTGTCGAAGCTACGATGGGGCGCGCGGGCTTGGGGGGGTGTTTAGCGAAAGCGACTCGTTTTACGGAGTCGTTTTTGATCTTCTCACTGCGCGAAACTTCGTAACCATAGCTGATGGCTTTTGTAGCGTTTTGAATAGCGTCACTGTAAGCCCGGTGCGCGAAAGCGGATTGGGCTTTCTTGAAGGCGGCTTCACCGAGGCGGAGTT
>JBBSDO010000173.1:0-6281 GCA_038241515.1 Elusimicrobiota bacterium | reverse complement strand
TTTGGCAGAGATCGTGCCTGGCCTGGGACCACTACCATTAGGATCCCCAGGAACCATCCCCATGTAGAGCGTTTGACCCTCATCTCCTCACGACGGGCAACCCCTCAATGGCCGTATTGAGCTTTCTATTGAGTTCCGGATAATTGCAGGCGACGTCTCGCAGATCTTCGAGTCGCCCGCGCCCTTCTGCAATCCCGTCTATGGATCGTGAAGTTTTTTCTACGTAGCTATTGATAAAGGTAATACCGGCATCCACATACAGGGTGGCTGCTTGGTGGCGCAGGGGAAAGATTTTCTTTCGTTTCCGGCGCGGCAAGCGCACCGCCATGAAATCATCGTATGCCTCGAGCGCGGTATCTGAAGCGGCCTCGCTGTAGCCTTTAGTCCACAAATCCTGCGCCTTGGTTAGCTCTTCTCGGCCCTGATCCATAAGTTGTTTTTCGGGAAAAAGAGTGACGGGCGTGACCGTCCGGGTAGAAACGTGGAGGTCTACGCTACGAGGAATAATGCCTTTATCTTCCCCTTCATCAGTCACCGCAGTTTCTTCTACGTTGGGGTTTCCGGTCGACGATGAGGAGTTCTCAGAAGCCTTTAACGCGCCAGTCAGACACAAAAGACTCCCAAAGACCAGCCAAAAACGAGGGTTCATGCGGGTTATTATATAATCCACTCGAAATGAATAGGACGTCTTATTGCGGTGATTTGAGGGCGAATCACGTCACGACTGCCGCAAAACAAACGCTTCTCGGCTGGATCCACAGCCGCAGAGACCATGGTGGGGTGCTCTTTTGTGATTTGAGAGACCGTTCTGGGCTGGTTCAAATCGTTTTCCAGCCGACCCGTCAAGCCCTTTTGGCCCAAGCTCAATCGCTAGGGAGCGAATTCGTGGTCCAAGTCACCGGCCAACTGACAGCGCGGCCTGAGGGCACCAGAAACAGCAAAATACCCACAGGCGATGTCGAGCTGATTGTCGAAACTCTCGAGATCCTGAACACGTCAAAATCACCCCCGTTTGAAATCTCCGAATATTCAGAAGCAGGGGAGGATGTTCGTCTGCGCTATCGCTACTTGGACTTACGACGCCCGCCGCTTCAGCAAAATATTCGTAGACGCTATGAAGTGACGAAAACGATCCGCCGCGTTCTTGGAGACGAAGGGTTTTTGGAAATTGAGACCCCTTTCTTGACCAAATCGACACCGGAAGGCGCCCGCGACTTCCTGGTTCCCTCCCGTATGACTCCGGGTTCGTTCTATGCATTACCGCAGAGCCCTCAGCTTTTCAAGCAGATTCTGATGGTGGGGGGCTACGACAAGTATTTCCAAATCGTTCGATGCTTTCGAGACGAAGACTTGCGAGCCGATCGGCAACCCGAGTTTACCCAAGTCGACTTGGAAATGTCCTTCGTAGACGAGCAGCAAGTCGAAAGCGTCGTAGAACGGTTTGTCGGAGCCGCGTTCGAGGCTATTTTAGGCCAGGGCGCCTTTCCCGGAGCCGTTCCACACATGAGCTATGACGAAGCCATGAACCGCTTTGGTTCGGACGCTCCAGACATGCGTTACGGAATGGAGCTAGCAGACTTTTCAGAAATCGTAAAGACCTCGGGTTTTCAAGTTTTTGCCAAAACCGTGGCTCAAGGCGGAACGGTTCGAGGCATTACCCTCCCTGCGGGGGGCAGTCTATCTCGAAAAGAGACTGACGACTTAACGCAGTGGGCTAATACTATGGGCGCCAAGGGACTGGCTTGGCTCAAATGGACCTTCACGGGAGCCGATTCCCCCATTGCCAAGTTTTTTCAGCCTGGCGAATTGCAATCGATTCGCGAGAAGGCCCAAGCGAATGAAGGGGATATCAGTTTCTTCGTGGCCGATTCGCCAGGGGTTGCGTTCAAAGTCCTCGGTCTACTGCGGCGCCGCCTAGCGGAGAGCCGGAAACTGATTCCTGCCGGACAGTGGAAGTTCGTTTGGATTGAGACCTTTCCATCGTTTGAATGGGACGGCGACACCAAGCGTTGGAATGCCGTTCATCATCCTTTCACCTCTCCGCACGCGGAGGATTGGGCCATTCTAAGGCAGGCTGTAGAAGGGGGAATAGGAGATCCGACAAAAACTCCGCTCGATCAAGTGCGCGCCCGCGCTTACGACCTTGTTTTGAATGGCGTGGAAATCGGAGGGGGGAGCATCCGTATTCATCGTTCGGAAGACCAAGCCCTTATCTTTAAGCTGCTTCAAATCCCACCCGAGACCGCCCAACTCCAATTTGGTTTCTTGCTGGAAGCTCTAGAATACGGAGCGCCGCCCCATGGCGGGTTTGCCTTGGGTCTCGATCGCTTCGTCGCTCTGTTATGTGGGGAACCTTCGATTCGAGACATCATCGCCTTTCCGAAGACCCAAAAAGGTCTGGATCTCATGTCGAACGCCCCGTCCCCCGTTTCCCCGTTCCAACTTCGAGAGTTGGGTATAAAGACGACGGGTGCGTAAGCTCTACTTCGACCCGGCTTTCATTGACCGTTCCGACGAACAAATGCTAAATTCGAGCAGGCTTATGAAGCGATTTGCCGCGTCTTCTTGTGGTCTTTTGCTGTTCATAGGCGTGTCTTACTCTGCGGACTCCCCAATGAACGTTCAGCCTCCGAATGTTGCTGACCCCATAGCCGGCCCCGCTGCGCCGGAGGCGGCGCCCGTTACAGATCCCGGGGCGATTCCTGATCTGACGGTTATCAATCCACCCCCCGCGCACGAGGTCCATAAACCCTACCGAGTTTGGATTTATCAGGAAAGTGGCGATTGCCTATGGCGAATTGCCGAGAAAGTGTACGGGGACCGCAGCAAATGGCGCCTCATTTACCTCGCGAACCGGGATATCATTCGGGATCCCAATAAAATTTACCCGAAGCAGCGCCTGAAGATTCCGCCGTCGGATTGGAAGCCATGATCGATCGGTGTCGAAGGGTGGGCGGTCGAAGTTTCGGAGCAAATGCCTTCATTCATTCAGGAAGTGTCGCGGAAATGTCGGGACACCGATACCCCGTTACTGTCAAAAACCATGGTAACTAAAAAGATCCATTTAAAAGATTCCCAGGAAGCGCTCCAGCTCTTCGGGCAGCATGATCAGAATATCCGGGCCCTGGAATCGGCCTACGGGGTGCAGATTTTTGGTCGCGCGCACATCCTATCGGTACGAGGCGCCCCGGGCAAAGTGGAAAAAGTGCTCTTCGCCATCGACGATATGCGGGAAAACCTCGGTCGGGAAAATCGTCAAGCGCTTCCAGCCGCCGAAACACAGGAAACAACCGCGTCCGAACCCCATTCGGCCACTTTTACCTCGAGCGTGGGGAAAGCCGTTCATCCAAAAACCACGAATCAAAAACTGTATGTAGACGCGATCTCAAAAAATGACTTGGTGATTGCCATCGGTCCGGCGGGAACCGGCAAAACTTTTTTGGCGGTAGCCTGCGCGCTTGCCTCGCTCAAGGCGGGGGAGGTCGCGCGCATCGTCCTCACGCGACCCGTCGTCGAGGCGGGAGAGAAATTGGGTTTTTTGCCGGGCGACTTCTATGACAAGGTAAACCCTTATTTGAAGCCTCTGTACGATGCGTTTTATGCCATGCTGGGGCCGGACCGGTTCCGACTTTATCGCGATGAAGAAACGATTGAAATTGTTCCGCTGGCGTATATGCGTGGCCGTACCCTCGAAAAGGCTTTCATCATTCTGGATGAGGCGCAAAACGCAACGCCTGAACAGGTAAAAATGTTTCTGACCCGTACCGGGCAGGGCTCGAAAGTGGTCGTGAACGGCGACATCACGCAAATCGATCTAGGGAGCCGCAAGCTCTCGGGCCTTATCAATTTGCCCATCATTCTCAAAGGAATTCCGGGCATTCAGTTTGTCCACTTTACAGAAGCGGATGTGGTTCGGCATAAACTGGTAAAAGAGATCCTGCGGGCTTACGGCGATTGGGAAAAGCAGGACCAAAACCGATGACAAACTTTGAATATTCAAATGGGGTTGAAGGTGATCATCGGGGACTCTCCTAATGTTTCGCTGGTGGTTGGGTTGGTTAAAGCGACTCTTGCAGTCTCTTCTCTCCTGGATCAATCAGGTAGAAGGCGCTAACCCGCGCAAAGAGAAGAGAACGTTTTTATCGCGCGACGTGCATGTTCCCACGCCGCTCGTGGCGGCTGGAGCCGCCGCTGTCCTATTTTTCGTTCTGGTTCCTGAAATCGGCCTGAACCTCCCGCACGTTCTCAGCCTCATGGGACTTTTGGCACTGCTCGTTTTCTTTTTCGTCGTTTATTTCCGCTATGACCTGCCGCAGTTCATCAATGATGATGAAGCGGTCTTTCTGACCGGTCTTTGCGTCGTCCTCGGTGTCATTCTTGTCGAAATTGGCCGGGCGTCGCCGCGCTTTTCAGCTTTAGCAGTTCCTGTCGGGGCGATTTCGATCGTGGTCACCTTGCTTTTGCACATCCGATTAGCCTTGTTAATCAATATGGTACTCGCCGTGGTTGCCGGAGTTCTCAATGATTTCTCTTTCGACGCGATGTTCGTCGCGTTCTTGTCCTCTTCCGCGGCGATGCTTGCGGCGCACCGTGTTCGGCACCGCGGAGATATCATGCGCGCGGGTTTTCATATCGCGTGGGTTTCTTGCCTGGCCATTTACGGATTAGGGGTTTTTCACAGCTGGCCCCACCGTATGGTGATCTATGAGTTGCGCTGGGGGCTATTGAATGGACTTCTCTCCGCGCTGATCCCTTTGGCTCTTTTACCAGCGATGGAGTCCTTTTTTTCCCGCATCACGCCGATCACGCTGCTTGAGGTGGGGGATTTCAATCGTCCTTTGCTGAGACGCCTGATGATTGAGGCACCGGGAACCTATCATCACACCCTTTTGGTATCTGCACTAGCGGAACAAGCCGCCGAAGCGATAGGAGCCAATTCCCTGCTTTGCCGCGTAGGCATGTACTATCACGACGTGGGTAAACTTTTGCATCCCGAATATTTCATCGAGAACCAAACGATGCGCCGAAGCGCCAAGGACAAGGCCGAGCATCACGACAAACTCAATCCCTCGATCTCTAGTTTAGTCATCATGTCGCATGTCAAAGAAGGGATCGCCCTGGCTCGCGCGAACAAAGTGCCCCTGGAAATTATGCGTTTCATTCCAGAACATCATGGGACGAGCCTGATCAAATATTTTTATATGCGTGCGCTTGAACAAGACGAAGAACAGAACTTGCCGGCCGACGCCTTCCGCTATCCGGGACCCAAGCCGCATTCGCGGGAAACGGTCATAGGGATGCTCGCCGACTCCGTCGAGGCGGCGAGCCGGACCCTCGAAGAACCGACCTATGAGCTATTGCGCGATCTCGTCGAAAAGATTGTGAACAGCAAGTTCATGGATGGACAATTTGATAGCGCCCCCATCACGCTCGAGGATCTGCGTAAGATCATAAACACGTTTGCCAGCGCCTTGAGTGCCATTTATCACGTGCGTATCGAATACCCGGAACTTCCCGAAGTGGATACGACGAGCGTCCTGCGTCCGAACCCCCGCCCGCAAGGCGAATGAAATCCGTTCCTCAGGTCAGCTTCACGTTACTCGCTTCCACGCGCTACCTCGCCAAAGCGTACTCCCGGAAAGATCTTCACGATCTAGCCTCCTTCGTACTGGGTTCAGAACGGATACGGGGACCCGTTGAACTCGCGCTCGACATGACCCATCCCAAACGCATCCAAGCCCTCAACCGTCATTTTCGCGGTGTTGATCGCTCGACCGACGTGATTTCCTTCCGCAACGGCAGTTTGGAAGGGGATATCGCGATCAATGTTCGCCAAGCGGAACTCCAGGCCAAAAGGATGGGCCACCCGGTCCGGCGTGAGATCCGGCTGCTGTGGATCCATGGCCTCTTGCATCTCTTAAACTACACTGACTACGAGCCTAAGCCTCGGCGAAGAATGTTCAAGCGTCAAAATGAGCTGCTCAGGCGCTGGGAGAAAAAAGTCGGATGAGCTCTATTCTCTGGCAGATGCTTACGGCCGCCGTGTTTTTTGGCTTTTCCACAGCGTTTGCGGCATCCGAAACGGCGCTCGTTTCACTTTCACGACCGCGGCTCAAGAAACTGATTTCGCAAAGACCGGGACTGGCTCACGCTTTTACCCAATGGTTGGCTGCTCCGCAATACTTGCTCACGACGATCCTCATCGGAAGCACCCTCAGTAACGTGATTTCGACTCTTCTCGTCACCAATGTGGCGATCATTTCCTGGCCCAATGTTCGGAC
>JBBSDO010000172.1:0-6328 GCA_038241515.1 Elusimicrobiota bacterium | reverse complement strand
GTTTTGAGAGAAGGATACTCCCTGCGAAAAACCCGGCGCGGGCGAAGGGGAACGAGGAGACGGGATATATGTGCCCGAAAAAGTATTGACCGTCCTTCGCCCGAGGCTGCCCATATTCCCCTGATTGGCCCCGAAAACTGACATTGCCGGCTCCCTCGCCGGAGTCGTCTGAGCCTGTGCCGTGCTTTGCCGGTACAGATCTCGGACTTGCTGGACCGTGTAATGGGGCTGCGGTGGCGCTGAAAATGTGTTTACGGAGCCGCCGCCTGTGAAATTTTGGTTAACGATGACGGTATTTTCATGCCACGAAGGTTGCCATCCCCAGTCCCGCCAGGAGTGACATCTCTCGTATGCCGTTTCGACCCATACAGAATCTCCCCACCCGTACGCCTCAAATAAGGGAGGGGCGGACGGATAATACCAAGCTGGATAGGAATAAACGACCGGCCTTCCCCAGATCCACACGGGATCGTAAACGGGGACATAAATGATGCGAGGATTTGTCGGTTCGATTTGAAGAATCGTGCGACCGAACTCTTCGGACGTAACGATATTTTGCTCCGCTGTCGAATTGAGTTTCCCTGCCGATTGCGCTTGGCGTCGCATTCGCTGGACGCTTTCCATGACATCCTCCTGCCGCGCGAGGAAAGTGGTGCCCAGATTGGCCGTCCATAGGATGTCTTCAGTGAGGCGCTTCAAGAGACCTGGGAATACCACCAGCGACTGCACGGAGGGGTCCCACCCTTGCTCGGAACTTTCACTGATAAGGGCTGATCCTTTGAGTCCGGGATTGCGCCGTACCCATTGATAGGCCTGCACCAGTTGCAGCGGATAGGTTGCGGCGACCAGCACCTGGCTTAGGAGAGGATCAGGGTAAAGCGCAATGGGCGCGACTAGAGTGTCGATTTGTTCTGGTAAGAGCCGAGAGGCTTGAGAGGCGGTCCAAGCCGGCATAGGAGCGGCGAAAGCGGACCCCCCAATGAGATTGGGGCTTGCCATATTTGAACCCAAAAGAATTAAACCCATAGCGAGTGTATTTTTTGTCATACCTGGTTAGACGCAAATCGGAATCGAGATGTTCCTCTTCACCGAGCGGCGGAACATTCGCTGAGCACTAGACGTCTAAGCGGACAGGAGGAACTTTTATGAAAGCAATGAGCTTCGTTTTATCGATCTCGATCCTGTCTACACCCTTTTTATCCGCCAGTGCCGAACAAACCGGTGCTGTCTGGGAAACAGGGCTCTACGGAGGAGGCCAATTTGGGGATTCCGAAATAAAATCCGGTGCCGCCGTTATGGGTCAGCTTGGGTTGCGCTTTAATCCCTACTTTGGTATTGACGCGCAGGGTGGATTTCAGCCCACGACGTCCAAAATAAATACGCTGTCAAAGGCGGATCTATCGATCGCAAGCTTTGAACTTGTACCGCGCATCTACGCCCCCCTGGGACGATTCCAGCCTTATATCGGCGCCGGCGCGGCCCGCTACTTTGTAAGCGAAACCCTCGACCCTGCAATTAACAACGACCCCGCCTTTAATTATGAAGAAAGTGTCGATGGCGGGTGGGGCGGAATTTTTGCGGGCGGTTTTGAATTGGCGGTTAATGAAAATGTCTCGCTAGGACTCGACCTTTCCTATTTGTACTTCCGCACAACAGCTCATAATTCGCTAACCAGTAATTCCACAGGAGCCATGGTGAATGGCTCGCAGGCGATAAATCTTGATAGCGTACGCGTCCTAGCGGGTGTGAAAGTGAAGTTCAGTTCGCCTGGTTGGATGAACGTTTACTGAATCCCACCTAAGATCTTTTCAATGGGAATCGTATTAAGCCAGCGAACGGTGGGAGTGTTTAAAAAGGTTTCAGGGCCAGAAGTATCCAACCTGCTATAAAAGCGAGACCGCCAAAGGGTGTAACCGCGCCCCAGGCTTTCACGCCGGAAAGGCTAAGAATGTAGAGACTTCCGCAAAAAAGAAAAATACCTATGAGAAAACACCAGCCCGCCGCTTGAACTGTTTCAGCCGAATGTCGAGATGTTTGCCACGCTACGACGAAAAGGCCCAAGGCGTGAATCAATTGATACCTTACGCCCGTTTCGAAAACGGTTTTCATGGGTTCTGATAGGACTGATTTCAGACCGTGGGCACCAAAAGCGCCCGCTCCTACTCCCAAAGCCATTACAAAACAACCGATTCGAATCCAGAATGAAACCATAGCTTTAGGGGTTCTGATCAATCCGAACGGCCGGCCGTCACTTCGAGGCCTTCGCCCGTACTGGTCGCTTCAATTTGCATGGGGTGACAACAGACGCTGCAGTCTTCAATGAAGGACTGGGTCTCTTCCAAAACCTCCACATCGACTTCGACTTCTTCGCCGCAGTAGGGGCATTGAACGCGGAAGCTTTCAACGGGCATGGGTTGACCTCGTTCAGAGTGCGGTTTTTTCGTGACCCGCCGCTTGCTTCTTAGGACTGACGGGGAATTCGCCGCGCAGGGCCTTCCAACAGAGATCGATCACTTCTTGCGAAAATTTCCCGTCGCTAACGATCCACTCGATATAATCGCGCTGCTTGCGAACAAGCGTGCGAAGAAGTTCTCCTCGATACTTTCCGAAGTTAAAAGCCGCTTCCCCATCTCTCCACATAAACTTCCGGCCATTGTCGACATAGCGGTGGTCTTGACGATTGCAGTAAACATGCAGTTCCGGCACTCCTCGCGGGAGATCCGAATACCGGTCGAGTTGGGCCAGCACCACCTCCATGCTGGCGAGCGCGTCCGCCCGGGCGCCGTGGGCGCCCACGAGAGCTTTCTGGCAATAAAATTGGTAGGCCGCCGTGAGATCGCGTCTTTCGCGCTGGTGATAAATAGTCAGGCCGTCGATCAAACCGCAAGATTCCACAAGAAAAGCAAAACCTGCCCGCTTAAATTCCTCCACCATGATCGGGATATCAAAGCGCACCAGTCCAAAACCCCCATAGTCGCAGCCGGCCACGAAATCAAGGACTATCGGAGCAATCTCCTTAAAGGACGGCGCGCTTGAGACGTCCTCATTGCTGATGCCGTGAAGGGCGGTCACCTCCGAAGGTATTCGAATACCGGGGTTAATGCGCTGGACATATTCCGCCATCGTTCCATCCGGATGGCGCTTGATTAAAGCGATTTCAACGATGCGGTCGCGGAGCGCGTCCGCCCCCGTGGCTTCAATGTCGAGGAAAATGATGGGGCGGGAGAGGTTCATTCATCTACCGTCTTGAGCGCTTCTGCATTGGTGGGGTAGCGCTGGAGCAATTCCACCATGATGGAGGCCGCCTGTACTTCTTCGATACCTGATAGCGCGCGGCGTAATTTGTAAACCCGCTGGAGATCCTCCGGTGGAAGCAGTAACTCTTCTTTGCGTGTTCCGGAGGAATGAACGTTGATGGCCGGAAATATCCGTTGCTCGGCCGCGGCCCGGGATAAGACAATCTCCATATTGCCGGTTCCTTTAAATTCCTGGAAAATCACTTCGTCCATGCGGCTGCCTGTGTCCACCAATATCGTGGCGATGATGGTCAGCGAACCCCCCTCCTCAAGGTTACGGGCCATTCCAAAGAAACGCCGCGGCAATTCCATGGCGCGGGAATCCAAGCCTCCGGACATCGTCTTGTTACCGGTGCTGCCCTGATTATGGACGCGAGCGAGGCGGGTTAAGGAGTCTAGGAGGATTACGACATCTTTGCCGCTATTGGCTTCTTTTAGGGCTTTATCCATCAAATTCTTGGCTACACGGATGTGTTCTTCGTAAGGACGATCGCTGGAAGAGGCGTGCACTTCGGCGGGTACGCTGCGTTTAAAGTCTGTCACTTCTTCGGGTCGTTCGTCAATGAGTAAGCAATAGAGAATCAAGTTGGGGTCGCACGCCTTCATAGCCTGACAAATCACTTTTAAAAATGTTGTTTTCCCCGCTTTCGGTGGAGACACTATGAGCCCGCGCTGGCCTTTTCCAATCGGAGTGAGAATGTCGATGGCTCGAGCGCAAATTTCTTTGGAGCCTTTCTCCAATTGGATCCTCTGGCGAGGGTCGATGGACGTCTTGGCCAGAAACTGTTCCTCGTCGATGTTACGGGTGGGCGCAGAAGAACGCGAAAAGCCTTGGCGGCCTCCGTTGAAATTCTCGCGGTTAAAGCGGTTATGGGGACGATTTCTTCTGTACAAGGGTGAGTACTCCTATTATAGTGAAATTTTAGCCCTAAACGCCTTTTGTTTAAGAGACTCGAGCTGGATGGCGGGCCGATTGATAGAACCCCCAACATGAATTTTAGCGTTACTCCCCTCGTTCTGCCCGTTTCTCAGAGTCGAGAGGCGCCCTTCAATATCAAGACCGAGGTTAGATAAATCGATGGTGCCCTCCGCATCGAGCGTCATGTCTGGACCGTACGCATGCAGCGCTTTTATTCGCAGCTTTCCCCGCATGATTTCGAGCGGTCCGGTGATCTCGTCAATTCGCAGATGCGATAAATCAGGGAATTGGGTCTGAACCTGGAGAGGTTGTTTGAGACCTAAGAGTTCCGGTAGATGCTCAGCTTTCCCCATACCCTGATGAATGAGGGCAGTCCCGCTCAAAAGAGCGACCGCTCCGCTCATACCGGTAAGATCCCATTCTAAGTGAAAATCATTGCCCTGGTAGGCTTTTGTAGTGAGTTGGCGCGCGATGGCGCTACCGATGATCCGGTCGAGGCCTCTATCGACGACGTGCACATTCATATCAGTCAAAATGATCTCATACCCGGTTGGCCAATTCAGCACCATATGAGCAGAACGAATAAACAATTCGTGGGGCCATGAACGATCGCGCCAGAGCGAGGACATCGGCCAGGCTAATTGAATTTGGTCCAGACTTAATAGGATGCCTGCGGTAAAGTCCGGCCCGTTCGCCAGCTGAACATTACTCATGACGAGTCCCGTGAGCCGAGGGCGAAGTTCTCCAATTTTAGCGTCGTGCTTCCAGCGTTTAAGGATTTCTCTCTGGATTAAAGTTCTCAAATGGTCAGCCGGTCGTCCGAATTTCCAGGTTAGAAAAGCGGCCAACAACCCTCCGAAAAATAAAATAAAGAAAGCGGTTGGGAGTCGCGAACGCGGGTTCATGGCGCCTTCAGTTGACGGGAGGAAAGACGTTCCAGGTGGGTTCGTAATAGTCTTTTAGCGGGACCTCTTCGTAACACCGCGCATACAACGCTGCCTGCTGACGCACCATCAAATTGATATCGAAATCAGTTTCGATAAGATGGCGGCCTTGCAATCCCATGCGCTTGGCCTCTTCCGGATGTTCTTTCAGCCACAGAACTTTTTCAGCGGCCAAGGAAGTTTCTCCGGTTGGAATTAAAAATCCGGTTTGATCATTGACGAGAATATCTTTCACTCCGTCGACTCCATAGGCTACCGCGGGCAGAGAGGCAGCAAAAGCCTCTACGAGCGCTCGCGGCAAACCCTCCCAGAGGGATGTCAATAAAAATGCATTCGAGCCAACAAGAATTTCGTTCGCGTCGGCGCGCCAGCCTAAGAAGTGGACTTGCGCCGCGAATTCGTAATTCGACAGGTAGTTTTCAGCTTCGGAGCGGAGTTCACCATCCCCTACAAGAATAAAATGAATGGTGCGGTCTTTTTCAAGGACTCCAGCCGCCACTTTAACTAAGTCCAGCGGGTTTTTTTGAGGTTTGAAATTACCGATGGAAGTCACCACCCAGGCGTCTGACGGAATCCCAAGCTCCTTTCGGATATGAGACCCGACTGGCGGCACTAATTCAATTCCGCTGCGAATGAGGGAGTCAGGGGATGTCGCGCCTATCCCTAAGGATCTGGCTTCTTCACGATTGGCCTCAGAAACGAAGATGAGATGGGTGCTCAAACGGGCGCAGAAGCGTTCGAGGGCGATGTAGAAATTACGGACTCCTGCGGACTGTCCGGGGGTAAAGCCAAAACCGTGAAAGGTGTGAATGATGACGGGGATCCCCGCAAAATACGCCGCAATTCGGCCCAAAATGCCGGCTTTTGAAGAGTGTGTGTGCACAATATGGGGGCGATGCGTGCGGAACCAGCGGTACAAAGCACAGACAGCCAGGAAATCTCGAAAGGGCCTTACCGGACGAACCAAGTGCTTTAAAAAATAGGTCCGAGAGGGTTCGCTCTTCACCTCCTCGTCTAGAATGCCGCCCGGTCCGCTGACTAGAGAGGGTTCAAAAAGATTTTCGTCTAAATGCTTGACGGTATAAAGAGTATTGCGTTGGGCACCCCCCAATTCGAGCTGGGTGATGATGTGCGCGACTCGCAATTTAGTTACCATTGAGCTCGTCTGC
>JBBSDO010000171.1:0-6402 GCA_038241515.1 Elusimicrobiota bacterium | reverse complement strand
TTCTTCCAACCCTCCCAGTCGAACTCCGACAGACCATCTTCAATCGAAACGATGGGGTAGCGATTGCACCAATCTACCCAGAATTGCACCATCTCGGCCGAAGACTTGCGCGGGTTTGTGGGTTCACCCTCCAGCACATAGTGTCCGTCTTTATAAAACTCCGTGGAGGCAGGATCGAGCGCGATCAGAATGTCTGAACCCAATTCATAGCCAGCCTTCTCGACCGCTTCGGCAATGGCGCCTAGCGCATCTTCGTTTGACTTCAGATCCGGCGCAAATCCGCCTTCGTCACCCACAGCCGTATTAAGTCCCTTTTGGTGGAGCACTTTCTTAAGGGAATGAAAAACTTCAGCCCCCATCCGGATGGCTTCCCGAAAGACCGTCGCGCCCACTGGCATAATCATAAATTCCTGCAAATCGACGTTGTTGTCGGCGTGTGCACCGCCATTAATAATGTTCATCATGGGAACGGGGAGCACGAAACTTTTTGATTTGATTCCGTAAAGAGTGCGAACATGCTCATACAGCGGCGTTTTTGCGCTCTGCGCGCCGGCTTTGGCGCTAGCCAATGACACACCCAGGATTGCATTGGCTCCCAACTTCCCTTTGTTCGGCGTCCCGTCAAGTTCTTTCATCAGGCGATCGAGTTCGGGAGTCTCGCAGGATTTTCCTTTGAGTTTGCGAGCGATAGGGCCATTAATGTTGGCCACCGCCTTCAGGACACCCTTCCCCCCATAACGTTTCGCGTCATCATCTCTAAGCTCAAGCGCTTCTTTAGACCCTGTCGAAGCACCGGACGGAACGGCCGCACGGCCGAGCACGCCATTCGCCAATATAACGTCCACTTCGACCGTCGGGTTTCCCCGCGAATCAAGAATCTCACGACCAAAGATTTTTGCAATTTTAGGTGGCATAAAAGTCTCCTATTTCCCGCGCCGTTTATTCTTGGATCAATTTCGTCCCAATGGCTTCTAGATGTTTTAATTTCTTTGAGGAATTGGCTTCGAGGTAAAGGCGCACTACCGGTTCCGTTCCGGAGAGGCGCACGCCCAGCCAGCTGTCGTCCCGGAAGACAAATTTGAATCCATCTAATCGGATGATCTTTTTCACTTCCAAGTCATCGAGGCGATTAGGCGTCAGGGTTTCGAACTTCCGGCGCACGGCCTGCATGGCCTCCGAACTCAAATGAATGTTCACGCGGTTAGACAAATGAGGCCCTACCATGCGCCGCAGGTCGGCGAGGATCTGGCGAAAAGACTTCTTTTCAAAGGCGCGCACCTCCGCCATCAATAAACAGGCTAAAATCCCATCTTTTTCCGGAACATGTCCGTGGATGGTCAAACCGCCCGACTCTTCGCCGCCCATGAGAAAGCCGCCCGCTTCCATCGCTTCGGCAATGTACTTGAAACCAACGGGGGTTTCCTTGACCTCGAGTCCATAATGTTTGGCGACCGCATCGATAAAGTGCGATGTCATGACGCTCCGAACCACCAGTCCCGTGGCCTTGCGTGTTTTGACAAGATGCTGCAGCACGATCGGAAGAATTTCGTTCGGAGAAAGAAGCGTTCCGTCTTGGTCGACAACGCCGAAGCGATCGGCATCCCCATCGGTTCCAAATCCTGCAACGAGCTCCTCCCGTCGCATCCGCTTGATCATTTCGGCGAGCTGCACTTCTGCCGGCTCCGGTGCATGTCCCCCAAAACGCACGTCGCGCCAATTGTGCAGTAAAGTGATCCGGCAACCAGACTCTTCTAAAAACGTATCGAGGTATCCCATGCCCGTTCCATAGAGAACATCGACGCCAACTTTGAGCTTTGCTTTTTTCAAAGCCGATACGTCGATCATCTTGCGCAACTTGGCAAGGTACGGAGGGCGTGGATCAAACGACCGGACCCGGGGTACTTCCGCGATATTCTCTGTTCCACCGATCCTCCCTTCCTCGGACCGGTTCTCGTTGGCCAGCCGCTCGATGTCGTGCGTCACTTCCGGCGACGCGGGCGCCCCATTGGCCATATTGAATTTGATTCCGTTGTACTCCGCGGGGTTGTGGCTCGCCGTGAAGTTCACGCCGCCTGCGGCTTTCAGATAAATTATCGAGTAGGAGACAACGGGCGTCGGAACAAAGGTTTTTGAGAAGAGGACCGGGATACCATTCTTGACCAAGATGTCCGCGGCCGTTTGAGCAAACTCGGGACTTAAAAAGCGGGTATCGTAACCGACGATCACAGGTTTCATAACGTGGATCGTCGCCCCCGAACGCCGCTGTCGGGGGCCCATCGCGATGGATCCTCCGCCCACCACTAAGTCCCTGGAGGGCTGTCCTCCAGCGCTGTGGTGGGGAACGCCAGAAGCCGCGGTTGATGACGAAGAAAGAAGGTGATCCGCAATCGCCTGAACCACCTTTCGCACGTTCGCAAAAGTGAAATCATCCGCTATGATCGAGCGCCAGCCCGAGGTGCCGAATTGAATCATGGCTTTGGATTCATTCCGGAAAGCGTTTTTTTCACCAAGGCAATGACCTCCTGGGTTTTATAGGGTTTGACCAAATAATCCTGAGCGCCGAGTTCAAGCGCCTGGCCCCAGAGTTTTTCTTCCCCGTAGGCGCTGATCATGATGGTGGGAATGTGCACCTGCCTCTCCTTGAGCTTGCGCAGCAAGTCAAGCCCGTCCATTTCCGGCATGGTGCGATCGGTGATGATCAGTGCCACCGTTTCGCTCCCAATCATTTCGAGCGCTTGACGGCCGTTTTCTGCCTGCAGGAGTGAATATCCTTCGGCGCTCAAAATGTCGTGAAGCAGAACTCGCGCATTTTTATCGTCGTCGACGATCAAAATTTTCAGCATGGCGGGGAGGCTCAAGAGGAGGTCTGCCAGCTTTTGATCTTTTGCGAATATTCCTTCATCAGGGTGCGAGCCTCCGTTTTGCTTGTGGCTTCGACCCACACATGGAACGTCGCTTCGTCCGGGTCTGGCAATAGCAGGACCCAGTTTCCATTTTCAAAGACCTTCACTCCGTCAACCAGTTCATGGGACATCGACTGAACCGCTTCGATCGCCCGCCGCATCACAAGCCCTTTTCGATCCCAAGGGCAAGGTACTTTTTGATGAAAGGTTTCAAAATCCGGAACTTCTTGAGACAGGGCACTCAGTTTGACTTTCTGTCGAGCGAGAAGCTCCACAATCTTGACGATGGCAAACATCGCGTCAAAACTAGGTTGAAACTGAGGGAAAATGAAGCCCCCGATGCCGTCACCGACAAACTTCATGTTTTTCTCTCGGCTGGCCTCCATGATGTACCGGGGAGAGGTCCGCAACCTTTTCACGTCCATCCTACGCGATTTGGCCACTTGCTCGACAACGCCTGAAATGTTTACGGGTACGCCGATCGCGCCTCCTTTAGCGTCTTGCATGACGAGACTAGCGATCATCAGCAGGGCCGTTTCATTTCCAATGCGTTTCCCTTTTTCGTCGACGATAAAGACCTTTTCGGCGCCTGTGTCAATGAGAAAGCCGGCGTCCGCGTTGAGAGTCAGGACGATCGTCGAGAGCCGGTCGAGCGAAGTTTGAAATTCTTCGGCCGTTTTAGTAACACGTTGGGCGCTCAAGTAGGCGTTTAGACTGACCACTTCGAGGCCCAGGCGGCCCAGGATGTCTGGCAGAATGAGCGATGCTGACGAAAAGGCATAATCGATCACAATTTTGATCTTTGCGCTTTGCAAGAGGGGCACGTCGACCGCCTTCATAAAACCGGCCCGATAGTACTCTTGCGCACGAGGTGGCGTGATGATTTCTCCGACTCGGTCCGGCGTAGCACGATTAAAATCTTCGCGAAGAAATAATTGTTCGATCGCTCGCTCTTGAGAACTGGAGAGGTCAACTCCGGTTTTGTCCAGCAGTTTAATGTCGACGACGTTTGGATCAAACGGAGACTGGCGCACGTGAATACCACCCGATTCCCCTTCCTGCCCGATTTCGTAGCGTACGACGGGAATTGGGGCGGTTCGCAAATCCCCCACTTTGACTCCCGTGGAAAGGAGACCGGAAATCATCGCTCGTTTGATCATCCGGCTCGCCATGTGCGCATCTCGGGAAGTCGTGACATAAGCGCCTTCTCCTAAGTAAGCGCCATAGGCCGCTCCGATTCGCGTTGCGAGTTCCGGCGTAATTTCACGGTTGCACAATCCCGTGATACCGTACGCCCCAAAAAGGCGTCGAGTCCAGCGCTCTCCCCAAATCAAACTGCTCGAAAGTACCGCTCCATCTTCGACGCGTTTGTGAGGCCAAATCTTTACGTTCGAATGAACCTTGGCACCGCGGCCGATTGCGCAGTCGTCACCGATGATGGCCCCTTCGGCAATCTGCGCCTTCTCATCAATTTGACAGCGATTTCCGATAACGGCCTCTTCCACTTGGGCATCGGCCCCAATAGTGACGTCATCCCAAATCACGCAGCCGGTCAGATCGGCACCTCCTTTCACCGTGACGCGGTTTCCCAACACAGAGTTGCTCAATTTGACGCGTTCTTCAATTCGACAACCGTCACCTAAGACGACTTTTCCTTCGATCACGACATTCGAGTCAATCTTTGTACCTTCTCCGGCGCTCACCTGTTGGTCCCCGACCCTTTGCGGATGGCCTGGAAAAGTGGAGCGCACCTGTCCATCTAACAAATCATAGTGCGCTAAGCGGTACTCGGAGAGGTCTCCCACGTCCTTCCAGTACCCTTTTGCAATATGCCCAAACATAGGCGCTTGAAAATTGAGTAGAAGCGGAAAAAGATTTTTCGAAAAATCAAAGCTGCGGTCGTTCGGGATATGTTCAAGGACTGAGGGTTCGAGCAAATAGATTCCTGTGTTGATGGTGTCTGAGAATACTTCCCCCCAAGACGGCTTTTCGAGAAATCGCTGAATACGATTGTCTTCATCAACGATAATCACACCATAATCCAAAGGATTCGTTACGCGAGTCAGAACGAGCGTCGCCAGCGCTTTCTTTTTCCGATGCGCGGCCAGAATCGATTTCAGGTTGAAGTCAGTGAGAAGGTCCCCCGAAATGACGAGAAAGGAATCCTCCAGATACTTCTCCGCAAACTTGATGCAGCCGGCCGTTCCCAGATCGGCTTGCGGACGCAGGTACTGAATCTTAACTCCAAAGGCGGAACCGTCTCCGAAATGACGAATGATAACGTCGGGGTGGTAATACAGCATGACAATGAGGTCATCGAATCCATTGGTTTTCAGGAGCTCAACGATATGCTCCATCATGGGCCGGTTGGCCATTGGCACCATGGGTTTCGGAACATTGACCGTGAGAGGGCGGAGGCGGGTACCGAAACCTCCAGCCATGATGATGGCCTTCATGCGACCTTCCTATTCGAATTTAGGCTGCTTGTGCAGCGCGAGGTGGGGCGTACTCAGAATACCAAATTTGATAAGAGGAACGCCGTCAAGAACTTGAACGGCGTTCAGCCCCTGAACGACGTTCGGATTCTGAACGACGTTCAGAACCTGAACGACGTTTTAGCATGTCCCGTCACTTACTAAGTTCTAATGGAGTGGCCGTTGGCTTGGTCGGGTGACGGGCACTAAGACTGAACTCCCCATCGAGCGGGATCCATTCGGCACGATCCTTTCCTTCAATCAGAAGTTCAAACTCTGCTTGTCCCGCGCGACAATGCGTTTGCGCGGCATTAAATTCGGCAGGTTCGGACTCTTTGGGACGCTTCACAAAGGCGTGGACTTCCCCCTTATCAATCATTATGAAAGGAAGCTTCGTGCCGGGGACATGCCTGATTTCCGTCCGTTCATTCATGGCAATCTGTACCCCCCCATCGAGGGTCGCCCAAATCTTTCCTTTCCCAGTCATTAACCGATCCGAGAAGGCGAGTTCAGCCCCAACAACCACTTTCCGCGTGATGCCATCCTCGCGAATAATGTGCGAGTCCCCCTCGATTCCATTGACACGCAACCACTTACCATAGATGAGAGATGACGCTTCGGTCGGAAACGTCTTTTCGCTCCACCAAGGCGTCGCGAAATTGAAAAGTTCCATTCTTCTCGCCAAAATATGGATATCACCGGAATCTAATACCACATGGGCCCAGTTTTTATCTATCCAAACTTGCGATTCGTTGGCCTCTAGTAGGAGACGTGTAGATAGAATCGCGACTTCCACCTGGCCGATGATATCGTTAACAGGAGTTGGTTTATACACTAGGCGGATGCGACCCGTTCTAAGAGAGAAGTCTGTTTCGGTGCCTGTGCGTTGAGTGAGCTCAAAGAAACTTTCCGGCCACACAGCGATTCTGCAACCGTCCTCGAAAACTAAGTCAATCGAACTATCTAAGGCAGTATGAACGCTTTGCCCAGGGAACAATGGAGTCATACCGTTCATGGGCGACTCC
>JBBSDO010000170.1:0-6413 GCA_038241515.1 Elusimicrobiota bacterium | reverse complement strand
TCAGCCGTCTCTCAGTTTTCAGTTCTCCGGTCTCCGGTCTCGGATTTCTGGTCTTGGGAGTGAACCAGGAGAGCCCGAGAACCGAGAGCACCAAATCCAAAAACTGAGAACTGAAAGACGACGAGACGGACAGTGGTCCTCCCAACCCTCAGCCGTCTCTCAGTTTTCAGTTCTCCGGTCTCCGGTCTCGGATTTCTGGTCTTGGGAGTGAACCAGGAGAGCCCGAGAACCGAGAGCACCAAATCCAAAAACTGAGAACTGAAAGACAACACTGAAAGACACCGGGACAGACACCGCGAGAATTTAATGATAAATTAACCGGGATAGTGAAACAGAATTCTTCAGGCAGACGTATCTCCGACCCCCCGACCCCCCGACCCCCAATTACCAGGCTCTTTCACCGCTGGTCTCCCGCGCTCATCACCGTCTGTCTTTTCCTAGTTCCATTAACGCTTTGCTTCGACATGGATGACACCTTTGATCTGCCAAAGCTCACCCTTGTTTACGTCACCGATCTCGTTTTGGCCGCTCTTTGGATTTGTCAGGTCATGAAGGAACGGGTAATCACCATCCGGCGCACCCAGCTGGATAATCCCATTCTCCTATTTATGTGCCTCTCGGTGGTTTCAGCGTGGTTTTCTTTGGAGCCCAAGCTTAGTTTTTTCGGGGCTTATCAAATTTATGTCTTCGGAGTGATTCCCATGGCGGCCTTTGCTCTTCTGTACTGGCTTACAGCGCAGGCGGCTTCTGAGGCGCTCATCGTCTGGATTAAGCGGGGTTGCCTTCTTTCGGCCGCAATTGTCGGGGTGTACGCCTGCCTGCAGTACAGTGGTAATGAAATTTTTGAGCGTATGCCCGTGATCAAGGGGGGAAGGGTCTGGGCGAGTCTGGGAAATCCCTTATACCTTGGCGCCCTGTGCATGATGGCATGGCTTGTGGGCTTCGCTGAATGGATTCACGAACAATCCCCAAATCGCTGGTGGGTCGCCGTGGCGATGCTTCCGATCGGCTCCGGTTTGATCCTTTCCCTTTCGCGCAGCGCTTGGTTGGGAGCGGGAATCGGAATGGGGTTGATTGCTCTGCGGTCTTTCAATAGGGAAGGGGCCGCCTTTAAGAAGAAAAGGGTTGTTGTAGGACTCGTCGTTATTGTTTTGAGTCTAGTGATTGCGGGGGTCTTCTTGCCGGACTTTAAGCAACGAGCGGGCATTCTTGTATCAAGAGGAGATCTTTCGACCCTGGCGCGTATCGAAGGCTGGAAAGTGGGATTCAACATCTGGCGGAACCATCCTGTTTTAGGTACGGGACCTGACACCTTTGCGCTCGCCTTTCGCCCTTGGAGAACCCTGGACTACGTCAAAGCAGCGGGTTTTGGAGTGGCACAAGGGGACGCGCATAACGATTTCGTTCAGATTGCGGCTACCGAAGGCCTTGTTGGCGTTCTGGCCTTACTTTGGGGATATGTGGTCTTTCTCAGAAAAGGTTGGCAAACCAAAGATATCGCTTACCTAGGTTTGGCCGCGGGCATCCCGGCTCTCATGGTCCAAAATCAATTCAATTTCTCATCGGTTTCGACCTGCGCCTGGGCGGCCGCTTGGGCCGCCGTGGTGATGGCTCAAGGGTCGGATGGGCAGCCGGCTGCCTCTTACCGTCTTCAATTCAAAACTCCCGCCATGGCAAAAGTGTGTGGTTGGACGGGTCTCTTATTGATTGGACTGGCCTTCTGGGCCGTCTTTATTCCTGTGAGGGCAGATGCGGTGTTCAAGCGAGGACTCGCGCTGGCGCTTCAAAATCGGAAAGTTCAGGCGACCGACGATTTCCGCAGGGCCATTGAATTGAACGGTGAAGTCTCGGCCTATGAAAATGAGCTCGTCAATACCGACAAAGCGCTCGCTCAGATAATTCCTGATGGCGCCACGCGCCGAGCGCTGTTCGATGAGGCCTGGGCGGGCGCGCAAAGCTTAACGCGGAAACATCCCTTTTCCCCAGACGCGTGGAATAACCAGGGAGTGGTCGCCATGTGGTTGACGCAGTTGGAAAATGTAAACCACATGGAGGAGGCACGTCAGGCTTTCGAACGAGCGATTCAGCTGGATCCTATTTTTATCGATTCGTGGGCCGACCTGGCGAAATGGGAACACCTCGCCGGACACCTTGAAAAGGAAAAGGAAATCTGGCAGAAAGTGATACAGCTGGATAACAAGTATCCGATGGCGCGGCAGGTGCTCGGACTTCAATGAAAACGGAAAATTCAATACGCACAATTCAAAATGCACCACGTGTGCTATTTTCGAAGACAGAGGCTTTCTTGGCGGTCTTCGCGTTCATGGCGCGAGGGATGAGAAGGTGTGAATTCCGTCTTCCCCCGCGGGTTCTGGCGGGGGACCCATGGGTCGAGATCTTCTACGCAACGGACATTATGGATCCCCTGCCAGGGGCCGCAGGGGATGACGAAATTGGAAGAGGGTCGATTTTTTCACACCTTCTGACGCTTGCCACAGCCAATTTAGAAAGGTTTCGCGCCAAGCCGCTAAGAGCGCGAAGGGGAGCGAACACGTCGAGAGGGCCTATTTCAGTAGGTCTGAAGGTCGGCCGTTTTGATAAAAGCTACCGGAAGAGTCTTGCCTTTTGCCTTTTGCCTTTTGCCTTTTGCATTGCCGTCGCCTCTGCCACCGAACTCGCCACTTCCTTCGTCGATGTCGTGGTTCTTGATGTTCCATTGGGCACGCCTCGGCGGGTCCAGGATCGTTTAGGGAAAAGCCTTGTGCTCATGAATAACGGCGACAATACTGTCTATATGCATGTTCAGGCGTTAGTGCCCGCTAAGGCAGAGCTTAAGGGCCCCGTGCTCGCCATACCGGATTTGCAGTGGATACACATTGAGCCCGCCACGGTGGAGGTGCCGGCGCACGGCGAAGCGGAGGCGCAAGTGATCATATTGGTTCCATCCGACAAGCAGTATGCGGATCAGCTTTACCAGGTGATGATTTGGTCGCGGAGCCAGTCTTTCGGCTCCGAAGGAGTGACCATCAGCGCGGGACTAAAATCACGTTTGCGATTCAAGACGATCCGAATGGGAAAAGGAAGACCATGAGTAAAAGACCCGACTTTCGAGTCGTTCCACTTGCCATTATTGTCATGCTTCAGAGCCTGCCCGCTGGAGCTATGGGGTTGGCACTGCGTTTTGTCGATGTTACTCTCGAAAAGGTACCTCTAGGGACCTCTTTCAATATGCGTGTTCTGAAGAACCTTCCGCTTGTCGTATCGAACCTCGACGATACCGAAGGAACGGACGTGGTCGTCGAATCGGTCTTGCCGCAGCTGCGGGAAATGAAAGAAAGCTACGAACCGATCCCGGACCCCACCTGGATCAAGGTTATCCCTAACCGATTTCACTTGGGCCCAAAGGCCAGCGCTTCGGCGGACGTGCTCGTGACCATTCCCAATGATCCCAAACTCGTGGGCCATCATTTTGAGGGCATTTTGTTTGCCCATACAGAGCAAAGAAACAGACGACTCAACGCCCACGGCGTTGTCTTTCAAACGGGTTTACGAACCCGGTTCCGAATGTCCATTGAAACGCTGGGTCCTGCCTCGCTCCAGAAAGAGAAAGCGCTTAAGAAATTAGCGACGATCAATACCAATTTTTCAGTAAGCCCCGACAATCTTTTTGTTCAGAGTGTGCCCGTGGGGAAGCCCTTTGATCTAAAATTGGAAAAGAGAGCCTCGTTCAAAATTATCAATCAGGCTGACGACCCTGTCGAATTAAAGATTGGGCCCATTCCTCCGGACCCGCTCATTTCGCCACAGGCCGGATACAAAGATGTCCCCGATTACAAATGGTTGACCGTCACACCCAATGTGATTAAAGTCGCCGGGAACGCTATCAAAGAAATAAAGCTGCGAATTAATATCCCGGATAAACCGGAGTATAAGAACCAAAAGTATATGTTCGTGCTACAAACTACGCTTATTGACGAGAGCCTGCCGCTGGCTTACGATAATATGCTTTATGTGACGACAGAACCGTAATCCGAAACCTAAATAGTCATTCCCCTCTAAAATTCAATACGTTTCGTAAACTTATTAACAATAAAAAACGTTGACTTAAGGCTGAACTAGCCCTAGACTCATGCGAGTCAAAAAACGCTATGTCTATCGCCTTAAAAACAATTGCCCTCGCTGAAGACGATCCGGTCGTCATGGCCTTACTAAAGGCCTCTCTTGAATCATTGGGGTATGAAATCGTTGGAATCGCGAACAACGGTCTTGAAGCCCTGCAAGTGGCACAATTACAAAAACCTCAACTGATTCTTATAGATATTCATATGCCTGTGATGAACGGGTTAGAGGCGGCCAAACAAATCATTGCTCTAGGCACCACGGCCGTAGTCACGTTGACCGGGGACGTGGATCCGTCCCTGGCCCGCCAGGCTCTGGATTTGGGCGTCTGCGGCTATATGCAGAAACCACTACAATTGACCCAGCTCGTCCCCGTCATGGAGACGGCATGGCATCGATTTCAAGCCGTGAAGTTAATGAAAGCCGAACTTTCCACTTTAAACGAAACTTTAGAAACCCGGAAACTTTTGGAAAAAGCCAAAGGGATCCTAATGGAGCAGCAGGGATTCACAGAAGAGATGGCGCATAAGGTTATTCAGAAAATGAGTCAAGACCAGGCCATCGCTTTGAAAGAAGTATGTCGTTCAATCATCCAGGTTCGCATGGTTTTAGGCAAAGCAGCTTCAAAAAGAGCGGCCTAAAACTAGGTGCTCCGGTTCTCCAGTGCTCCGGAGCCCCAGTTCAATCAAGAAACCAGTTACTGGAGCACGGGAGCACAGGAGCACTGGAGCACAGTCGTTAAGATTTACCGGCGTTGTCGCCGAGCTGTCGTCATGACGACGATACCCATACCGCCAATGTTCGGCGGCACGATGGACTAGGTTGTCCGTCTAGCGGATTCTAGGTTGTTCCGCTGAAGGTCCCTTCCAAATTCGAAAAGTGGTGAAGTAGCCGCTTTTCTCTGCAGACAGGCGATGAGGTCTGTTCCGAACACCGGGACAGGCTTATTTTTATGTTCGCCCAAGCCTTCCCCGCCATTTGAAACCTAAAGGAGCTCACCATGAAGAACCAACTCAGTGTGCGTTATGCCCTGGCTTGTTTGCAGGAGCTTGAAAGTCGCCCGTCAGAGCGTTTTAGCGCATCCGAACTCAGCCATTGCCAAGGGGTCCCCTATGCGGACTGCTTAGACGTCGTGCGTCATCTCGAGGCGGCCGGGATCATCGAGTCGGACCGGGACGGTAAGGCAAAGCTCTTGAAGCCCCTTGCCGAACTTACGCCGCTCGACATCCTGACGGCCCTTTGGACCGACCTACCGGATCAACCCAAGTTCAAGATGCTCTTTCAAGCCGACAGTCGCTTGTCCACACGAAAAGCGCTTGAGGCTGTGGCGTGGGCCAGGAATTCGGAGGTCTATGTGTCTGACGGACTATCGGTGAGGGAGTAGGAGCCGGAAGGAACAACCGGTAACGGCATGAACGGAAAGATCCCCATGATGCTTCGCAAAAGCGCCCTGACGATCGGGTTGCTTCTTTGCGCGCTCTCCCGTTCGCACGCCGTTTCCACGGACACGATACTCCTCTCCGTAACGCCAGGCAACATCATCTATGGCGTCCAGATCACATCCCCCGCCGCGGGAGGGTATGACTTCGGCAACGTGAATGTGGGCGCCACCACCATTTCGACGAAGGCCATCAGCGTTAGAAATGCTGGAAACGTCGGGGAATATTTCTCGATTGGAGTTTCGAACTCGGGCCCCGATGGTTGGTCGGCCGTTCCCTCGTCAGTCCCGGGATTTAACCAATTCCAGTTACTAGGTCACATTCAAACGACGGGCGGTTCAGCGCCCGCCGCCAACGTATTTAGCGTCACGACCGACACGATCACCGTAAATATTCCGAGCGTGGCGGCGGGGCGATATGGACAGGCCGGTATTACCGATCCGGGGACGACGAAAGACCTATTTCTGAAGTTGACCATGCCGAACGCGATGGCTACGGCCGCGCAACAGACGATGACGGTATCGATTAATGGACAAGCGAATTAAGTACAGCCATCAGTCGTCAGTGATCAGCCATCAGCTTTTGCTGAGAACTGCAAGCTGCGTACTGCAAGCTGAGAATTGAAGTGACTCTTAAGGAGGGTCTATGAACGTACGAAAAATGACAAAGGGACTTCTAGCCGCGGGGCTGGTGGTTCTGAGTTTTGGGATGACAAAGGTGCACGCTGGGACCGTGGACTCGATGCAGGTATCGGTTGCGCCCAGTGGGACTGCCTACGGGGTCACGATCACATCCGTGAACGCGAGCGGGTACCAGTTCGGGAACGTGGCGATCGGCGGGGTGACAGTCTCGACG
>JBBSDO010000169.1:0-6461 GCA_038241515.1 Elusimicrobiota bacterium | reverse complement strand
TGCCAGGACGGATTTTGTGCTGCAAGTCCGTCATCGCCCTACCCCATCGGTCCCAGGTGGCGTTAATTCCTTTGCCGATCGTCAGCATCGTTTCTTGAGTAAAGGCCGCCGGCAGCGTCGCTATCTCCCCATGAATGCCCGTCATGAGACTCCCATCCTCGCCCAGGGAGGTCTGAGCGACCAGAAAATGCGACGCGGCCGAAAGGATAAAGGTATTCCCGCTGTCGTCAAAATAGCTCCAAGGGCTGTCAGCTCCTTGACCCACTGGACCAAACTGATAGTTCCAGCCCCCTCGAAAACTCATTGAATGAAGTCCTTTGGGGTACACGCTCATTCGCGGAAACAAATCGCCATTATTCCCGCTTTCGAGAAACGTCGTGCCGAACATCACTATCGACTTACCCACGTATGTACGGATACTGCTCCGCCGGGGCGCTCCGCCCACATCATAATCGAACGTGATTTTCTGATAGACCCCGATCCCATCCGTTTCGCGGCTCGTCTGAATATTTCGAAGGGGATGGCCGAGTGTCCCCCCAAAAGTCCAGTCCGGCCCTTGAGTGGTGATCCGATAGGTGCCGTCGGGCGTTACTTGGATCGTTACCCCTGTGCTTGGCTCTCTGATAGACCCTTCAGCTACGGAAGTTTGTTTTTCGGCGCTTGAGCCCGGCCCACCGACACGTGAAAGGGGGATAAAGGTAGGAGACCGCGCGGGAAGAGAGCGGAGCCGGTTCTCCGTCCCTGGATCCAGGCGAACCGGATGTACGCGAGTCGCATAGGCCGGGAGAGTTTCTCGCGTGAGCGCGATAGGAGGCGCCTCCTCGGCCTTTTGTTCTACGAGAGAGCGGTATTGTTCGGGAGAGGAATCGGATAAGAAGTACGTAAGCTTCCCTTCAACGGCTAGGAGTGGCCAAGGATTCTGCAGTAACAAGCCGGTCCCCACTCCCACAATTCGGAATGTGCGCCAAACATTGAGTCGGACCATCCCTATATATGCCGCCTTTTTGAGATAAAAAAGAATCCGCCGAACGTCCGTTAAAGGAGGACCAATCGACCTACTCTCATTTTGGGCCCGCCGTTCTACGGAGGCGAGATTCGTTCCTACCTGTGCGGCCGTGTTGTCATGCGCGTCACGCGGGAAGGGGCCCGGTTCTACATAGGTCATTCAGTCGTATTTTCTGCCCGACTGGTCCATAGTTTCGTCGACGAGAACTCGTTAAACTCATTGATACGCTTCGATCTCCAAACTCCCATGCCATTCACTAAACTTTGCACTAAAGAACACCTGTTCACTATTCGCCTTATCGCTCTCCTTCTGACGCCTTGCCTTGTGAGTTCCGAACTGTCGGGGACTTCCCTTTCAGTGCCGAATCGGGCGGAGCAGCAACTGAGGCAAATTCATCCGCTCCCCATTCGTTCCTTTGCGTTTGGGGATCAGGCTTTTGCTCCAATCGCCGTGGCTTGGACCTTTCTCCGTCGAACCATTCACGGTCCTGGAAAACTTATCTTCAGTCTAGGCTCACTCACTCATGAAATCGGCCGACTGATAGACTCGCCAATGGGCGCCGAGTCTCTCATTCAACACATACCGGATAGCGCCTGGGTGACGCAACAATTCTATGACGCTACTTCATTCAGGGGATCGAAGGTGCTGGACGAAAGTGTTCCCGGAGACGACAGCACGGCCGGACTTGAAGCAACGTGGCGAACCCAGCTCCATGCGGATGGCAATGCTGTTCTGGGGGAATGGAGCGAAGGGAAAAGACACCTGCGGGCACTTGGACGATGGGATCCGAAACGGGAAGAGGTTGTTCTCGACCGCCCGATTTTGCAAGCCTGGGCTCGACTTTTGATCGTCGCAAGCGGTGAATTTCGGTTCCTCGATAAGACCGATTATGGGCGCCTTGTGAATCAGCTCGTGTTTCTGTTGGAAAACAAAACAATCGTGCATGAACGCTGTGAAGTGAGTCCGACCTTAAAGACGGTCGCGACGAGGGACAAGATTCAGGCGCTGCGTATCACGATAGGGATGAAAAGTGAATCCTTGCTTGTCCATGCCCAAAAACGAGCTCAGGAAACCGGCCTTCAGGGCGCGATGGACTACATCCGCCATATGCTGGCGCAACGGATCGATGATCTCGCGGGTCAACTGACTATTGCGCAGGGGAAATCCCTGCCTGGTGATCTCGCACAGCGCTTGAACGACCAGATTCCGGAGGAATCGGCAATCTCGGACCTGTTGTTGCTGGAGCTGCCTCTTGACTCTCTCTTAACCGAGGCCCGTCTACCACTACAGTCGCGTTTAGAAATTACTTCAATGATCCAGGGTTCCGCCCTGCGGGCGAAGATCGCTGACATGACAGGACGAGAATTCCGGCTACTCGCGACACACAATGCTCATAGCGGCGGATGCAGTCAACCCATCTATGTATTGACTGCTTCCGGCAGCGAAGTGGCGGAAGATCTCATTGGCATACGGGTGGTTGGGCAGCAAAGCCGGCCGCTCGCCACGCGGGCGCATCGCCAAAAAACTCTTACCGGGCGATTAATCTACGTGGTCGACTCAGCTGAAAAGCGGCCTGATTTCTTCATCAGTGAACGTGGGTTAGAGTTCCTGCGGCAAGTCGAGTCCATATACTTTACGCTGCTCCCCTATAACGAGGCCCGACAATGGAGGCCCGGCCTCATCCAAGAAATCACTCGCGAGTTTATAGAGCATGCTGAAGACGCTTTTGATATCTTCCGGCGCCATCACATTGATTCCGCCACCGATCGTCTTGATATCCTGAAAGTCCTTCCTCCCGTCCGTTCCAATCCCGCCAAGACGGGAAACATTGAAGCCGAACTCGGAAGCGCTTTCCAGATCGCCCATGCAGCAGAAAAAATGCTCGAGGTAACACGAGGTATGGACAATCAGCAACTCGAAAAGCTTTCGATGGCGATGGACAGCCCGGCAGAACACTTATGGCACGGCACCTCTGCCGAACGCCCAATGGTAGAAGCGCGTCGGGAGTTAGCGCTGGCTTTGAAGAGTTCAGGCGTTGAACGAAAACATCACCGAGAGGCCGCTCTCCATCTCTACCGCGTCGCCCAGCGCTCTATGGCCGCCGAATGGATTGACCTTCCGGGCACTACCCTGACGCCGTTGGAAGACACGATTGTTCGCCAAGTCCATCAGGCACTGGGCTGGGGTATCGCAGTCCACGTAAACGAAACAACAAAAGTTGTGGAGCTTTCGGCGGATGGGGCCCTATCGGAGATAGAGCGACTGGATATCTCTTGGATCGATCGAAGGCTTAGTGAACTTTCCTTGCAGGCACGCGGCATGAATATTTGGGTGGAAGTCCAGCGCAACCCATTGTCGGCACGGTCGGTTCTCCTCCATCTCCATGCACGACCCAAACTCTTTGAGGCCCTTCAGCGCCTCACGAGCGAACAAGCCTTCGAACTTGCGGTTTCACAAGAAAGGATGTTTAGAACATTGGCGTCCGGTCCTAACAGGGCGCCTTCCTTCGACGAACCCGAGAAAGAACCTGTTCAAGCCGAAGCATTACCATTGGAGACGGTGAATCGGACTCAAGTGCCTACAGAATTTAAAACGCGGTATCCAGCATGGAGTAGGAATCACGGATATCTAGATGAGGCGCTCCGATGGGCACTTCAAGTGGAAGTGACTAATTTTGGAATTCTGACCGACGAGGGAATAATAGCTCGCATGCGCCTCTGGTTCGAACGTTTGGAAGAAAAGCTGTTCAGTTATTTAGAGTCTACCGCCCTTCAGGCAAATGACCCCAATCGCGCGCCCAAACTGCTCCTAGAAGTGTCCGTTTCTGCAATGATGGCCCTGCGCGTTCGGCTGAATCCGTCAAAACCACTCCATCTTTATCAGCAAGTGCCTGAAAGCCAATTGGTTCTCATTACTGAGATGGCGCTTCGAGGCCAGCGAATCTGTTTGTCGCATGAATGGTATCCCATTACGTTCGAGGCGCAGCACCCGACACCCCGCATGATTGAGATCTGCTACACCCTGCAGGGTAATAGCTATGTGGCGGATGAATTCAAGCACGAAGGATTTTCCTTTAGTGGGGACGCATTTATTGAACATGCGGCCAAATGGGCCGACGACCATAACGGTCGTAGTCGATCAACCCTTCGAGGATTCCGGTTTGCGACTCCGACGCTGAGCGAATGGAGGTCCATCGTTCAATCGGATGGATTTTTAGCCCAAGCAAAGCATTCGTATCAGCAGCTGAGTCCGGATCTCTTTACGATCGCGCAATCGCAAGAGAAAACAGCCGGCCTCATCGTTCGTCAGCCAATCTTTGCATCCTCGGTCAATGCGGACCTCGCGCATTACTCTACCGAGGTGGAGGTGCTGGTCCAAGATCCGTCCTTCGATCGGCCGAGGTGGTTTTCTTTCTCTGATTTTCAACGTTACCGCCAGAGGTTATCGGTCTTACCTCCGGAGGCGGCTCAAGCGATCGGGCCCTGGATACAATCGCTCCGCTGGTCCGGTCGATGGGATGATCCAGGGATGCTCTTTAAGTCCGAGGACGAATGGTGGAGAACTAAAAACAAAAGAATGACCCGACACGAAGGGGTTGACTTTGTGGTTCCCGCTGGCGACCCCGTACCAGCGCTTCTCGACGGCGTGGTCGTGCAAGTGGAATTGCCTGGCGAACTCATGGGCAAATCGATCCTTGTAAAACATCCCCATCTTCGAGATGCTCAAGGCCGCATTTTTCACACGCTCTACGCGCACGTCGACCCGGCGGTAAAAGTGGGTGATGTCGTAAAGGCTGGGCAACTCCTCGGAAATGTCTTCCATGCAGATCCGGCGAAGGGCGCTCCCTCTCATCTCCACTTAACGACTGCTTGGATCCCCGAAGCGATGGAAGGAAAGACGATCACGTGGGACCATATCAATCCCAACTATAACCCCATTATTTTAGTGGATCCTTTATCGGGGAACCCCTCGAGCCTTGAGATGCGCTGGGAAGCGGCTGGACCATCGCCTCAATGGGGCGGGCCCGAGCGGCAGGTGGTTCAGGGAATGAACAACCTCTTTTCCCGCCTTTCCGGCGAACTTTTACCGCTCTTCCACATTTACAAATCCGTCTTGTCTCAAAATACCCTATCCGCCGCCTAGCTTTCGAAGATACGCGACTTCGATATCAGACGTTTATTTGTGAGTTGTTTCGGACTTTTTACTAGTCGGCCTTACTCGATCCCGCACAAACTGCCGACTTCTATCTCTCAAAATCACCAAATGCTTCGGGATTTAATCAAGCGGCGTGAGCTAACAGGAAGGTGGTGGGGGAAGGGGTTATACCGGAATGAAGGACTTGCTCCAATAACTTAGTAACTCCAACCAAATTACCGCTCAAAGCGAGCTTTCCGGCAGGAGTGCTGTTTAATTGAACTGATGGATTCAACGGACTGTGGGCGAGAACGGCGCGCTGCATCCAAAGGAACACTTGGTACGCCTTCCGCGAGTAAGCGCCGGCGAAAACCCATCCAAAATAGATAGCGCCATTGCTCCCAGGTTCAAAACGCATCCGGTAGGGTAAATTGCTCCCATTCATGTAGTTAGCAAAGTGGGGATCGCTTTTTGTTCCTTTCCATATCGACTCTTCAACCGTGCCCGCCATACGCTTCATATCGTCTATTGTGAACTCGCCAATCCCGGCTTGCAGATCAGATTTCAATAAATGTGATTCACGGTTGGAGTGATCGGTATCATGTACGCCGGTTTGGTTGCCCACGGACGTGCGGTTTGCTAGTCGGCGCTCTTGAATAAGATTGGCATCCGCCTGTTTCTCGATATTTCCTTCATCCCATATCCATCCCTTGCCATTCGGCCGCAGGATTGCTTTAAAAGCGTGTGCGATTCGCTCGGCGATATCGCGGTATTCAGCTTTTCCTGTGGCCTGATACAAGAAGGTGGCAATCATCCCAAGGTGCGAGGATTTGTCATTCCACTCTTTGTAGGATCCGAGACGAGTGGGATCTTCATTGATCCAAGGAATCTTCTTCTGATAAGCGTCGCGGTACCAGGGATGGAGAACGGCTTCCTCCACAAAATCGACGTACCTGTCAGCTTGATTTCCAAATTTCTGCTTCCACGCCGGGTTTTTATTAATGACTGCGGCCGCTCGAGCGATCGCTCCCGCCGCTTGGTAAGTATATAGTTCGTTGATGCGTACCACTCCCGGTTGGGGAGTGGGAGCGGTGAGCCAAAGCCAGCCGAGATACTTGTCTGCCCACTGATTGAGAGGAAGAGGAAAACCACTTATCTTCCGCGATGTTCCGCTAGTCGTTGATTCGAAGGTGACGCGCGAGAATTTGCGGGCCTTGGATCTCATCGTATCGATGTAGCTCATGGCCTCCGTTAAAACAGTTTCGTCCTCTGTCGCTTCGGCCGCCGAAAGCATCCCATGTAGCCAATAACTCATAAAGTA
>JBBSDO010000168.1:0-6480 GCA_038241515.1 Elusimicrobiota bacterium | reverse complement strand
CTCTTGAAATACGTCCGTTCGGGCAACGAAATCCGTCTCGCAATTCAGCTCAACAAGCACGCCCAATTTCCCGCCAGCATGAATATACGTTCCGACGAGTCCGTCTTTCGCCAGACGACCGCCTTTTTTGGCTGCGATAGCGACGCCCCGGTCGCGAAGTAATATCTTCGCTTTGTTCAAATCTCCAAGCGACTCTTGCAGGGCCTTTTTGCATTCCATAATTCCAGCGCCGGTCTGCTCGCGCAGTTCAGCAATTTGAGTCGCTGTGATGGGGCTACCATTGGTTCCGGACATGATTTTAGTGAGAGCTGGGTGTTACGGGAGTGGGCGTGTCGGCCACAACGGCGGGTTCGGGCTCCGAAAGCGTGATCGGTTGTTCGGAGACGGGTTGATCAGAAACCTCGGCGGTAGCGGTGCTCGGCGTCGCCGCCTTTTCCGCTTCGGCCTTACCCTCCAGGATCGCGTCCGCCATCAGCGTGCAAAAAAGTTTAACCGAACGGATGGCATCATCGTTACCCGGCACCGGATAATCGATCAAGTCAGGGTCGCAATTGGTATCGCAGACCGCCACGACCGGAACTTCCATTCTCCTCGCTTCGAGAACCGCGGTATTTTCTTGAACGGGATCAATCACAAAGAGGCAGCCCGGCATTTCGGTCATGCCTTTGAAACCTGATAGAGTCTTCGTAAGACGCGTTCTTTCTTTTTCAAGTCTGGCCACTTCTTTCTTCGACATGACCCGGAAAAGGCCTTCGGTCTTCATCTTGTCCAATTCGTTCAGACGGCTGATTGACTTCCGAATCGTTTCAAAATTGGTCAAGGTGCCGCCGAGCCACCGCTCGCTCACATAGTACGCGCCGCAGCGCTGCGCTTCGCTGACGATAGCTTCTTGGGCTTGTTTTTTAGTTCCAACGAAAAGGACGGGCCGTTGGTTGGCCGCGAGATCACGGATAAATTTGTAGGCTTTCTTTAATTCCTTGGCGGTTTTTTGAAGATCGATAATATGGATGTTGCTGCGGGAGCCGAAAATGTACTTGGCCATCTTCGGGTTCCAACGGCGGGTCTGATGTCCAAAATGAACGCCAGCCTCTAATAATGCTTTCATTGAAATTGTAGCCATAAAACGAATTTAATCCTTTCTCGCTCCTAGCGAAACTTTTTCAGGTTCCGCGTATTATAGCAAAGCTCGTAGTTCCCAAAGCAAGTGAATTGCAGCACTTTTCTGTAGATTCGAAGCGTTTTTTCAACGCGATGGATTGATCTCACTAGGCCGTGTTTCCCATTTAACCAGGATAATCGAGAGCTCGAAAAGCCCTATAGCCGCGCAGGCCAGAAGAACCTGGGTAAAAACCTCCGGCACCGGGTTGAAAAGGGTGGCTAACACAAATATCACCAGATACGAGATTCGGCGATTATTCGCTAAGAAATCGGCGCGAAGTATTCCCACCTTGGCCAAAAAATGCAATACCAACGGCAACTGAAAGAGGATTCCAAAAGCGAGTCCCAGAAGAACGAAAAAATTTAAATAGGATTCCACTGAAAGCATCGGCTGGAGGCTCTGTGTTCTTAAGCTGAGTAGAAAAGCAACGGCCTTCGGGAAAACGAGAAAAGTGGAAATTGATGCACCGAGCATGAAAAAGGCGTACGAAAATGGAACAGCCCAGGTTAGGTAGCCCTTTTCTTTCGGGTCAAGGCCTGCGGCGACAAATGCCCAAGACTGGTAGATTAATACGGGTAAACAGAGGAGAAAGGACACTCCAACGGCGACCTTCACCTGCGCAGTAAAAGCCTCGGTCGGGTGTAAAAAAACGAGGGATCCCACAGGCCTAGCCAACCAAGAAATAATCGGGTTTACGCAAAAACCCCCGATTACGGTCCCGGCGCCGAGGCAATAAATGCACGTGAGCAGCCTTTGGCGGAGCTCTCCAAGATGCTCCCAAACGTTCATGCGGGGACTCAGGGACAAAAGAGGGGATTAGCGAGTGCGGGTGACGATGTAGTCAGCGATCGCTTTCAATGTTGATTTCGGCGTTGATTCGGGAAAAGTTTGAAGGGCGCTTTGAGCTTGATGCGCAAAATTGGCGGCTTGCCGCATCCCTTCGCGAATGGCTCCAGACTCCTTAAGCCAGTCGACGATTCGAGAGACCGGTTCCGGATCTTTGAGGTAACCCAAAAATTTATCACGGTCGGACGCCTCTAGCTTGTCTCGCAAATAGATCAAAGGAAGCGTAAGTTTGCCGTTGGCTAAATCCGTTCGAAGCGTTTTCCCCGTCACCGCTTCTTCGCCCACGAGGTCGAGCGTATCGTCAATGATTTGAAATGCCATACCGAGGTTCCATCCAAAATGGCCCAGCGCCGTGGCCTGTTCTGAAGAGAGGCGAGCCAAGCGAGCCCCTCCTCGCATGCAGGCGGCCATCAGAGTGGCTGTCTTATTGTCAATAAAGGTTAAGTACTCGGAAAGGGTAAGATCCAGCTGGAAGCGCCTTCTGACCTGGTTGATTTCCCCCTGACACATCACCCGGGTGGACTTGGCAAAGAGCTCAATAAGAACGGGGTCATTGATCGACGCCAAAAGAGAAAACGCCTCTACATAGAGGTAATCTCCTAGGAGAATCGCCACTTCGTCCCCAAACTCCACCGCGGCCGTTGGCTTTTGATGCCGCAAGGTCGCCCGATCCACGATATCGTCATGCATTAAAGTCGCAAGGTGGATCAGCTCGGCTGAAGCCCCTACCGTGATGGCATCATCGGTCTGAGTGCCCCCCAGCTGAGCACTTAAGACGACGAGCGCGGGCCGTAGACGCTTTCCTCCCGCTTGCACCACATAACGGACCACTTCAGGAATCATCCCCTTGCCACGCGTTGCCACATCTTGAAGTACGCGCTCGGTTTGCAAGAGGTATGGAAAAATAATTTGGTAGAGGTCTTCTAAGCGCGCCTCCTCTCTCTGCCGATTAATGGGACCTACACTCATTGTGGAAGGGTCGGTTCGCTTGCCGCCTCAGTCGGTGCGGGCACCGAAGGTACACCTGCGGGCACTAATACGCTCGGAGCCGGCGTCCCGGGCGCACTCACGCTTGATCGAGGAATAACGGTTTCCGCCAAAAATTGCGACCGACCTAGAAAAAACTGGGGCGCAAAACCAATGGCTAAAGTGAAGAACGACGTTGCGCCGAGGGTCAGTAGGGAGGACGACGTAAGTTCCACGTCCGAAGTCTCGGTGGGGGCTTGAAAATACATGGCATGCAGAATTTTAAAGTAGTATCCAACCGATATGAGGCTGTTGACCGCTGCAATGACGACCAACCACTTCCATTGCGCATCGAAGGCCGCTGCGAAAACATAAAACTTAGCGAAAAAACCAGCCGTCGGGGGAATGCCTGCCAAACTAAGGACGAATAGAACAAGCAGAGCGCTCACGCGGGGAGCTCGTCTCGCCAGGCCGGCATAGGATGAAATCTCCGTCGAGCCCATCGCATTCGAAAGCGCGATTACGATCGCAAACGTCCCGAGATTCATGAAGAGATAGACCCATCCGTAAATGTAGACGCTGCTTAACCCCATTGTCGTCGCTGCCACCAGGCCCAAGAGCAAATAGCCCATATGCGCAATAGACGAGTAGGCCAAGAGCCGAATCACGTTCGTCTGTTGAAGACCGATCACGTTACCGATCGTCATCGTCACGGCAGCTAAGACCGCTAGCGCACTACTAATACCTACAGTCGACGGTTCGAGCGTAAGGACAAAGACGCGAATTGCAATAGCGGCGCCAGCTATTTTTGGGGCCACGGAAAGAAACGCGGCGATCGGAATGGGGGCCCCTTCAAAGGCATCCGGGACCCACATATGAAAGGGCACAACAGCAATCTTAAAGCCGAAGCTAACAATGAGAAAGAATACAGCCAAGAGAGCAATCGGCGCCTTCTCCTGCAGAAGCGGCAGTGCCTGGTGCAGCCCCAAAAGTGACGTGGTTCCCGTCAGGCCGTAGAGGAGTGAAATCCCATACGCGAGCATAGCCGATGAGAAGGCCCCAATCAGGAAAAATTTTATTGCGGCTTCGCTCGATTTTTCTTTGTGCCGCAGATATCCAGTCAAAATAAAGGAGGGGATCCCGATCAGCTCGATTGCAAGAAATATCATCAGGAAGTCATTCGCGGCAGATAGTAGGATGAGGCCTACCGCCGCCAAAAGCAATAGGCCAAAATAGGCGCTGAGACGTAAACCGGTGAATTCCCGGTACCGTTCGCTCAGCAAAATTACAAAGAAGACGGTTAAAACGGCTATCCAAGACAAAAAGTAGGAAAGACCATCCCAGACCAGCATCTGATGACCAAACAAATGCGGGCCTTGCTCCGGCCCGGAAGGAAATACCAGAAGGGCCGCCGAAATAACGACTCCCACGAGCGCAATCCAAAAACTGAGTTTTCGCAAAGCGTCAGTTCCACGCAACGCCATTGCATCAACGCCGAACAGCACGAAGGCAAAAGTGCAGAGCGAAAATACCGGGGCTAGCAGGCGAAGCGACAAATACATTACGGTACCTTGTTGAGGAGGTCGACGATGTGCGTGAGAGTCACGTTAATAGGATGGAGCACGATACCGGGAAAAATTCCGAGCACTAAAGTAAGTATCACGAGAGGGATCGTCGCCATGAGCTCGCGCGAATCCATATCCTTCAAGCCTTCCCAACGCGTATTGAACGGACCCAAGAATACTTTCTTAATGAGAATCAAGAAAAACGCCGCCGTAATCAAAACTCCGATAAAGGAAACAGCCGTCAATGTTCGAAAGGCAGGAACTTGGAATGCCCCAAGGAAACACAGGAACTCGCTCACAAAACCAGAGAGCAAGGGAAGTCCAAGCGAAGCGAAGCAGGCGAAAGTCATGAACCCGGTGTACACGGGAAGCTTTGTACCTAGACCGCCGAAGGCGTTGATATCGCGCGTATGGGCCCGATCGTAAATGACTCCGACGAGCAAAAAGAGGGTGCCCGTAATAATACCGTGGTTCACCATTTGTAATACCGCACCATTGAACCCAGCCACAGACAATGAGGCCATTCCGAGTAAAGCGTAGCCCATGTGGTTTACAGACGAATAGGCGATCATGCGTTTGATATCCGTCTGGGCTAAGGAGCATAGCGAACCATAGACGATGTTTATAGCGGCGATCACAGCGATCCAAAATGCCAGGCGTTGAGTCGCAGCCGGCAGTAGGCCAAACGAAAAACGCATAAGTCCATAGGTCCCCATCTTGAGGAGGACGCCCGCCAGAATAACCGAGACAGCCGTAGGCGCTTCCACGTGCGCTAAGGGCAGCCACGTGTGCAAAGGAAAGGCCGGAATCTTTACGGCAAAGCCGCACCAAAGACCAGCGAAGACCCACAATTGGATATTTCGAGCCATGACCCCGTTCTGGGCTAGGAGCTCTGTAAAATCAAACGTATGCGGATTTGAATTGAAATAGAGTGCCAAAAAGGCGATCAGCATGAATACGCTGCCCAACAACGTAAAGAGGAAAAATTTGATGGCCGCGTACTCTTTCTTCGGACCGCCCCAGATGCCGATCAAAAAGTACATGGGGACTAGGGTCAGCTCCCAGAACACGTAAAAGAGAAAAAGATCGAGCGAGACAAAAACACCCAGCATGGCGGTTTCGAGCATTAAGAAAAAGAAAAAGTACTCCTTGATTCGATCTTCAATATGAAAAGAGGCGATGATCGCCAGGAGAGACAAGAGAGTCGTTAAAACAATGAGTGGCAAAGAAAGCCCGTCCACAGCCATGAAATACTTGATATGAAAGGCCGAAATCCAATCCCACTTTTCCACAAATTGCAGATCGGCAGTCGTACCGTTGAACGAACTCCACAACCACAAAGAAACGGCCAGAGCCGCTGCCGCTGCGACCGCAGCAAAAACGCGCACCAGAAGTTTCTGCTCCTTGGGAATAAACATGATCAGCAAAGAACCTAATAAGGGTAAAAAGGTGATTAACGAAAGCACGTGCATCGCGTCCTCCTAGTGAATTTTCAAAAACGTATCCGCCAAAAGCACTAGCGAAACCAAACCAATGGTGATAACCAGTAAGTAGTTTTGAACAAAACCATTCTGCACCCGCCGGGCAAGCGCCCCGAACTCCGAGACAGACCACCCTGAGCCGTTCACAAGCCCGTCCACAAGATGGTCATCGAGCCAACTGTCAATTTTGGAAAAAAGCAAGCCCACCCACCCAAACCCGTCAACAAAAATTCTGTCGATGATATGAAGGTCAAACCAACTCAGTCCGCGGGCCAATGCACCGGTGGGCCGGACAAAAAGAGCCCAATAGATCTCATCGATATAATATTTGTGCGAAAGAAGTTCATACACCGGGCGGAACACCCTCGCGATTGCCGCAGGGCGTCCCAGAGGGCCCATATACAATATCAACCCGATCAGCATCCCCAATAAGCCAGACGCGAGACCAAAATACCCCGCCACG
>JBBSDO010000167.1:0-6535 GCA_038241515.1 Elusimicrobiota bacterium | reverse complement strand
GTTGATGCTGGAAATCCTCAGGCTACGCTGCCTTTGGCTTGGTCTATTAAAGCCAGCGCCATTGCTCCTTCAGCGGCGGATCCTACTAACGCGGGGGACACGAATTCGTTTCAGTGGTTGCTGTTGCAGGACAAAAAGACGCCCGCCATTGCTTCCGAGAACACGAACGCCTTCACAAACGGTCAGGCCTTTTCCATCGTCAAAGACAACCTCGGGATCCACTTCGGTCAACGGGATAGCGATTTTGGTGCTGAAACCCCTCCCAATTTCATATTTCTTGAAAGTAACTTCGCTAATGCTATTTCCCCGCGGGTTTACAAAACCTCTACGCTGCGCTTAGAGTTCTTCTACCCTTAAGAACCACCTCGGTCGGGAACAGCCTCTGGTATAATCCGTCAGATGTCCCGCCTCTTTTCCACCTTATTTTTAAGCTTCTTTTTGCTTTCCGGCCTGATCCAGTCCACGGCTGCCAAGACAACGCCCATTGAGTCCGTTCCCTCTGTCCTAGTGCTTTTCGACGGGCCAGATCAGGACGCTAACCCAGGCCGATTGGATGCTCTGTACCTCGTCAATCTCCTGGGCCATTTCACCACCCACCGAGTAGTCCATTCTCTGGACACCTATCAGACCAGGGAGGCAGAACCCTTTGATGCGGTGTTTGTCGTCGTCTACCAAAAACGCTACCGAGTCCCTGCGAAGGTCCTTGAAGATCTAAACCGGCGCAAGAAAGTTTTCTGTTGGATCGGCAACCAAGCGAAGCAGCTCGAAGAAAGAGGACTCTTGAGCCGCTACGGAATACGCTACGCTCAATTAGCAGACCGAATCAAATTTAATCAGGTCCTTTATAAGGGCCGGACCTTGGCGAAAGGGGATCCCGAAACGAACCTTTTTGAAATTGTCGACGCGGAAAAAGCCAAAGTCCTGGCCACGGTTTCGGCCAGCGGTATGTCGGTCTCGCCCTATGTCATCCAAAGCGGCAATCTATGGCTTTTCGCCGATTCGCCCTTCTCCTATTCAAGCGAAAACGACCGTTATCTCGTGCTTTGTGATCTGCTTCATGACATTCTTAGAATTCAGCATGCCGAGCAGCATCCGGCTCTACTCCGAATCGAAGATATTAATGCGATGTCGAATCCCGCCTTCTTGCAAGCGACGCTGGATGTGATCCGCAAAAAGGGAATCCCGTTTTCTTTTGGTTTCGTGCCGATGTACGTGGATCCTCAGGAAAGAACCGAGTTTCGTCTGGCCGACAAGTCGGATGTCGTTCATATGTTGGTCAACTACGTTAAAGCGGGGGGGACGCCGGTGCTGCACGGGTACACCCACCAATACCGCGGTGTTACGACGGACGACTACGAATTCTGGGACGATCTCAGCGACCGGCCGGTTCGGGGAGATTCCGAAGCTTTTGCAACGCACCGCGTGACAGAAGCGATAAAGGAATCGATGGCCCTAGGTATCTATCCCGTGACTTGGGAAACGCCTCACTATGCGGCTTCGCCGCTCGACTACCGCGTTTTTCACCGTTTTTTCAATACGGTCTATGAACGGCGATTGGCCGGGAGCAGCATCACTACGGATAAATTCGCGGGCAGCCTTAACTCGGACCAATTTTTTCCTTATCCAGTGATCGATCGCTACGGGCAGTACGTGATACCGGAAAGTCTGGCCTACGTCCCGATCGATGATCAACGGAGTCAACCCATTCTCCAAAACGCGGATGCCGCCTATGTCGTGCGTGATGGATACGCCAGCGTCTTCTTCCATCCCTTTCTGAAACCGCAGCTTTTGGAAGAAATAATTGTTGGAATACAACAGCGTGGTTTCCATTTCGCCGATCTTCGCGAATTTCCCAACGAAGTGAAATGTGAAGGACGGGTAGTATCGACTCGGAGTGGCACCGTTGAAATTTCTGGACACGGCCATTATCTAAACGAATTTGTCTTTGGGTCCCATGGTCAGGGAGTGTCGCAAAACTCGCTTCAGGTGGATCCTCGCGCTCTGCTTAAAAGGACGGTTCACGTCCCGGAGGGCGATACCTACGTAGCGCTGCGCCAAGAAGTCCCGGCTCCCAGTGCCTTGCAGAAACTGCTTCATCTCGCGAAGGGAGATATATCGGTCATTCAGCGGAAATTGGGTACCGTTTTGCCCGCACAATCGAACCGCAATCCCGTCAAAACCATCATTCTCTGGGACGCCGAGGCGACCGGGGAGGGAGCACTCGACCAAGAGAGCTTTGCTGAAGCGCTCAATAGTATCGGTTTCGATGTTGAGAAAATCGACTACTCGCGACTTATGGATGAAGATCTTGGGCCTTTCAGCATGATTGTGATTCCTTGGACCACCGCCACCTCCTTACCCCCTGCCGTAGTCGACCGCATCGTCACTGGGCTTAATGGAGGCATTACCTTAATCACTGACGGCGAAAGCCCATTAAGCCAAGGATTGGGAATTCGTTTGGGCGAACCGATTGCGGTCAATGCGCTTCAGGATCACCTTTTCGTAAACCAGGAGACGCGCTGGCCCGATCGCGTGTCCGTTCCATGGATTGCGGAGCCAACGGGTGATCAGGCCGATGTGTACTATTCCGATCGGGACACCCAACATCCCCTGGTAATCAGTCAGCGCAAACGGGAAGGACGCTATCTTTACTTCGCGCCCTTATTCGATTCGGTGACCGGAAAAGGATATGGCCGATTTCCTAACCTACCCCAGATACTCATTGGAGAATTGCGAGTCACCCCCATGGCCACACGCATGGCGGCTGACGTCTACTTTGATCCCGGCTACCGCCAAAGTATCAGTATCGAAGTACTCGCTCGGATGTGGCGGCGTTTCGGCATCCGTGCCGTGCATGTAGCGGCATGGCACTTCTACGACAAGTACGCCTACGATTATTCTCGCCTTGTAAAAGTCGCACATCAAAACGGGATTCTTGTTTACGCGTGGTTTGAATGGCCCGAGGTGAGCGAGCAGTTTTGGACCCATCATCCGAAGTGGCGGGAGAAAACAGCAGATCTTGCGGACGCTCACGTCGATTGGCGATTTTTGATGAACCTCCAAGAGCCCGACTGCATGAAAGCCGTTCTCAAGGATTTACAGTCCTTTATGCGCCATAACGAGTGGGACGGGGTCGACATCGGAGAACTCACGTTTGAGTCGCCCTCGGGCCCCGAGGAACCGCACCTGCTGACGCCATTTAACGCACAGGCGCGCCATGAGTTTCAAGGGCTCCAGCATTTCGATCCCGTGGAATTGTTTGATACGAAATCCCCGCATTATTGGCGAACCGATGCCGCCGGGCTTCAAGCCTTTTATCAATACCGGCGCGACGTGAACAGCCGTCTCTTGCGGACGTTTCTGACCGCCTTAACAAAATGGGATCAGAAAAAGAATCGGCAATGGGACTTAGTCGTGACCATGCTCGATGCCTTGCAGCACCCGGATCTCGGCGACTTTTTAGGAATCGACGTGAATCGTACGGTGGCCTTAGTCAATCATTTCGGGGCCACCCTTCAAGTTGAAGATCCCGCCCCTGACTGGTCTAAAGCTCCCGAGCGATACGTGAGGATGGGGGAACGCTATAAGGGCATCACTTTAAAAAAGCCATTTATGATCGATATCAATGTGCTCCCAGTGCATTCTTTGACGCAGAAAGGCTTCGCGACGGCGCAACCCACCGGAATCGAGATGTCTCAATTGTGGCGTTCGGCTTCCTCACAAGCGACGAGGGTTTGCTTTTATTCAGAATCGACCGTTTATGAACATGATTGGGAAATGATGCCATTCGCCATGGCAGCCCGCTCCAGTCTCAAACGCGAGGGAGACAACTGGATTGTCGACACGCCCAACACCGTAAGGTTAGATGTCGCCCACGAGCTCAGGCGCTTTCGCCTTGATGGCCAGCCTTGGTATTGCAATGAGAAGGGAGCGGTCTTGATTCCGCAGGGCAAACACGTCCTCACCTTCTCGAAAGGTCAGACCACCTGGTTCGACACGTCTCAGCTAGCCACTCGGCTCCTTTCGATTACCGGTGAATTGGTAAGCAGTCAACGGATTCCACGGGGTTTAGAGGTGGTGTACGACTCCCCCATGCGCTGCGCCATGATGTTCAGCAAAGCTCCTTATAAGATGCTGCTTGACGGGGTGACGTTTAAGGGATCGGTCGTGCGGGGGGATGACGGGTTTACAGTTTTAGCGCCCCCCGGCCATCATCAGCTAAGGGTACTTTCTGAAACAGCCAGTCTCTACGCCGTGGAATTTACGAGCGTTGTCGCGGCGTCTCTGATTGTTCTTTTCGGAATAGCATCGAGCGGCCTCTTGGCGCTCCTCTTCTTATTTATTGTCATACGCCGGCGGTTCCGACGATTTATTGGAGCTCCAAGCGAGAATGAAGATGAGGAGCAAGAATGATGTCCGGCATTCCTATCGATATTCTTTTCTTAACGAGCGTGCTGCTTATTTGGTTCATGTTGATGTATCAGTTCATTTTGGCTTTTGCAGGGTATCTGTACAGTCGGGAGGCCAATCGCGAGAAAATTAAGCTCAATAGCCAATCGCCTGATTTGCCGCCTTTGTCGATCATGATTCCCGCTCATAACGAAGAACTGGTGATCCGGCGGACTCTCGAAGCGCTTCTAAAGTCCGAATACCCTTCGGGGAAGCTCGAAATTATTGTCTTAAATGACGGCTCAACAGACGGCACGGCAGAGATTTTGAATCAGTTGGCGAGAGAATTTCCTTTCATACGGCCGATCCATATTCCTAAAGAGGAAGGGGGGCGCGGAAAGGCCGCGGTTCTCAACCGGGGATTGAAGCTTGTGAGTCACGAACTCATTGCCATTTTTGATGCGGACAATCGCCCGGAACCCAAGTCGCTGCGCTATCTGGCCGCTCAATTTTTGTTAATCCCGAATCTCGGGGCTGCTCTTGGGAAGTTTCGCACCATCAACAGACGTAAAAATCCGTTGACCCGCTTTATCAACATTGAAGGGTTAAGTTTCCAATGGATTGTGCAAGCAGGACGGTGGAAGCTCTTGAAAGTAGCTACGCTTCCCGGGACTAATTTTATTGTCCGAAAAGCGGTCCTGGAGGAGGTGGGGGGATGGGATGAGATGGCGCTCACGGAGGATGCTGAGCTATCGCTCCGAATACTTGAAGCCGGCTACCGTATAAAGTTTGTCCCGTATGCAGTGACCTGGGAACAGGAACCAGAGAATTTGGCGACGTGGTTCAGGCAGCGCACGCGCTGGGCTAGAGGCAACTTTTATTTGATGCGTAAGTTTATGACGAGTATTCGCGGGGCTAAAAACAAAGCCCTGGCTCTCGAGGTCTTTTACTTCCTGTGCCTTTACTACGTTTTTGTGGCGGCTATACTGATTTCGGCGTCACTGTTCGTATTAGGATTGTTTGGACTGATCTTTATTCCCGTGCCTGGCCCCTATCTGGAAGTGTGGCTGATGGCCTATCTTCTTTTCGTGACCGAAATTGTCCTGATGCTCTCCCGTGAGGCGGGAGAGGATTCCATTTCGAATATTTTTTATACGATTTTGATGTACTTCACATACTGTCAGTTGTGGCCGCTCGTTGTAGCCACGGCGTTCTACCTGGAATACGTAAAGAAGGAAGACCGCACCTGGTCCAAAACCCGCCGATTTACAGACGATGGAGACGCGAAAGCTCGTTAAGCCTTCTGTAAAACTCAGAGACGAATCGGAGACTCATGCTGGAGTGCAGCAGGAGCAGCGAGCACTCTTTACAGTTTGTGAAGCCATGTTTTTCTTTCGGCATCCTTCCAAGGATCGGGTTGCTCGGTCATCAGGCGAGATAGATTTTCTTTTTCGAACCCAGGGAATTCTATCGTCGGCCAGGCGGGACTTTCAGCGGGTTTGAGCGACAGAACGGACTTAGGGATCCAGCGTATCGCCATGTCGCCCGCCAAATCGTACATCTTCGAATAAATCTCTCCTGTTTTCGGGTCACTCCGTGTTCGCAAAGGATCAGCGATAACGTAGAGAACCGGCGATTCGTCCTGGCCTGTTTTCTCTAACCGCGTCATAAGTTGTTTCAGACCGTCAAAGATGTTCTGGCGAACCTTTCCCGTCTTCGTGACCATCTTACCTGTGCCCGCAATGACGGTATCTCCAAAGGAGTCTTTGCTGTACTCATAAATAAAGGTTCGCGGATGGAGGGGCTGAACTAGTGAAACGACGAAGCGGAGTTCATCCATTCTGAAAATCGAACGAGGATTATCACAGCCCGCTTCAAGGATGTAGATTGGTTTATGGAGAATGTTTGCTAACTGAACTAGGCGCACCGTGGCTTGGTCGGATTTGTGCCCCCAATCCGCATATCCCCCGTTTGTGTAAAGTGAAAGTCCGACCGCATCGGCGCGAAGGATCCAGTCCGGAATATCAAATGCGGCGTAAGCCGGTCTTCCGAGCACAAATTTTTCTGACATAAAGCCGCTTAGCTGCAAAATAAAGGGAATTCTCTCCTGGTGGCTTTCATCGTGCCAAATGCGACGGCATTTCTC
>JBBSDO010000166.1:0-6554 GCA_038241515.1 Elusimicrobiota bacterium | reverse complement strand
GAGACAGCTCCGGTCCGCTATGGCGCAGTGTGTCGTCAAACGAAAATCGGGAGTCGAACTGAATGCAGCGGCGTGACGGCCATGACTGACGTGCCACTGAGAAAAAGATTGACTCCATGCAAACGGCTCCGATAAAAAGAATTGTGAAAGCCGTAACCGTGGTTTGCGCCGTCTGTGCTGTCCACCAGCCCAGGACCACCCATACTAAGAGGTCGACTAAGATGCGCGCCCACGACCAAGTACGAGTGAGCGACAGCTTTAGGACTTCACCCAATGGAGGATTTAATTTTTCTGAAGCCAGGGTATTCATAGGGTCTCCTGAACAGTAAAGTAGATCACGTTCTATTTATAGAACATGTTCTTGATACATTCAAGGGGTAAGTTCGACGATGGTAAATCGACTTGTTTTATAGACACGAATTTCCAACATACTTCGGAGAGAGCAACAAGATGGCAGATGGGGGCCATCCCCACCTCGGTTGGTAAGGAGTTAATTACCTACTTGGAAGCTTTTGAATCTGTCTTTTCATTTTGCTTTCGAGTTTCCTCGTGCTTTATAAACAGATCAAGGACCTGGTCTAACAAGCCTCGATACCCGGGCGAGAGGAGTTCCGCACGCCTTTGAAAGTAATCGTCGCGCGGCTCGTTTTTCAATTCCAGTAGCCCACCCAACATCAGAATCCTCTCAAGGCGTTCGCCATAGACCTTGGCAAGAGCTTCCAAGATCTCGAAACTGGGAATCTTCTTCTGGCCATTTTCCAGTTGCGAAAGATAAGCATTAGACACCTTGCCACCGGTTCTCTCCTCGACGTCGCGCAATGACCAGTTTTTCGACTGGCGCAACCGTCGCAAATAGAGCCCGAACGCCTTTTCACGCGTGATTAACGCGTGTCCGGACGCCTGAATTTTCACTCTTGCCGCCTCATCGTCTTAAGCATACTACGGATTGCTAGCAACAGCAAGCACTTTCGCTTGCTAGCGATTGACCGTTAGTTTTAATAACGCTAACATTAGTAAGCAGGAATGCTTGCTGAAATTACAGGGGGCGCTGTGAAAGCAATATTGAAAAGAAGGATTCTGAAAAAGGCGATGCTGCTGACCGAACTCAGTCAGAACGCTTGGGCAGCACGGCTAAAAATCACCTCTGGTTATATGTCGCAGCTGATGCGAGGCTCTCGCCAACCCTCTCCTCGACTCCGCAGGTTGCTCCTTACCGCGATTAACGAGCGCCAAAAACATCGAGATTTAAGTGAACTGCAATTTGAAGACCTGTTTTCGATTAAAGGATAAGTCGGTGATTATGAGTGCCAGTGGTCTGATCACTAACATGAGAAGGAGCTAGATTAGATGAAACCTGCCTCACTGGAACAATGGCTTGCCTTCTATAGCGCGCACCTTGAAAGTTTTAAACGGCTGAACGATAGCCAAGCTCAAGCTCGATGTCCGTTCCACGACGACCGTATGCCGTCTTTGTCTGCAAATATATCTACAGGTCTATGGAAATGCCATGGCTGCGGTGCGTCTGGCAATGCCATTGAGTTTGCAGACAAATTGGGCATCGACCGCAAAAACCTCCCGGGTTGGGAGGATGCCGTCAGGGTCGCGCCCTCGCCCATCGTGGCCGCCTATAACTACAAGGACGAGACCTCGGCTTTGGTCTATCAATCGGTGCGATTTGAACCAAAGAAATTCCGACAACGAAGACCAGATGGAGCGGGAGGCTGGATTTGGGATTTGAAAGGAATAAAACTGATCCTCTATCGCCTTCCCGAATTACTCGCAGTTATGCCAAACGAGAGCACCATTTACATCGTCGAGGGAGAGAAGGATGCGGACACCCTTTGGGATAAAGGATTCATCGCAACAACTTCCCCAATGGGCGCAGGAAAGTGGCGACCCGAGTACGCCGAAGTCTTACGCGGGTTCCCCGAGGTAATCGTCATTGCCGATAAAGACTCTGCTGGGAGGAACCATGCCAGGCAAGTGGCTACAAGCTTTGTAGGCAACGTAGATCGAATAAAGCTGATCGAGCTGCCCGGCGAAAACATAAAAGACACAAGCGATTTTTTTACTGCCGGTAAGACGGTTAAGGAGCTAACAGATATTGTCGCTGCTGCTCCGCTGTGGCTGTCCAGGGCTACGCCTGACGCAGAGCCAGAATTGACTGCGGATGCGCACGATGTACAGCCGTCAGCCTCTTCCGAAATAAATGCCTCTTCAAGCAAGGGACATTATGTCGTCGCCAATGGAAGCATCTGTGTCACACGTTTCGACGAGCACGGTGAGACACACTTCGAGCCCCTCTGTAACTTTCAGGCAAAGGCCGTTGAAGAGGTAATCAAAGACGACGGGGTTGAGCAGAAGCGCTGGATATCGCTGGAAGGATCTCTCGCAAATGGCAAGCCATTACCTCTCGCATTAGTACCCATGACCGAGTTCCCATCCATGCGTTGGATTGCAGGATCGTGGGGTTGGTCTGCAGTAGTGCGCGCCGGACAATCTAAACAAGACAAATTGCGTGAAGCAATCCAGTTACTTTCAGGGCCAATATCCAGCCGACAGATTTACGTTCACACGGGCTGGAAATGCGTGAAGGACCGCTGGATATATATCCACGGCAAGGGCTCCATCGGCGATGCACAGGTCGAAGTTGAACTCGATCGTGGTTTAGAGCATTACGGTCTACCAAACGAGGTTTCTGATGCCGCCCTCCATGGAGCATTTGAGCGCGTTCTGAAGCTACTTGAGATAGCGGAACCTTCGATTACGTTTCCTTTGCTTGCCGCAGTTCATCTTGCGCCGTTTTCCTCCCTATTGCACGTTGACTTTGTCATGTGGTTGCTCGGCACGACCGGAAGTCTCAAAAGCAGCCTGGCCGCCTTGTTCCTAAATTTCTTCGGCGACTTCGATAGGACGACGCTTCCCGGGAATTGGGATAGCACGGAAAACGCGCTTGAACGCCAATGTTTCGTTTTGAAGGACTCGTTGTTTGTTATTGATGAGTTCGCACCTAGCACATCGAGCGAAGCGGACCGGGAGAAGGAGCGAAAAGCACAGCGCATCGTACGGGCGGTTGGTAATCAAGCCGGCCGCGATCGAATGAAAAGCGACCTGACTGCGCGTCCTGCATTTAGGCCCAGAGGATTCGTCATCTCCACTGGTGAACATCTGCCGTCTGGCCAGTCGTTGACAGCACGACTTTTTGCCGTTCCAATCGATCGGAACCGGATAAATATGGGTGCGCTCACCGCAGCGCAGGAAAACCAAGCGGCACTCCCGATCTACATGAGTGCATTTCTGCAAACCTGTACCGCGTCACTTCCCGAGATAGTTAAAGTCATGAAAGAGAAGTTCCAAAGCTATCGCGTCAGCTTTGAAGCTCCCCATCTCCGTGTGCCGGAAATGACCGCTTGGCTGCAAGTCGGCTTCGAAGCTGCTCTTGAGAATTTAGCGCGCCATTTTCCTGAGAGTATTACCGGTCCGCTCAAAGGGCGTGCAAGAGTTGTGTTTGAGGCGTTGGCCGTACAACAGGCGGCGACGATTCAGGATGAACGCCCGTCCACGCGCTATTTGAATGTTCTCTGGACCCTGCTTATTCAGGACAAGGTTAACCTTCGGTGTGCCGACCGACGCGAGCAATGTATCGGGTGGATGGATTCAGAATTTCTTTATATTCGGCCCGGGGCAGCACACAACGCCGTGGCGAAATTCTGCCGCGACGAAAACACATATTTCGGTGTCAAGCCATCCAGTCTGCATAAAAGTCTTCATGCGGACGGCTACCTAGTGCGGCCGACGGAGGAGGACCGATACGCAGGGCATGAGGTCAATCCTATGGGTCTCCGGGAGCGCGTTTTAAAACTGCGGCGTGAAAAAGTTGAAGAGCTCACTGGCCGTATTCCCGAATTATGACCCCCCTCCTCACACATTACCGGGGAAACCGGGACAAAGCGGACAACTTTCCGGAAAACCCCGGTTTCCCCGGTTTTCATTGGGGGAGGGGGATATTTTTCGTCCCCCTCAAAAGCCCCGGTTTAGCGAAGGTTCCGAGGTAAAATACATTGCGGCCCGCCTCTACACAACCAGGTCGATATAAGGCGCAGGAGGGGAGCTCTAAGGCTGCTGCCTCCCTGGAAATCACAGTAGAGAAAACGGGGGCTGCAGATCCAGACCGCGTTGATGATGCGTTGCGGATTCTTTGTCGGGGGATGATCCGGAGGTTCTTACAGGATGAAAGGAAACGGAATGAAGGTTTGGGCATTTTATAGACGCTCTACCGATCGGCAAGAGTTGTCTATCGACGACCAACGGAAGGAGGTCCACGCCCTCGCTGAGAGCAAAGGATGGGAGATCATCCGGGAGTTTGAACCGAGCAAGGGCTGGGGGTCCGGCCTTACTATCGATCAAGACCCTACCTTCCAAGAGATGTTACGGATGGCCGAACGCGGCGATCACGGGGTGGCCCGTCTTGTCGTTTATGATGTTTCTCGTTTTGGTCGTCTCGCCCCTGAAACCAAGATCTATTACGAGCAACATCTCCTTCGTCACGGCATCCGCGTGGTTTATGTCAAAGGCGATTTTAAAAATGACAATTCGATCGGCGATATTATCACCAAAGTCGTACAGCACTCCGAAGCGTACGAATATAGCCGGAAGCTTTCCGAGCTTGTCTTACGAGGTTGCAAGAGCCATGCGGCGCTTGGCCATTCGACTGGAGGACAGGCTCCATTTGGGTACGACCGTGTACTGATCGACTCAGCAGGCGAGCCCGTCAAAGTCCTACGAAGAGGCGAGCATAAAGCGGACAAAATGCAACGCGTTGTGTGGGTTTCTTCGCCGAGCCAAGCGCCCGTTGTTCGCGATATTTTTGAAAGTTACGAGCGCGGTCTCGGATTGAACAGTTTAGCCCAAAAGATGAATAGCAGCGGTGTTAGTCCCTCTAGAGGTCGCCACTGGTCAAAGTCTCAAATTCACTACATGCTGCGGAATCGAGTTTATGTCGGCGACCGTATCTACAATAAACGCAGCTATAAAGGCTATCGCCGGGGTGAGCGTGGCGAAATGTTCAACGCAAAAGCTGAATGGGTCACCAAAACTGATGCACATGATCCAATCGTAGATCGCGATATTTTTGAACGCATACAAGTTCGCCTCGGATTTCGGGATATTCGCGTCGGCCGCACTTTCCAGCGCCCTTATCTTTTGGCCGGTCTAGCCGTTTGCGGCAACTGCGGATACAAAATGGTCGGTCATTCGAGAAATGGCAAGAGCGCCAAGCGGCGCGTGTATACCTGCTCTGGCTACATGCGGATTGGCCGCTCAGTTTGCCGGAGTGTAAACGTGGGCGCGGAAGCCCTCGAATCAAAAGTAGTGGATGCAATTCGTGAAGACATTTGCAGGCCCGATCTAAAGCAGCGGATGAGAACTATTTTGGAAGGCATGATTGCTGAAGAATTTGGTGACTCGGCCGCCGATCGACTGGCGGAAATACAGACCCAATCCACCGAAGTTGAACGCCAACTCGCGAATGTCTTGGGAATCGTGAGGATGCATGGTAAATACTCCGAGGCATTGGTAAGCGAATTGTCGGGTTTAGAACATCGCCGAGACGAGCTACGAAAGCAAGTTGCGGAGTGTCACGCCAAGGTCAACCAAAGAGTCGGCGCGGAAACATTGGCAGAACGAATCCTGGGGTACATGAACACCTTTGACTCAATGTGGTCTGGAGATCTAACGGTAGAAGAGCGGAAGCGAGTTCTGCAGTCATTTGTACACATGATCAGCGTCTCCCACTCCGACGAACGGATCGAGGCCAAAATCCACACACTTCAAATTCCCATCCCCGAAACGCAAAGAACCCCAGCTTTGAGAGGCCTTGAGCCACTCATCGCTAGGGTTCATTGCGGGGGCGGGAAACGTCTCAGTCACCATCACCCCTGCACTAAAATCCTACTTAAATTCGAGATTTTAGGCAAAAACCGTTGGCCCTATGGCTACGATATCCTCCGGCAGTTTAAATATCCAGACTATTACCCCTTTCCCACCGAGCAAGTAATCATTCCACAACCCCAAGCGGTGTAAGTCGGCGCCTCGCTTGCATTAGGCCGCGCATGGAAGGTATTCCTTCCATCGCAACGCCGGATGCAATTCAGAAATCAGGAGGCTTATATGTCAAAGAAAAAGACCAAGGCACCTAAGGCGCCCAGGGGCGAAGCGCGCAAGGAAACGGAAAAGCCGCAGTCCATTCCGCTGCCCATTGAAGAGAAGGCGCTTTTGGCACGGGTTAAGAGTACCCCGATTCTGCGCGCGGTGGAAGTGACCCCTGAAATATTGGCGGCGGTCAAGGCGTATCGGAAGGCAACGAAGATCAGTCTCTATCAGCTCGGCAAAGAGGCAATTACGGAACGGCTAACTCGGGCGGGCTATCTTCCGGAAAAAATTTTATTCTAGTTGCAGTATGAAGTCATGGCCTCACTGCGCTTTAATGGTTTCGGGTTAAGAAATCAAATAAAACGAGGAGGCCACAACATGGCAAGGGTAACGAAAAAAGGATT
>JBBSDO010000165.1:0-6565 GCA_038241515.1 Elusimicrobiota bacterium | reverse complement strand
CGTAAGACGCGTAAGTCGCCGAGCCTCCCAGCGCTTCCTTAGCCTCCCCAAAAGGAGTCTTCACACTATCCAGAGCAACGGAACCAACGACAAGAATTTCATTCATGCTGAAAATACTACATCATTTACGATTGGCGATCTATGAGGTTTTACTCGTTGTCGGGGATGAGATTGATCTTTTCTGGAGGTTCGACGCCGCCGGCTTTGGCAATGGCTGTCAGAAAAGCATGCCACCCGTAGGGCTTTTCAAAAAAAGCGCTCACGAGTGTCTTTTCTTGCTCATTAAGCTGTTCAATCCAGGGCCGGCCCGCACGGGGACCTCGAAAGGCTTTATTGCCCAAGGCGGTGATGACGACGACTCGGGGCTTGGCGCGCAAGCCGTTTTCCCATAACTTTTTGATCACTTCAAGTCCGTTGACCTCGTCCGCCAAGGCGATATCAAGCACCATCACGTCCGCAGGTTTCTTGATCGACGAGTCGATTGCGCCTTTCCCGGTCCCTACGATTTCGATTTCCCAGTCCGGAAACACAAATCGGATGAAGTCCGCAATGGCGTCGGCGTGTTCTTTATGGTCTTCCACGATGACAAGGCGTTTAGCTACCATTTTTTCCTCACTATCGAACTCTGGATCGAATCAAGCGGCTGCCCCCGCTTTATTAGGCTGGTGTAGAGGAAGGATGACGCGGAAAGTGCTTCCCCGGTCCACTTTGCTTTCGGCTTCCACGCGTCCACCCAAACTCTTCGCATATTGCGACACGAGATAAAGTCCGACACCGGTACTTTGCTCCAAATTGTCTCGTCCCCGGCCCTGATAGAAAGGTTTTGAGAAAATAGTCGAGAGATGTTCCTCGGGAATTCCACATCCGGAATCCTTGACCTCAATACCGACCTCCGTTGCCGTGGCTGTACACACCACTTTAACCTCTCCATTCGTCGTAGACTTTACGGCATTATCAATCAAATTCTCGATGATCTGCTCTAGAAGAGTTCGTTCTCCCCAGATATGAAATCCAGGCTGGGCGAAGGCGGCAATCATTAATCCTTTTCGTTCAGCCATAGGACGCCATCGTTCAACAGAAAGGCTGGCCGCCTCGGAAACGTCCACCGCCTGCATCTGTCGGCTTCCTCGAAAGCCTTCCGACACGACTCGCCCGTACTCCGCCCAATTCTTCAAGCGGTGCGCGAGGCGCTTTAATGCGCCGTCTTCAATAGGAAAAGAGTTTCTTGTATCGTCATACCACACTTGCGTTTGGGCTCGAATGGACTGCGTCGCCTGGGCCAGCAGTCGATGATCCTCTTCAGAAAGGGCTGCCTTGGTGAGTATCTCGTCCATTGTCTTGAGCTGATTTTCAAAATCGATCCACCAGGCCGACCCTCTCATGGATCGCCACGCCACTCGCCCCTTCAGCGCATTGATATCGTTTTTCATGTCATGAGAATCTTTAACCATGTTCATCGCTTCCTGCGTGATGACCATCGCTTGCGCTAGAAAGTTCTCAAGCCTTCCTTGGAGAGATCGAAGGATCCTGAGGTCGGTCTGATTGAAGACCTCTCCCGTTTTCTTGGGTCCCAGAATGACTAAGCCGAGAAGATCGTCATTCCCCTTCACCGGAAAACAAGCAACACCCTTCATCTGAGTGAGCTCCGATAACGCCTGGGTAGAAGCATCATCATGTCGAGCAGAAAGTTCTGGCGTGGACCACAACCGAGGATGGCCCTTTAACAAGGCAATCAGAGGACCATCCGCCGAGAGTTCAGCTTCGTTTTCGGCGCTGGCTTGTGTGCTCGGGGAAGCCGTTCCTCCATGTGTTTCAAGGTAGCTTTGGTGTCCTGGGTCATACATAAAAACTCGCACGAGCGTTAGCCGGGCCGCATCGCGTAGCCGGACCACTAGAAATTCGAGCATTTCGCCCAAATTGGTGAATTCCAGCATGTCGTTTGGAAGCTGAGCGAGTTCTTCGAGGTATGTGAATCGATTCGCAAACACGACGCGGTCAATGGCCGGCTGCAAAGCCCGGCGAATGGGCTCGTACGCGAATGCCATCAGAAAACCCATGGCAGCGACCGAGGCAATCACAGCGAGGTAAGGATTCATAGCGACGAGGGGTAGACCAACCACCATACAGCTCGCCGCCAACAACAAAGCGGTGATCGAATGAAGCGTGGTATCTCTGACGACGAGGCGGATATCCATAAAATGGTGCCTTAAGATGGCAAAGGCAATAACCAAGGTGTAGAAGGACACGGAGACCGTGGCCACCGGCCGCAGGGGGATGCCATACCAGAGAAAATAATTGGTCATGCCACCCCCGAAGCCTCCAATGGTGGCGAGCAGCGCGTACCGCAGCTGGGCCTGCAGGACACCCTTCTCCGAGCGAACTCCTTGCACCAAGAGCCAAATGGCCCACAGCACGAGAATAGTGAACATCGCCAGATGCACGTGAAACAGATCACCCGGGACAGGCCAGAACAAAAATGATAACCGTGGCTCTACCTTTTCCACGACGAGCGGCCCACACAGGTCAGCAATGCTTATGGCCATGGCCACTCCATAACTCGCGGCCAACAGAATGCGGTGTTGACGGGCACGTCTGACGAGGAGTAGCGTGTAATGGAAGAAAAACACGGGAATCCAGATGGCTCCCAACATGAGTCCGCGGCACATTTTTAAAGCGGTATCGGCATTGTTCGCGATTTGCCATAGAAAATAAAAAGCGCTCCAGAGAGCAACCGCGGCGCAAAAAAGGGAGAACAGGAGGTTTTGGCGATTCTTGCGATTTTGAGCGAAGACGATACTGCCCATCCCTACGTTGGCAACAATATTGGCTAAGGCGGAAACCGAGTAGTAAGAAAACATCGGGGTTACTCTTTCCTCATAACCGCAATATTGGCCTGGTTGGCGAAGGACCGGACCACCGTGGGGTTTTTTGCGCCGAGTTCGAGCATCATTCCCATGAGTTCCGCCTCGCTGAAGAATTTGAAATGGCCTTCACTTTCGCGGGCTCGGATGAGTCCTGCATTCGCGAGCAGCTGTTTGGCCTCAGCGATGGCCTCGGGAGTGTCCTCCTTCTCGAGGAAGTTTCGGTAGACCACGGAAAGATCTGCGTACGGTTTTAAAGACGTAATGACGAGAACCCCGCCGGGTGCCAAGATTCGAAAGAATTCCTGCAACGTATGCTGTGGATGTCTCACATAGGAAAGCACGAGGTTGCAACAGATTTTGTCGACATAGTTGTCAAGAAAAGGCAGCTTATGATCAAGATCGGCGAGCACATAGGAAAAATGGGGCCCCACCGGAGATTCCTTGTTCCCTTGAAAACGTGACAGGGCCTCCGAATGGGCCTTTCGCGCCTCGGACAAAGCACCGGACACGAAATCGAAGCCTATATAACTAAATTTAGTGACCGGCGCCGGGAGCTCTTTGGCCCTAGAAAGCACCTGCTTTTCTAAAAGCCAGAGTCCATAGCTTCCGTTCCCGCAACCGGCATCCAGAATCGTGCTATTTTCGTCGATCGGACCACTGAGCCTCTGAATCGTTTGATAGAAATCGTGAAAATCGGGCACCCGAATTATCGACAAGAATCGGCTCAAGTAATCTTTCCAAAATTCAAGATCCTCTTCCTTATTATTATTGGAGATCAGTTTGCGGCGCTCTTTTTCAACTCTCGACTGAATAGCCACTTCGCGCAGTCGGGGAAACACAATGTCGGACTGTGCCGCTTTCGCCCCGGTCATGAAGCGAAGGGCCGCATTGGCAATCTCCACGAGAGCTGTTCGGGAAGCTAAAGGATTTTCATGGAGCTGGTGCATACTGCTTTCGATCACCACGTACCCCTTCGAACCCTCGCCGGCCGGGGGTAGGACGGAGCGGACATCTTTGACAAGCACCCAAGGATCTTCAGAACCCACGAGGCACCAGACGGGCACTTTGATCCGTTCTATGGTATTACGCGTCGCTTCTAAGCTATGAAACTCATGATCGACCGCGTCACTGAGAAACCGATCGGCATCAATCGGAAATCCTAGCATGTCAATCAGTCCCCACCTTTTTCCTGAAATATGGTCCCCCACCAAATCCTCGTTGTAGACCGCTTGCAAGGTATGTTTCACATTGACGACAGGAACCAGACCGCCGACGAAAGCCACGCGGGGATCTTCCGCGGCTATCGAGAAGCCGACCACCGCTGAAAGACTGGATACGACGATGCCGACTGTCGACGCATTAAACCGACGAGTGACAAAATCGACCGAAGCCGCGAGATCTTCTTTCATTTTCGAAAGGGTGCAGTCGACGATCGTGCCGGAACTCTCTCCGATATGGTTGGTGGCGTCATAGCGTAAAACTCGGAATCCATTCGTCACGAGAATATAGGCCAGGCTGAGAGCATTCGTTTTCGTCTCACCGAAGCCGGGAGAGATCACAATGATCGGTGCATCCGCGGGCATTCCTGCAACGGCGAGGTCTATAAATCCAACGACGGTATCCCCTCGCGCATTGGCAAAAGACACATGTGTACTTTCGATCGATCGATTGAAGCGTCGATCCTTAAAAGACTTCGAACTGAGCAAAAGATTAGACAACCAGGTGGAAAGGGCCCGCCGGGCCTCCGGAGCCACCTCAAGCAAACGGAGCCCAAACTTACTTTCGCCATTCACCGGTTCTTTCGCTTTTGAAACTACCCTGGCTGTCGCCCGAACCGGATTTTCGGAACCGCTGAAGTGAACCTCCAACTGCAGGTCGATCTCCATCGGCAGATGATCGCGCGTAAGGATGGAAAGACCGTTTTCGCTTACGTCGATGCAATGAGCCTGGACCATGACCGTTTGTCGATTGGCACGTTCGTAACGAATTTTGACCGGTACAAGCGAAGTGACCCGAGTCGCCGAGCGGCGATCAAAGACCTCGGTCGTTTCATTCATAGCAGGCGAACCTTTCGGGACAGGATTTTAGTGTGTGACACACGTACGTGTATACCTTTAATCGTGTATTAAATTCAATAGATTCCACAATCCTTGCAATCCATGAAGCGATATTTCATTCGGTGGGCAGGGGTTCGAGTGTGTTTTCGTCGTTCCAGGGCTTCAATTCAAACTGGATCGGCTTGGAGAGCTCGCTTTCGTTGCCTTGCGCGTCGATAGCCATCACCGAGATGAAAACCTCCGTGTCGCCGCCCGCATAAGCGTTTACGATGGCGCCAGGTGTGGAGACCGTTCGAGCCTCCGCAAGAGCCTTAATCGAATTCGGATCTCCCGCGCGAGTCCGGAAGAATCGGTAGGTGAAACCGTCGCCTAGAGGCACGAGCGCGACGCGCAGTTTGTTTCCCCCTACATAATGTGCCTCTTTGACTTGAGGGATGGCAACGGCCACCCGGTGGGCAGCGATGGCCTCGATAGAATTGGGGTGGTCCGGTCCTCCGTTGCTCGAAATTGCGGGGCTGGCGCTTTGGGAATTAGATACCTGCGCGCTCGCTTCATCAATTATCACCGCTGTCGCTTTCGAGGTTCCAGACAATACTTTCTTGCGGGAGGGTAGCTTCCCGCGTTTAGGAATCGCTAGAAGCTCCGGTGCGGTAGCGAGGAGTTGCTCCAGAAGGATTTTCGGTACTGCATATTTGGATGGCGACCACCGAAGCGTCACCCATCCTTTTTCAAGTTTGGCATAGACCCCTGCCGGTAGTCCGGGCCAGAGGCGCGATAGATTCTTCAATGGGGCCTTTGCGCGAGTGGGAACAGCCGCTGAGCCACCAGTAGGTTTAGGGGCGCCAGCTAGGTCTGAGCCTGGCGTGTTGAGAGATTTGTCTGTCTCTCCCATACCCGATCCTGACATGTGATGGGCCAAATCATCCGGTGCCATGGCCATAATGCTACTTACTAGCGCGGAGGTCTGTTCGGTGGTCAAATGGCCATCGATAACCTGCCTTGCGGCCCATAATTGCGTAGCTTGATCGGTCAATTTCGATATGTAATATCCGTGCTTTTTAGAAATATCCGCTTGAGCAGATAGTTTTTGGAGCTCAGGGGACAGGTTCAAAAGAGCCAGGGTTTCGGAGACCGCCTGGGGGCTCATGCCGGCACGATTCGCCATCTCCGCCTGGTTCCAGTTAAACGTCCGGATCATGTAATCGTACTCACGGGCCTCCGTGATCGGATCAAGATCCTCGCGTTTGAGGTTCTCATGAAGCATATCGACATCAACTTCCTCATCCGTTCTGTCGCTTATCAGAATGTCCAGGGTGGGTTTCTGGAGAGCTTGAGCGGCGCGATAGCGCCCCCCTCCAATATAGAGTTCAATGGCGTCGTCTTTGGGGCGACCGCGAGCGGGCTGGAGTTGGCCTCGATCTTTCAGCGAGGCGGTGAGTTCCGCTAATTTTTCGGGATCATGCGGGCGGGCACGCGGATGGAGTCGAATATTTTCGAGTGGCACAGCCTCAAGACGTTCGGGCATCGGACTTCCCTCCGGGATTGATTCGACCGCCTGAGAGTATACTCCTTGCGAGAAAGACGTCAAGCTCGGAACTAGTAATTCTGTATCTTCTCGTAGGTTAGCTAACCTGGGTTCATTTT
>JBBSDO010000164.1:0-6609 GCA_038241515.1 Elusimicrobiota bacterium | reverse complement strand
GACCCGGGGCTAGCTCGATAGACAGTGTAAAATCCGTTGGGGCCGGAATCTGCGGAGGTGAAAGTGACCGGAGCACTTAATGGATAAATTCCAGCCTCGAAATTGACGACAATGCAGCCGTTGGCACTTGAGGCCAAAGACCGGACCACTTGCCTTGCGTATTCGAGCGTTTTAAAAGGGCCTGAGGACCCCGTGTCGGATCCTGTGGATGAGACGCTAAAGCTAGCAGCGACCTGGCCGTTGCAAACCGTTGGTAAGTCGGGAAGATTGTTCGTAATCGGAGGGTTGGGGATGGAGGCTTCCACGATAAAAGACTGAGGACTCGTGCCCCCCGATGGGTCTGTGACGGAAACGGAACTGGAGCCGGCGGTAGCGATATCTGTCGCTAGAATCTGCGCTCTGACATGTTGCGCGTCGATAAAGACGGTCGTCTTGGGCGAACCGTTCCAGGAGGCTACGGATTGGGGGGTAAAACCGGATCCACGCATGGTCAGCCAAAAAGCGGGTTCGCCCGTTAAAGCCGTTGTGGGATACATCTGACTTACAGCGGGTGCCGCCCAGAGGGGTTGGTAAATTCCAAAGGCAAAGAGAAAAACCCCGCCGATCGCCCAAAATCGTTTCATTTTTGCGAGTCATTCGGCCAGGAGCTGGCCACCTGCTCGTGTTCGTCATCTAATAATTGAATGAGTTGTTCAACTTCGAGGGTCGACGAATCCCCATTCGGACCAGCGCCTCGCGAGTCCTGGGCAGAACGATGTTTTTTGATGGATTGGAATTGAATAAGATTGCGTCTCTTTTCTTCGCTATGGCCCCATTGGAGAACAAGGGAAAAATACTGCGTGTTGCCAAGCTCCCCGTAGGGAACCCAAGCATAAGCCAGCTCTTGACTCCAAACGTGTATTCCTATCCCTGCAGTCAATCCAGCCATCGGGGAGAGTTCCTTAGTTGTATCCGTTCGGTAGCCTGCACGAATGGAAATCGCCTCTAATGGACTCCATTCGGCGCCCACACGCTCTGAAAATAAACCTGTTTTACTGTATACCCCTTCTAATGTGGCTCGACAATGCTTTTGCCAGTGGTAAGCCCCTCCTAAATGAAACTGAAGTGGGAGCGTATCTCCCTGGCTCGTGAATCTCAATTTAGATCCTAGATTGTTAGCGGTGGCTGATAACGTCAAGCGGTCGGTTGCCTCATACATCGTCCCTACATCCGCCGCGTAAGCCAGGGCCGAGACATCAGCTAATTTTGCTTCGATGATTTTCCCCGAAAAGCCTAACGACAATCGGTCAAATACCTTTTGGCCATAGGCCAAGGAATAGGCGGCGTAATGTGCGGAGTAGCTTCCAATCGACGTACCGCTAGGATCCGTGCCGGCAAAGTTGCCCGAACCGAGATACTGGACCGAAAGGCCTAAAGCGCTTTTCGCGGGCGGAAGTTCTCGTCGATTGGATAGGCCCGGGTCATTTTCCGAGAGCCGCTTGCCGCTAAAGGGAACGACAAAACTGCCGTATTCGTAATTAATGGATTCCAAATACGACAGATGTTGAGCCGAGAGCTGAGAGTTCGTGACAAACCCAAGCCCCGCAGGGTTGTAAATCGGAGCATAGGCGTCTTGGGCCAAAGCCGAGTAGGCCGAACCGAGAGCGGCTGGACCGGCGCCCACAGGGATGTCCAGAAAAGCTGCCCCTTCGGTGCCCGTGGCCGCCTGCCCGTAAGACGCGAGAGCGACAAAGACAAATAGTAAAGCAATCCCCTTCCACTTGCGCATGAGCCAGTATGCCCAGTGAATGTGGCGACGGGGTTACAGCCGTATTTCATTCATGTTAAATGTCATACGAGCCCTCACGCACCACTAATCGACTAGCCCGTAAATTGCAAAATGAGAGATAATGGTGAGGCATGGACAAAGTTGAAATTGCGGCGATTCTAGACGATGTGGCCGCGATGCTTGAAATGAAGGGGGAAAATCCTTTTAAGATTCGCGCCTACCAAAATGGGGCGCGGGCGCTGCTTCTGTCCACGGAAGATGTTGACGTTCTTGTAAAAGAAAACCGGTTAACAGAAATTAAGGGGATTGGGAAGGGTCTAAGCGAAAACATCGTCGCTCTCTACAAGACCGGTAAACTTCCCCTATTCGAGGAGCTGAAGAAAACGCTCCATCCAGGTCTCGCGGAGCTCGTGCGCATTCAGGGTGTGGGCCCTAAAAAGGCGGTGATCCTTTTCGAGAAGTTAGCAATCAAGGACCTGGCAGGGTTGGAAAAAGCCGCCAAAGCGGGAAAAATCGCTAAATTGAAGGGATTTGGTGAGGCGACTCAGGACAATATTCTCAAAGGGATCGCGTTCCAAAGGGAACACAAGCAACTGCACCTTTTGAATGAAGCCCAAGAATCGGCGGACCTCATCGTTGAGCAAATGAAACAGCTGCCGACCGTCAAGCGTATTTCGACCTGTGGCAGTCTTCGTCGACACAAAGAGGTGGTGCGCGACGTGGATATTCTGGTGTCGAGCGAAACGGGAGCGAGCGAAATTATGAGTCGCTTCGTGACTCTGCCGGGCGTGACGAGAGTGTTGGGCCAGGGCGAGACCAAGTCGAGCGTTCTTTTCCGAAACGGGTTGCAAGTTGACTTGCGCGTTGTAAAGGACGAACAATTTCCCTTTGCTCTCCATTACTTTACAGGGAGCAAGGAACACAATATTGCCATGCGGCAGCGGGCGATTCAGAAAGACCTGAAATTGAACGAATACGGTCTGTTTGGAAAGGATGACAGAGGGCTTACATGTAAAACGGAAAAGGACCTTTTTGAGAAACTTGGACTGCAATACATTCCACCAGAAATTCGTGAAGACCGCGGGGAAATGCGCGCGGCCGAGCAAAACCAAGTGCCCCGCCTTGTCGAGGTGGAAGACCTTCGGGGTGTATTCCACGTGCACAGCAATTGGAGCGATGGCACGGTCGAGCTCGAAGGCATGATCGAGGAAGCACAAGAAATGGGATTTGACTATGTCGGCATCTCCGACCACTCTCAGATCGCCGGCTATGCGGGGGGACTTTCAATCGACCGGGTTCAACAGCAGGGAAAAGTCATTGAAAAGCTGCGGAAGCAATTTAAGATTCATATTTTTTGGGGATCCGAATGCGACATTTTAAAAGACGGATCCATGGACTACCCGGATGAGGTTCTAAAGAATTACGATTTCGTGATTGCCTCCGTTCATTCGTTCTTCAAAATGCCCGAACCGTTGATGACTGCCCGCGTCTGCAAGGCCCTTAAAAATAAATACGTCACCATTTTAGGCCATGCCACCGGTCGCCTTTTGTTGAGGCGGGAGCCCTATGCCATCGCTCTGGGTACCGTGCTCAAGACGGCCGCCGACGAAGGCGTGGCCGTTGAAGTCAACGCACTGCCGGATCGCTTAGAGCTGGATTGGCGGGAAATTCCGAAGGCGCGAGCCTTGGGCTGTCGCTTTAGTTGTAATCCGGACGCGCATAGCCGAGGTGATCTTCACGGCTTTGGCCGGGCCGTCGGAATCGCCCGAAAAGGGTGGTGCACGAAAGACGATATTATTAACGCGCTTCCGCTTACCCAGATGACGACGTACTTGAAAAGGCGGCGATGACCGCTTCGGCCACAATCATGCCCTGTCCCATTTGCGAAGACCAGCTGCTTGTTTCCATTACTACAGCGCTGGGTACCCTAGACCGTTGCCCGAATTGCGGTTGGTTTTTTGCAGATCAAAAAACCTTGTCGGCCTACAGCGCTGATCTCGAACAATTTCAACACCTCATTGCGGAGGCCCAGGAATTTCTTCTTCCGACGGCTCGGCTTTGTCCGAGCGGGGAGCATCCTATGCAAGATGGGCGCGTGCGAAGCCGGGGGGTCATTTTGACTTTCTGTCCCCTATGCCAGGTGTTTTGGACGCATCTCTCCACGCTCGACCTTTTGGAAAAAGCGCTCGCGCGTTCGCTCGACGGGCAACTCGACATTGCGCTCAGCACGGCCGAGGCAAACGCCACAGCGGCTTTAGAAGCAACGCCGATCGAGTACCACGGATTAGGGCTTCTTTTTCACAATTTGTCGGTTTCATTCCACGGTCTCGCCCAGCGTTTCACCGCGACGAAGGTTATTCCTGCGCCGGCACCACGTCCGAAGGCGCCCCTTTTTATAACCCGCGTTCCAAAGACCGAAACGTCGCCTCCTCCCGCCGCGCCGTCTCCTACCCCGGTTCCCTCGGAGGCGGCGGCTGTAGCGTCTCAAGGTCCGGCTCCGGTTTCGACCCCCTCACGCGAAACGGAAAAGCCCGTTGTCGAAATGGCAAAGCCCGAGTTGAGCCCCGAAAAACTTCCGGAGGAGCCTGTGCGTTCGGCGGATGTTCCGACGAAACCACAGCCGGAGGTAATGAAGCCAGGTATTGAAAAACCGTTTCCGCTCGAGTCTTCCAAGCCCGTAACCCAACCCGTCGAAGCGAAAAAATTGCCTTTGAAGGAGGAGCCTTTGCCGCAGGCTCCCGAGAAAACCGTTGTAGCTAAAGCCAAGCCCTCCGAGCCGGCGCCTCCCGAGGCAACCCCCGATCGAGTGCCCTACAAGCCGACTGAAGTCCGCGAAGAAGCGGAAAAGCCGGAGGCCGAAATTCCCGAACAGGTGTCGCCAGAATCAAAGCCTTCTCAGGAGGCGGCTGAAGATCTCTTACCGCCGCCTCCACCCGTTCGGGAAGCGGTGTCGCAATTGAAACAGTCTTTGGCGCATGTGGCGCCTGTTAAAAAGCCCTCGAAGCCGGTAGAAAAAAAAGCCGGAATTTTCTCCAGACTCATGGGGGCCTTAAATCCCAAACCGAAGCCCAAAGCGAAAGTGCCGGACAAAGGGATGCCAGCCGCAACTCCGGGTCCCGCTAAGCAACTTCTTTCACCGGTAGAACCGGCTATCGCGGAAAGCTCCGCTCTGCCGACGAGCTTGTCCACCCCAGAGCAGAAGCCGTCCCCCGCCGCACAAGTTCCAGCCAAAAAGCCGGTTGTTTTGCCACAACCTAAGAGACAAACCAGCGGTTTCAAGGCCCTCTTTTCCCTTTTATTTTCGTCTCTGAAGCCATCGCCAAGACGGCCCGCTGTGGCTAAGCCTGTTCCCCTTCCGAAAGTCGTATCTCCAGCAGGGGCTGCCCCCCCAGTCATTCGGTCGAATGAACAAGCGGAGAATGTTCCAGTAGTCGCGCCCCTTGTTGAACCAAACTTGATCTCAGATTCTCCACCCATTTCAGAACGGAAAATCCCTGTTATTCCTCCGTTGCACGTCCCTCAAGAGCCGAAACCTGAGGTAAAGCCAGAATTGAAACCGCTACCACTTCCGGTTCCGAAACTAAATGTACAGGCAAACCAGAAAACTGCGACTCCTATGCCCTCCCTAAAGGTGAAAGCTCCGAAAGTGAAAAAGATTAAGGCGCCTTTGCCGGATCGCCTTATTCGGTGGTCGAGTTGGGTATTTCCGGTCGTGGCACTTTTAATCTCTGGTTTTAGCGGGTACGAATTTGAATGGGCACCCTCACTGTCTTGGGCGCTCGTCGCTTGGTCTTTGGCGCGGATGGTCCGGCTCGTCAGGCTTTATCCCTTTCTGCCCTTTATCGAGGCGACGGTAGGATCGCTTGTAGGTGCGAGCGGACGCAGCGAAAAAGGACGACCGGTCGTTCTAAAAGGGCGAATCAGCCAACAAGACGGGAAAGTGAGGACGATTCACTTGGTCGACACCACCGGAAGCGTCGAACTGGACCGCATTCCGTCCTGGAACATGCTGGCACGCATTTTCGCTGTCGCCAATTTATCTCAGTTCAAGGAAGAGGTCGTGCTTCAAGGTTGGTACCGTGCCAGCGCAATACCTTCTGTCGAAGTCCAAAAAATAGCGCAAGGTAAAGCGACCCGAAAGTCGGTGGTCCGGATTCTCCGATGGGTCATCGCCATTGCCGGTCTGCTCTTAGCCATCACCGTTTTGGTTACCGCGGACTAAATGATCCTGACCCCGAAGCGGTTTATCGCGCGTTTGTTGGAATTGCTGCACAAACAATGGCCCGACCCGCTTTGCGAAGTCAATCACAAGAACCCGCTTGAATTGATGGTAGGCGTCATTCTTTCCGCCCAGTCGACCGATAAGCGAGTCAACGAAGTCACAAAGCGTCTTTTTAAAAAGTACCGCAGCGTCAAGGCCTACGCCGAATCAAGCCCATCCATCTTTGAAAACGAAGTCCGCAGTACGGGTTTTTTTCGAAGTAAAACCAAGAGCATCCGAAACGCGTGCCGAACGCTTTTGGAACGCTTCGGCGGACAGGTTCCCAAAACTATGGACGAGTTGCTCGAGGTTCCGGGACTCGGCCGAAAAAGCGCGAACGTCATTTTAGGCGCGGCTTACGGAATCGCTTCAGGCATTGTCGTCGACACGCATATGATCCGTCTTTCGCATCGATTGGAGCTCTCTACGCAGGACGATCCAGTCAAAATCGAAAAGGACCTAACCGCAATTGTCCCGTCCGACAAATGGATTTATTTTTCGCAGGCCATGGTGCTGCACGGGCGTTACATCTGCGTGGCGCGTCAGCCGCGGTGCTATGAATGTGAATTGATTTCGATCT
>JBBSDO010000163.1:0-6628 GCA_038241515.1 Elusimicrobiota bacterium | reverse complement strand
CCATAGAGAGAACCTGAACCCTATGGAAGAAGCTGAAGGTCTTTTGACTCTGAAACGTCTAGATCCTTCTCTGGTGCAGGAGGAACTCGCAAAAATAGTCGGAAAATCACAAACCTACGTAACAACAACGATGCGTCTTTTAAAGCTGCCTGAGCAAATCCGGGGTTTTATTAGTCAACTGATAATTGGGAAAGAGCATGCCGTAGAACTGCTCAGACTCGATGATTCGAAGCTTCAAATTGCGGCTGCTGACCAAATTGTTGCGAAAGGGCTATCCTTGCTTGGAACTCGGGCCTTGGTAAATAAGATGCTGAAGGTAAAGAAGGGCGCTCTAGGCGGAAGGCCGGCGGCGGATCCTTTTGCCGAGCTTTGGCCCGAACTCTACCCGAGGGCCACGTGGGTTCCCTGGCAGGAGTCCTTCAAGAAAGGGCAATGGTTTTTTGCGGTAAATTCTATCCGTAACCCCACCTTACAGACCATGGCTGAATGGTTCACAGAAATGGGGAAACTCATGGCATTCAAAGTGGCCAATCCGGGCGTGGAAATACCCGCTTCTCTGCCCGCTAAGGTTGTCCTAACGCACCAGCTCAGGGGGGTAGCGCGCCTGCCGCAAACACCGGCCGAACATGCCGAACTGGAGAAGTTGGCCAATTCTTCAAGCGGTCCGGGTCCGGTATATGAGTGGATCTATGGCCCGAAGAGCACACTGACGGCCATGATGCAGCCGCAAACCTGGCTGGGCATGGGTGCAAGCAGTCCAAAACAGGGTCTGGAAATGATCCTGGAAGGGATCCGGCAGTTTCAGGAGATTGAGCCAAACCTATTGGCCTCCCAGCAAGTGCCGACACAAGCCTCCGCTCACCCCGCGGATGCGGAGGTTACCCCGGAAGAACTTGAGAGAATAATCCAAGCCGAGCTGGCCAAGGGGAAGATCATATGACTCCCGTTTCTACGGCGCCTCCGAGCCTCTCGGTCTATCTAGACCGCTTGGTGCGCGGGACATCTCCCCGAAAAGGTGGCAGCGGTTCTAAATAGCCTTTCGAGTGCCAAACTTCAGATGCAGGAGGTGGATCAGTTTCGTGCTTCACTCGAACCCACGCTTGAACCTCTCGCCCAAAAGATAGTGAATGAACTTTTAAGAGCCCCTGAAACACCTCTGGAGAGAAATTGCCTCTGATCTTTTGATCAGGAAATCGAGCGTAGAACGACTATTAGCCCGTTCCAAACTTTAAGCCAAAAAGTAGCTTTCGGACTACCCAGAATTAAGCCGTTTATTGAGCCCAGACAAATACACACCTTTCAGCCTAGTAAAAATAAGGCCCTGAAATAGGCATTACTTAACATTCAGTTCACATACAAAAGATAGACTTATTACGTCGATTCCTCTATGCGAAAACTGCCTCTCAGAACCGTTGCAAGTCTATTGGTTCCCTGCCTTTTGGTGGATTCGGTTCGCGCTATTCCAATAATTCCAGAAACACATATTGTTATTACTCAACAATCGCCTGTATTAACTTGCGCCTTGTCTTCGATGGCAGAAGCTTTTCCTAAAACACGGCTAGGGGTCAAACCTGGGGAAGACCACACGACGTTTTCTTCTCAACTGAACATGCCTCGGCTAAGTCTTTTCTTCCCCCAAAGTAACCCCGAAGGATTCAGACGACTGAACAAATTAGTCCAAAATTTTCTTCGGCGTCCGGACTTACTATTAGTGCCTTTAGCGATCCTAACGGGCATGGGCATAGCTAATGCTCAAAGTTTGGAACCTGCACAAACTGCGTCAAAGTCATTCTCACTTTTTTGGCCTGGTATAGGGATAACAGCACTACTTCTAATCGGCGGCATCGTCTATTGGATGACTAGAGGAAAAGTGAGGACGCACGCAGATGTTTTGGGGCAAGCCCAACGCCACCCCAAAAATTTATCGCAGCCTGCAATTCCACATCATGTGCCTTTACCCGCCGCGATAGAAAAAATTAGGCATACCGGTGAAGAGCTTCGTACGCCTGAGAGCTTACAGGACCTGATAGATATTCAGGCTATTCTTGCAAATGTTAATAAGGCGATAAAAAATCATACCGCTAAGGGCGCGCCAGCTGATATCGAGTTTTTGAGCAAAAATCTCATTATCACCAGCTATTCTGATTCTCGGACATTTGGCGCTAAATTCCAAACCACAGCAATGCTCGGACTGCATAACGTCTACTACGCGCCACCATCCAGTAGTATTGGAGTAGAAGATGCAGAGGTGGGTGATTCCGATAATGTTAAGGTGTTTTTGCCGGGTACAAATACGTTGATATTGCAAGTGAATGTTCCAATTTCTGGAAGAGGTCCCATCTTGATAGGCATACGCTTAAAGCCTCTTGGATACGCCACTGTAGATGTATCTGTTGTCATCCATGAACCGCCTTCAACTTTGCGAGAGCTATCTAAGAGTCTAAATATCATCGAGCAGCCAGTAAACACGGAGTCGGCATCACATAGGCCAAGCGAAGATTTGGGTGCGGCACCTAGTAGCGGCCAACACGTCGTCGACACCCCAGCCCCACAAATTCGCAAAGAACGTGAACCAGTAACACCCAGCAAGAAGCCTACCCTTGGTGAAGAAATAAAAGCCGCTAACGAAAAAACAGATGAAAATGCCTTAAAGGAAGTAAAACAACATTTGCCTGCTGAAGTAATGGGCCACGTTGTTGGTTGGCCTACGCCGAAGGAAATCGATGCTGGAAATATGTCAGCTTTGACGGGGAATTTTAACTTTTCTGAGACAACACTCGAGACTTTGCGTGCGCTGGCCGCCCAGGAACCTATTTCAAGTAGGGAGTACATTGGCGAAAGCTATGCAGGACGCACCCTGCCGATATCATATGGAGAGAATCTAGCTCTTAATCGTGCCAGCGATCTGGCGCGCGTAGTTTTATCCATGTCTCATCCAATCCCGGCCATTTTTCATGATCGCCCAATTCGGTCTATTAAAGATCTCGATGCCGCTCTACGCGAAGGATCACAATTACGTCGTCTCACGCTTCCGCACGAACGTGAAGTAAAAGCTAAATCCCTCCCACGTCCTTCGTTAGAAGGTCCAGACTATCGCGCACCATGGGGGTTTACACAAGAGCACTGGACATTGCTATTTGAGCTCGCATCCCACACGCCACACCCTGACGATTGGATGGGAAATGCCTTACAACAGGTAGCTCAAAGCATATTGCATGTTCATGAAGATGAATCTCAAGATCAACATAAGTCTGATTGGACTCGAAGAGGCCTTGCAGGTGAAGGAGAAGAAAATTATGTCCTGGGGGATATGCGTGGAGATGCCCTGAAAAGAGCGACCGTGCCCTTCAATAGGATCATAAGACCTGCTGCCTTTGACCTGATTGAAAATAGAACGCCCGATCAATTTAGATCTATTGCACAAGCAATTCAGGGGCAGTCAATTGTGTTACAGCGTGGGCCGTATGCAAATGAGCATGCCAGCGTTCGGATCTGGACGACGAATGACGATACAGTTGGTTTTCTCTCTCCACGTGGTGGCCGTCCGATACCGCAAAGAATCAGCATTGACTACACTTTCTGCACAGACGGTCCTGTTTTAAATATTCGCTTGGCAGGCGGATTCGCGGCTTCTGCGTCGGATAGCGAACTCACTCAAGTTATATTGAATCCACTGTTAAAGCTTGTCACAGGTTTAAATGACGGTCAGGCGTACCTAGCCGAGTCCATTTACAACGCAGACCCTACTCAATCCACTATCGTCAGCGATCTCATACGCCATGATCTTGAAGAAGCCTTTAATGCAGGGCGTGCTCAAATACTTTATGAAGTAGTTCGCCGATCCATCGGAGAACCAGGGCGGCGGCATTATGACAATGCGATGTTTTCTATGGCAAAACCTAGAGCTGAAGTCATTGCCGGACTTCGTCATAAAGAGGACTCAATTAACCCCCTATATGATGAAGCGGGGGTAATCGCCGGGGATCTTCTGGTCGCAATGATCGATCAGCGAGCAAAACAATCCATGGCCGAGAGATTACGACTATCATTGGCAGATCGTTCATATGCTCATGACCCGGCGTCGCTGCGTCAAATGGTTTTGGTTGATGCTTCAAACTTCCGTACCGGCCTATTAGAAAAAATGCAAGGACAAGAAGAAAACCGACTGCAAGCTGGTATCGATCATGCCGAAGAAACTGACATGCGAGCGTTTCAGGGGGAGCGAGTCGCAACCTACATGAGCGGGATCGATGTAATGCCTTTCCGTTCTCAGTTTCTTATTCGCTACATCATTTCGGTAAAGGGCACTAGTGATGAAGCAATGCACCAATTTTTAGAAGGAAAAGCAGACTTTATGAACGAAGGAACCGCCTTAGCCGAACGAGTTGTCGCGGTCAATCCATCGGTTGTAACCGTTTTATTCTCACAAAAATCGAATGGCGAATGGGCAATGAAAATTTCAGGGCCAGAAGTGCAATATCGTGCGGTCTTGCGCGGTGGAACTCCCAACCCCACAGATGCTATTAAACTTGACCCCGATCTCTTAGGAACCTTCGAAATCACTGAGTCTGACTTCCGCGATAAAGCAAAGCGCGAAGCATTCTTCAACAGGGTGATTCAGCCGCCAGCAACTATTGTGGCGATTCCAATGGACCATCAGCGCATTATGACTCGTACTGAAATTGATCAACAAATTGATCGAATTCCAAAAGCCACCCGACCGGGGGTCGGATTTGTCACGCCAACACAAGAGGGCAAGCTGAGTCTAAGGTTTTCAGGCCTCGATACTGCTTTCACAAATACAACCGCGTTTTCTGCTTACGCTGGGTCTCTTTATGTTGCTGATTTGTCTAGTGAGAGAGGAATGAAACCGGTCTTCTATAAAATTTATCCTGCACAAGACCAGTGGTTCCAAGAAGTCACTCTGACCGAACTCCCGGTCCAAATCAAAAAAGATTTCGGGATTACGGATCCCACCTCTCCATCTTCGCTTCATATGAAATGGTGGGAGCAAGCTGTTCGACAGATTCTCGGCTTCTTTATGAAAAATCCTTCCGAATGGCTTATCAATGCGATTGTGAGCGGAACAGAACCCACAATGCTCATTGGGGCCAATGCTCTATCGTCAGCATCAGGATTGGATCTTATTCTCGCCCCGAGCGCCGCCGTGGGTTTTGGAGCACTTCATACAGGCAGATCAAACCGGTTCAAAGCGTTCGCGACTTTTTGGGGTCTAGGCGTGATACTTCTTTCACGGCAGGGCTATTTGCATTCGTGGGAGTCCTATTTGGCAGTTGCCCTTGCTCAATTTATTGTTAACGCCATCTTGGCAAATCGCCATCGTCTCTTACATGCCAGTGCGGTTGAAACTACTCTGCTTTTCCTGAAAGCTGCGTAGAAGTCGAGCCTCGTATAAGATCCACCGTCACTTCCTAGTTTTAGTATCTCTCGTGTCCCAAAAACATATCAAGAAATAAGCGTATGTCTCAGTCGATGGTTATTAGTAAACGCCATTGTCCCGTAATCATTAGAAGCTGTTGAAAAACTCCTCGAATGCAGACTTCCTCTTGTGTCTCTCTAGACTTTTTTAGACAGACGTTCCCTCGAAACTTTTTGACCTTTTTTCGTTTTTGAGCGCTCTATTGCCTCATTTTGCCCTTTACGCGGTATTCGGCACTACTGTTGGCTGTCGTAAACTCAAGAATTTTACGAGCCGCTTGATGTTCTGAACTGTCGCCGCCAGCAGGAACTGCTCGGCCACATTCCACAACCGCCTAAGGCGTACCTTCCGTAGTTCTACGCGATTCTTTAATTCGCTATACAGGACTTCCACGCGATACCGTGTTTTCCGGGACTGCTCGAATTCGGAGATCCCTTTCAAGACCCGCGTCGCCGCCCGAGCCTCTTCGTACCAGAGAGTCGAGGGGTCAGACCCCTTCCCCGCTCTCTGACGTCGTCAACCGCCGTTAAGGGAGATCACGCAGAACTGATTTCAGAACAACGGGGAGAAGATAATACGAAACGTTAAACGGCGAAAGGATGGATGTTTAGGAAATCTTTTCGACGGCGCAAAGGTCCTTTGTAGCTATCGGTTTTGCGGCGAAGGCGGGGGATGGGAGCTTTTGATGAAAATGCAGCGCGTTTCCCGGTAGGGGATCGCTGACCGCTTTTAATCGATGTCCTATCGTTCTCTGGCGGAGTAACTTTGTCCATGGGCGTTTCCTCGTATCGTTAGACACTTGAAGGGACTGTTCAGATTACAGATAATAGGAGAGTATCCATCGAACCTGCGCATTCGGTTTACCCATAATTTCTTTACACAACTTCACATATAAGGAGAATCACATTCATGGCAATACGACAAGCAGAAGGCGAGTGGCGCGGCGATTTAAAAGGTGGAAAAGGCACAGTCAAGTTGGGCAGCGGTGCCTTTCAAGGACAATTCTCGTTTGGTTCGCGATTTGAAGAAGGTACTGGAACCAATCCGGAAGAACTCATCGGCGCCGCTCATGCGGGATGTTTTTCAATGGCTTTTTCGCATGGTTTGGCCTCCGCCGGGTTCACCCCGACGCGCATTCACACCATTGCGAAAGTGCATTTAAATAAAACAGATTCCGGATTTGCAATT